>CAZHNZ010000011.1:0-49850 GCA_964534355.1 uncultured Parabacteroides sp.
GGGCGGCCCGCGCACCAGGTGTTACCACCGCCCCGACCACCCCCGGCGCGCCGGGGGGGGGTGGTGTACCGGGGGACGACCAATCCTGTTTTATTCAAACGACTCTGTCAAAGCGGAGGTACCCGATTATTGGGTATCTCCGCTTTTTTTTTCATACGGCTTTAGGGGTATTCTTGATGTTAGGTGTCAATGATTCATGATAAAAGAGAATTTAGATTACGCACATTATCAATAAACCTTTTTTTAATCGGGATGCAGGCCGAAAAAGGCATGTATCCACAAACCTGATCAGTATGAAAAAACAGTCCTTTCTCAAAAACTCTCTGCTTCTTATCGCAGCCATTCAGATTGGCGCGATCAGTGTATCAAATGCACAAGTTACACTTTCCTACCCTGATGCAACACCGGCAGCCACGTTTACCACCATCAAGGCAGCTTACGATTCCATCTACTTCCCCAACCATGCGGGCGCACACACCATCGTCATCGAAAGCAGCTACGACCCTTCACTGGAAACATATCCGATTACCCTCGGAGCCAAAACCGGCGCAAGTGCTACGAATGCCATCACCATAAAACCCGCTACCGGAGCCAAGAAAGCTATCGGGCCGGCAAACCAGACTGTTATTGCATCAGGTCTTTCGTTTTCTTCGGGTGCAACCTCAATTGATCTGGCCGGTAAAATCACCAACGGAGATATCTCGCAAATAGGCACAACATCTTATGTTGCCGGTATAGGAGTGTACGCCTCATCTACCTTTAAGCAAGTTGCCTCGGTAGCCGGCACTACTGTAACCCTGGCTACAGGCACCATCACCGCAAACAGCGGAAACGGCGGCAACCGCATCTATTTCGGCCCGGCGCAAACCAGTGCAGTTAAATTTAACGGCGCAAAATATGTAACCATCGATGGCGTATCACGCACCGATGCCAATACAGGACTAACCATTAAGAATCCTAACAGCATCTTTGCGCAAACCATCTTCTTTGCCGGCAACTCACAGTACAACACGGTAAAAAACTGCGTCATCCGCGGTGCTAACCAGTCGGGAGCATGGCAAAATGGTTTTCAGGGAACTATTTTCTTTCAGGCAGGCACAGGCTTCACCTGTTCCTACAACACCATCGACAACAACGACATTTGCGATATGGGCGACACAAACATCCCCTACCCGATTGCCGCTATACAGATGACCGCAGCAGGTGGTACGCACACCAACCAAACAATTTCGAACAACAATATCTATAACATATCCAACCAGTATGCCGGCAACGGGACCTGTACATTTATGCAGTTTGGTAGCGAAAGTGCAGCGAAAGAGCACTCGGTACTAAACAACCGCTTCTACTGGACGGACTCTACCACATTCGCGGCTGCCGCTATCAATTTTATCAACTGCGGTACTCTGGGACTGGGGCATAAATTCGAAAGAAACACCATCGGCTATGCTTCGGCCAACGAAACAGGAACTTCTAAACTTACATTCCTCGGCAGTGGAGGTACTATCTATATGGTGTCGAACCCCAAAAACTTCACTATAAAGGGTAATACTGCTGCAAGCCTCAACATCACCGGAACTACAGGAGCAAAAGCGCTGGTTGGCTTCCAGATTGCAGTTCATACCGGCGGCACAACCAATGCCGACAACTGCTACGGCAACACCGTAAAAGATATTGTGCTTAATTCCAATGGAGGAAACGCTACGTTCTATGGAATCATGCTGCCTGCAGCTCCGTTTTTTAACCTCGATGTAAAAAACAATGTGGTGAAAAACATCACTGTACAATCGACCACCAGCACATATACCAACTCCGTTTACGGTGTATATGCCAACTTCGCTTCGTCGGGAACAATTGCCATCAACTACACCGGCAATGAGATATCTAACATCCAGGCTGGTAACACCGGCTCATCGGCAGCCAACGTCATTACGGCTTTCATGTCGGGTGGTTGCTCCAACATCTTCGAAAAAAACCTGGTGTATAACATCAACACCGTCAGCACAGGCACAGGCTCACTCATAAAAGGTTTGCGCTTCTCCACAAGCAAGGCCGACGGTATCACACTCAAAAACAACATTGTCAGACTCGGAACAGATGTGACCTCCGACGCAGAAATCAGCGCCATCATCAACGAAGGTTTGTCGAGCAACGGACATCCTTTCAACATCTACCACAATACTATATATATAGGTGGGGCATCACAAACAAAACCGTCGCACTGCTTCAATCACTCCGCCAGCGCAAACCACGGGTTGATTACGTTGAAAAATAACATCTTCAGCAATGTGCGCACAGGGGGTAAAGCTGTGAATCAAGTGTATAATATGTTGAGACTGCCGGCTATCAACACATCGGCCAACAACCTCTACCAATACGGAACTGTTTTTGCGACCAAACCATCAACATCATCTGCGCCGGCTACATATGCTACACTGGCAGACTGGAATATCGCCCGCGCCGACTCTACGCTATCCGCTGACGACCTGAGCAAAGACCAGGCCGATCCGAAATTTAAAGATGCAGTTGCCGCAACACCCGATATGCACCTTACCACCGGCTCTGCAGCTATTGGCGCAGCACTCAACCTCACTGCCACTGTAGCTGACGACTACTACAGCACACCCCGCACCGGTTCTATCACGCTTGACATGGGCGCTGTGGTATCGCAACAGACAACCGCACTGGTTCCCGAAAGAACAAGCAGTAACAGCGTGTACAGCATCGCCGAAGGCATCGTATTCAGCAACCTCGCCGGCCATAAAGCAGTGATCTGCACAGCAGCAGGACAGGTAGTTAAGAGCATCTCGCTCACATCTGACAAAGCCACCGTTTCTGTGGCCAAAGGTCTCTACATCGTGAAGGTAGCCGGCAAGGCCACCAAGGTGATGGTAAAATAATATAAATACCGGGCGACGGGTGATCTTTTGGGGTTGCCTGGTCGCTCGTTTTTTTTTGATTTATTTTCTCACTATTCTATTATTCAAACACAATCTCATTTAATTATGAAAACACCCAATCTCAATTTTTGGCCCCGACTTGTTGTGGGGCTGGCGTTATCAGCAAAAAAAATTAGCCGGGTTGCACTCGCACTCCTGGCAGTTTGCTTTTTTGTACTCGATGCAGAGGCACAATATCTCGACAATCTAACCAATGCATGGAGCAAGGCCCCTACCGCGGCTTATTCTACGCGGAAGGTGATTTCTACTTACGATGGACCGGCTATGAGGCTGCGCCGTAGTAATGATCACCAAATGGTAGATGTATATTTTGACTCCAATGGATGGATATCCATGAGTTCAAATGTTTCTGATGCAGTTGGATATGCCGCTGCTGCTGCTTCGGAAGGAACGACAACCCTCGAAACCTGGGTAGGATCAAACTCGGCTTATGTGATGACATGGTACGACCAAAGTGGGAATAACAATCATGCAACCCATGCACTGGTGACCGGTACTATTACTGCTAATAACACAGTGAGCGTAACCGGAACAGGGACAAAGTTTACGACTGAACTAGCGAACGGTTATAAGTTATACGATGCAGTTACAGGCAGTTATATCACTACTTGTAGCGGCGGAATAGGAGATGGAAGTTTCAATGCTTCCAGTGCTGTCACTATTGCAGCAGGAACCACTTTTTTTGTTAGAGAGCACCAACCTCTATTTATAAATGCGGGTGTAATTCAAACCATGCCTAATGGCAGACCATCTTTGAATGTGCAAAATGGCGCAAATACTGGTGCCAATGGACTGGTAACTCCAATGACATTATCGGCAGATGCCAATGTCAATGTTTTTGCAGTAGCTGAAAGAATGGCGCAATCGAGTACTGTAGATGGTATGATTATTGGAAATTTCCCAAATGGAAATTCAGCTAGTGTGGGTAACTTCTCAGCTGGGTACTCTACCACCACTTCTTTGGGTTTGCGATCAACGCTTTATGCAAGTGCAAGCCCTACCGTACTAAGGCAATCTTATGCTCTCCGGTATTATGCAAATGCATTAAAAAACTCACAGGCTAATGAAAACAGCAATATTGTTCAGTTAGACTCCTTAGGAAACACTACTACCGGTACAGCAGTTACAGGTACAATCGGCTTTACTTCAACGACAAAACTTAGCCTTTTCAAACCAATTGCTTATGGAACCCGTGGTTTTACGGGATATTGCCCCGAAGTAATATATTATGCAAGTACAACTCCTGATCAGGAATTTAATAGTACTGATGCTGCCGCCTGGCTAGAGAACCAACGATACAATCTTATCAACTATACCCCGGTTGTGACAGCACCGATCAACGTAACTTCAACATCATTGACATTTAACTGGAAAAATGGTGATCCAAATTTAGGAACTATTGGAACTGATTACACCTATAAAATTCAATATTCAACATCTTTAAGCTTTACATCACCTACTGAAGTTGTTGTTAGTTCCGGATCATCTCCGTTCTCGTATAATATTAGTGGGTTGACAGCGGGAACAACCTATTACATCCGTATTCGTTTAGAGAAAACCAGTGGTTATACGAGTGGTTGGTCGGTTCCTTATGTATTTGGGCTATCAACAAAAGTAGGAGAAACATCACCATTCAAAACTATTCAGGCTGCTTATGATGCCATAAAAGCAATTGGAACAATCGCTCAACCGTATACCATTGAGCTGCAAAATGATTATATTCCAGGCAACGAAACTTACCCGATAAATCTAACTGCTATAGCTGGTGCTAGTGCTACCAATACAATTACAATTAAACCGGCTGCCGGGGTGAAGAAAACTATTGAAAATACGAATACAACAAGTATTTTTACGGGTGTGACTGCATTAACGACAACATCAGCCGTATTAAATGTAACACAACCGACTACTAACTTAGCTGCTGGTATGACAGTTTATGGATATGGCCCTTATTCAGGCTCAGCTGCTCACCCAACGGTATCATCATTTACTGCAAATACGATTACTTGCAGCCGTAATATGTCAGCAGCTATTACAAGTCCAGCAACAACAACTATTTACGTTGGCCCTGCGAATACCAAAACGATTAATTTTAATGGTGCCAGATACGTAATCATTGACGGCGTTTCGCGCGATGCTGCAAGCACTACCGGATTGACTATCCAAAATCCAAACAACATACAGGCTTCTACAATATGGATAGATGGTGGTTCGCAATACAATACCATCCAAAACTGTTATATAAAAGGTGCCAATGTAAGTGGTATGGCTTATAATAATGGTGGTTGCGGACAAATTATGTTCTACAATGGCGAGAATGATTTCAATACCATTACCAACAATGATATTTGTGACATTGATGGATTGCCCATGCCCAATTGTATGATTCTGATGACTTATGGTACCAGCTCTGCCAATAACGACAATACAATATCTAACAATAAAATATACAATATTGGTAATGGAACTTCGCCTAATGGAAATACATCATTTGTAAATTTTTCGAGCACTAGTGCTGCGACTTCATATAATAATTTCATTTTGAACAACCGTATGTATTGGACAAAAATAGCTGTATTCAGAACAAATCCTTATATAATAGGTATGGGTGGCAACTATAATGGATTAGGTAATAGAATTGAAGGAAATACGATCGGATGGCAAGCTGATGGTACTACCCGTGCTGAAATTACTGCACCTTTAAATACAGCACTTACTTTTTATGGGACTAATGTAAAAAATTGTACTTTAAAAAACAATATAATAGGTGGAATTAATTATGCGTCCGGAAACTTTGTTGGTTTTCAACTGTTTAGTCACAATACGTCAACAACTAACGCTGATGATATTTGCTATGGCAATGAGGTAAAAGACATTACTGTAACATCCTCTGTTACGACTGGTGATAGCCGTATTAGAGGTTTTCTGATATCCGGAACAAATCCATTTGACTTTAACATCAAAAACAACATTATCAAGAACTTAACAATTACAAGTACAACCAATTATCCTTCTTATGCATATGGTATTGATTTTGGAGCAGTAAGCAGTAGTTACAAAATATCCTATATTGGCAACGAAATATCCAATCTCACAGCCGGAAAAATGACCTCTGCTAACACAAACAAAGTATGGGGACTAAAAACAGCGATATGTTCTGATGTGGTAGAAAAGAATCTGATTTATGATTTACATGCATTAAGTTCAGGAAGTCCCGAAGTAGATGGTATAGTAACAAATAACATAGGCTTGACAATTCCTGTATGGTCAACCGGTTCAAAAGCAGCAAATGTCTATTGTTATTGGGGAAATAATGTGTACAAATGTACTACAGCTGGTACAGCAACTGCAGGAAACGCACCAACCGTAACTAGTGGAACAAAAACAGATGGGACATTAGTCTGGACTTACCAGTTTACACTTAACCCTAACACAACCTATAAAAACAACATCATTCGTTTGGGTGTAAATAATGCAGCTGGCGACAAAACAAACACCAACATTTACGGAATCTATCATAGTGCACAATTTAATGCCAATGATGTAAATAAATTCTACCACAACAGCATCTATATTGGTGGAACAGCATCTGCATCAGCAACGCAAAACAGCTTTGCATTCTATCAGGCAGGTGCCGTTGTTCCAACTACATTAGATTTGAAGAATAATATCTTTGCCAATCAACGTGCCTTTGATACGGGTGGTACACCAACCGGTAAAAATTATGCTGTAGGATATGCTACTGCAGGTGTTATCAAATCAAGTGATAACAATCTGTATTTCTCAAATCTTTTAGGTCTGGCAACAGGTTCTACCCCCGCAGACAAAACTTCTTTGGCTGATTGGAAAAATGTTGTTAATGCTACCGGAAGCGATGCATTAAGTATAGAAGGAGATCCTTTATTCCTCTCCCCTGCCACCACAATACCCGATTTGCATATTGCCTCTAATTCTCCGGTAATCGGACAAGGCGAAAACTTGTTTTCCACTGTTTCCGACGACTACGATGGTGCACCGCGTGCAGATGCAAACGGTGATATGGGTGCAGATACCCGTGTAAAGGGATTTTTGAAAGGTTCAGGTAACTGGTCTTCGTTATCCGTTTGGGATGATGGTGTATTGCCTTCCTCAACAGACGATGTAACTATCCCCTCAGGCCGAACATTAAACGTGGACATCACCAACGCCGTAGCCAACAACCTGACCAACGCCGGTACACTCACCATCAATGCAGGACAGGCTCTCGCGCTGAGCGGCAACCTGACCAACAACGCCGACTCTACAGGACTCGTGATTAAATCGGATGCCACAGGTACCGGACAACTCAAAGTAAACGGTTCAGCAACCGGACGGATTTCTTTCGAGCGTTATATGGCCGGAAAAAAATTCCACCTGTTATCAGCTCCGGTGGAAGGACAAAGCATCACCCGCTTCCTGACCAACCCGGCTAATACCAACATCTCCAGCGGCAATGATGGAGTTAACTCATTCCGCGGACTGGCCGACTACAACAGCACAACCAATGCCTGGAATGCTTATTTCACCAATAGCACAGCCGGTAATTTTGATTCAGGAAAAGGATTTCTGATTCGTACCAAAGATGCGGTGGGTGGATCCGTAAAAATAACCGGAACACCTCAAACATCTAATGTAAACATAGCCGTAAACAAAGACTGGAATTGCATTGGTAATCCCTACACTGCGGCACTGGATATATCCGGCGTAATCAATGCTAACTCCGGACTGATGAATCCTTCATTTGCCAACCTTTATGTATGGGAATATTCAGGCGATCCAGAAACCGGCTCATACAAACCATACACTTCCGGAGCCATACAGTCTGGTCAGGCATTCTTTGTGAGAGTTAACAACGAAACAACCCTTTTCCCGATTACAACGAACATGACCTCGGTGTCACCTTCCACACCTTTCCGTTCAACGTCAGTTAACAACTGGACATCTGTGAAGCTAAGTGCCACAAACGGAACTGACCAATACAACACCGAAGTGAAATTTAACGAATCTATGACCAAAGGTCTTGATGTTACTTATGACGCAGGACTCTTCAGAGCCAACAAAAACTTCGCTATCTATACACGATTGCTCGATGACAACGGTATTGACTTCTGCCTTCAGGCACTGCCCACAACCATGGAGGCTATTCCGGTCGGACTGGACTATACCAGTGGTGGAAAAATCACCTTTACAGCGTCATCTTTTCCTGTAGGCTATCAGGTAATTCTGGAAGATAGACAAGCTAAAACATTCTCTGACCTGAGCCTGACAAATGCCACTTATACGGCAGAAGTAGCAGCCAATACACAGGGTACCGGACGATTCTACCTGTATGCTAATCCATCCAAAACATCAACCGGAATGAACAGTGACAGCAAAACAAGTTCTCTTTCTGCCTATTTCACAACCGATGCTCTCACCATCAAAGGCGAAGTAAGCGATAGAGCAGTGGCTACCATTTGCGACATCACAGGTAAAGTTGTATTATCAACCAATCTGAAACCGGCAACAATACAATCTTTGCCCGTCAACCTGAGCAAAGGCATTTATATTGTGAATGTTGTGGATGGAGACGTATCTGTTCAATTGAAACTCAATAAATAATTTCAACTTTTGAGATCCGAAACATGAAAAAAGAAAAAAAGCATACAGAATCCCCGGCTATATCTCGTCGGGATGCTATCCGAAAAATGGGCTATACCGCTGCAACTGCCTCTGTGATGATGCTCTTGCTAAACACCCGATCGGCCAGAGCGACATCAGTCAATTCGGGCCCGACCAATCCGGAGGACGCCGGAGGAGGTGGAGGTATTACCTGGGATGACTAAGCCTTTGAGAGGCGGGATGAATATATTCATCCCGCCTCTTTTTTTATCCCGATTAACCGCCACATAGAGACACATACCCCCATTATACCCTTTGTTGAAAAGCCCCATTTACATTACATACCCTATTTCAGTTAATAAGGTGTTTTTGTCCCATTTTACAAAAAATTAAATTTGCAGCCAAAACAACACACTTTGATTAATCTACACATTTATTAATTTTTCAAAACAAACAACATGCAAACAACACAACACTTATTGCAAAATCTCAGGAAAAACCTGAGCTGTTGTCTCCTCACTGCGGCAGAGAGATATCACAGCAAAAGGATGCTGCTTCCCGCACTCTTTATCGGTGCTCTTTCGGGCAATACCCATGCTACTACAATTATTAAGGTTGGAAGTGCACAAGACAGTACCGATGGCACCTACCCGTTCAAAACCATCAAATTTGCTTATGCAAGCATTGCCACACCGGTAAGTGACGCATACGTTATTGAACTACAAGCTGGCTACGATCCGACAATCGAAACCTATCCAATTACATTTACAGCAAAAACAGGTGCCAGTGCTATAAATAATATTACAATAAAACCGGCTATCGGGGTTAAGAAAACACTGGCAAATCCATTGGCAACCAATGTTCTCACTGCAAATAGCACCCAAATCTCAAAATTCACAGTAGCTTCTACAGTTGGTATGGCTATTAATCATAAACTGGCAGGAACAGGTATTACAGCAGGCACTACCATTACAGACATAACCGGAAATGTCATCACCCTTTCCGCTCCGGCATCTACGGTTGCCTCAAATATCGTAGTAGCCGGTGCTACCCCTCTATCTACAACTAAAGCGGATATTAAAACAAGTGGTACTACAGCCAGCGGATCTACAAATATAACTCTCACTACCGTACAGGGAATAACTCTCGGAGACGCAATCACAGGTGTTACCGGAATAACAAACGGAACAACTGTTACAGTTATTAACGCCACTACCAAAGTCATAACTATTTCGGCTGCTACAACGGCTTCAATATCTACCGGAGCTTCGCTGAAATTCACATCTGCAAAACTACTGGCGACTTCTGTAACCGGTGTTAATGTAGGTGATTACATCTATGGTACCGGTATTAATAATGGAACAAAAATTACGGCAATTGATGCAACAAACAAAATTCTAACTTTATCGGAAAATGCAACGGTCTCAAATGCCGCAGCATTAACAATAGGTACTTGCAGTGCAATCCCAACTGCTGTAACCAATACTATAGATGCAACATTGGTTTCCGGCCCCGGTTTAGCTGTGGGTCAAAAAATTTACGGTATTGGTGCGTATGTAGGAGGCCCGTTTACCACCATCTCTTCAATAGAGGGTAGTACCATTGCATTCCCTACACCAGGTCCCGGTATTGCATCAGGTGCTACAATTTACGCCGGAATACAGGGCACCCAAACCATTCTGTTCAATGGTGCCAGCTATGTAACAATTGACGGTATATCCCGCACAGATGCGACAACGGGTTTAACCATCCAAAATCCAAACTCGATCAATTGTCAGACAATTATGTTTACTGGTGCCTCATACAATACTATTCAAAATTGTTTCATTAAAGGCTCCAATATAACCGGACAAGATAACAACGGCACAAGTGGTCAAATCTATTTCAACACAGGTACCAATAGCTACAATTCCATCAACCACAACGACATTTGCGATATTGACAACTATCCAATGCCTATAAATATGATTGGCATGCAACCGAATGGAGGTGCAACTAACCATCATAATACTATAGAATACAACAACATGTATAACATTGGCAATGGCACATCACCGGCAAACGGAAATGTCGGATTTATTCAATTCCCCAGTGCAAATAGTAATACGACCACAAACAACAACTATATTCTGAATAATAAAATGTACTGGACTAAACCGGCTATATTCAACACCGGATTTGTCGCGATTGGATTTGGTGGAAATGCAAACGGACTGGGCAACAGAGTAGAAGGAAATGTGATTGGCTACGGTGCACCAGACGGAACGGGTACTGCGACACTGACTTCTCTGACCGGAAATACGGCTGTTAGTTTTTCTGCCATTGCCAATGCCAAAAACAGTACTGTAAAAAACAACATTGTTGGTGGTATTAACCTGACGGCTAAATCGTTCATTGGTATCTCTACACAAACCTACACCGAAACATCAATGGCAACAGATGACTATTTCAACAATAATCAGGTTAAAGATATTGCCATAACAACCACTGCTACCGGTGCAACAGCACAGGGTATGATTATCGGCATTCAGTCTCCATTTGCGATTACAGTCAAAAACAACAGAGTCAGCAATCTATCTCTACTTCCAACCGATGCAGCAAACACCTGTAGTGTTACCGGTATCGATTATGCTGGTACCGCATCTACTTCAAGTTGCAACTACTCATCAAATCAGGTATACAATCTGGCAGCCGGTACCGGTACTAGTGCCACTAATGCCATGATTGGTCTGAAAGCAGGCGCCAATGCTGTTAACATTGAGAAAAATCTGATTCACAGCCTCAATTTATATGGAAATACAGGTTCGTACATCAGGGGTCTGCAACTTACTGACGGAAATACAACAGGTACTTTTGTAAAAAACAACATCATCAGACTTGGAAACGATGTTACCAGCAATCTCATAATCAGCGGACTATACCAAAATGGTGTAACCACAACAGGTTGTCAACGCTATTTCTACCACAATACAGTATATCTCGGAGGAACTTCAGGTTCTATTTCCACCTATATTTTCGGAGGAAACAGCACAAAACCATCCTTTACATTCAAAAACAACCTGTTTATCAACAAAAGAAGCGGAGGCAGTGGATACAACAGAATATATTTCCAATCTACACAGGGTGATATTATTGCTTCAGACTACAACATCTACGACTACAATGGCAAATTCTATATGTTAGGCTCCACCGAAAAAACGTATGCCGAGTGGAAAACTGCCAACTCTACGTTTGAAGCCCATACAGCCTCTTCCATTGACCCGCTCTTTGCAGCAGCGACTGCCTCAACACCCAATATGGTAATTACCAACGGCGCTGATGGTATTACAGTTAACCCGGCAGATGATGCGGGAGATGATCTTTCGGCAACAGTAACTGATGATTATTTCGGCAATGCCAGAACTGGCAATATCAAAAAAGATATCGGTGCTATCGGATTGGATGCCGATAACTTCTCTACTTTTATCGGAACAGATAATGTATGGAATAACGCCGGTAACTGGACCAAAGGTATTCCGACAGCTTCTTCAACGGCATACATTCCCACGGGCAAAAGTGTAACTCCGGGCATCAACAATGCAGCTGCAAAAAATCTGGTCAATACAGGTACTCTGACCATTGGCGCAAATGACGCCCTCACTATTAGCGAAAATTTGATTCACAGCGCCGATTCTACCGGATTCATCATTCAGTCTGACGCAGCCGGTACTGGTCAACTCAAAGTAAACGGACAGGCTTCGGGCACCATTTCCTTCGAGCGCTATATGGGTGGAAAGCAATTCCATCTATTCGCATCACCACTTGTAGGTCAATCAATCACCCGGTTCCTTACCAATTCTGTAAATGCCAACATTTCGACAAAAAAGGACTCAGAAGGAAACTTAACTCAGGTACGCGCATTTACCGACTACAATTCGACCAACAACACCTGGAATGCATACTTCACAAATGCCACTTCTGGCAATCTTGAATCGGGCAAAGGTTATTTAATCCGCACCAAAGATGCCATCGGAGGAAACATTAAAACAACCGGTGCTCTAACCACTTCAAACATTCAGGTGCCCGTAACGACTAACTGGAATTGCATTGGAAACCCATACACCACAGCATTATCCGCTTCTGCGATTAAAACAGACAACGATGCATACTTCAACAGCAGCAACGATGGATTATTTAAAGCAATATATGTTTGGGACAATTCCGGTTCAGGTCAATATGTGACAGATGCAACAACCATCCAGGCAGGTCAGGCTTTTCTGGTCAGAATTGCAGAAGGAAAAACAACCTTCCCTCTGACAACCAGCATGCAAACAGTGAACAATACAGTACCCTTCCGTTCTGCAGCCTGGACAGAAGTAAAACTGTTTGCCACAGATGGTACAGATAAATATTTCACTCAGGTAAAATTCAACGATGAGATGAGCAATGGTGTAGATGCCAGCTACGATGCTGCTTTGCTTCGGTCAAACAACAGTTTCTCGCTTTACACCCGTTTGCTGAATGACAACCCGACAGACATCTGCCTGCAAGCACTTCCAACCACTACTGATGCTATTCCGGTCGGCCTCGACTATACAGCAGGCGGTAAAATCACGTTTACGGCCTCTTCATTCCCCGAAGGATTCAACGTTATCCTGGAAGACCGTCAGACCAAAGTTTTTACCGACCTGAGCCTATCCAATGCCAGCTATACAGCTGAAGTTGCCGAAAATACTCAGGGTACCGGACGTTTCTACCTGTACGCAAATCCCAATAAGATTACCACAGGTGCAACCTCAACGGAAAAAGCATCTACAATTGCCGCATACTTTTCAGCAGACATGCTGACTATTAAAGGTGATGTAAAGAGTAATGGCATAGCTACGGTTTACGACATAATGGGTAAAACTGTTGCATCGTACAAACTTAATGCCGGAAATCTGCAATCATTTCCGGTCAGTCTGAACAGCGGCACTTACGTTGTAAAAGTAACAGACGGTGACAAATCCGTTCAACTGAAACTCAACAAATAAAACCTGAAACAGAGCCAAAAATTATGGAAAAGAAAAAAATGCCTAATGACAATCCGGCGATTTCACGCCGTGATGCAATCCGGAAAATGGGTTATACTGCGGCTACTGCTTCTGTCATGATGATTTTACTCAATACAAAATCAGCCAGAGCAACATCTGTCAATACCGGCCCGACCAACCCCGGAGATACCGGAGGAGGAACAACAATCTGGGATGATTGACAGGAAACAATAACCCAATTTCGTAACGAAGCTGTCTCAAAATTGTATTTGAGGCAGCTTTTTTGCATTATAAATACTCACAACTCATTTTCAGCTAAACATAATCAGAGTTTTGAAGGGAGAAAAATAGTCTCAACCCGTTTTTGATATCCCCGAAGGATCCCCGAGGGAAGCCCGAGGGAAGCCCGAGGGAAGAGCTAAGGAAGATTTGGGTAAAACAGCCGGTAAACTGAAAGGACACAATCATTGATCACTAAATACTTTACACTTCGATTAATTAAACAATCTATTAATAATTTGTATGGGTGGATATTACTTACACACACTTTCTTAAATAATTAATTTTTCCAACAACACACCCTATATTCACCCCTAATAGATTAATAATCACTAAACAGAGAAAGAAACAGACAATCTACAGAAACCCGGAAACAAACAATAAGAGCCACAAACAAACAGACATACAATCCTGATTTACAATCTTTTGCTCTTATACAATTAATAAAAATCAAACAAATGGATTAAATAAATAAGATTATTTCACACAATTGCTCTATTTGCATTTTTTATCACTATATTTGCAAATCCGACTACCGGATTATTTTGAGAACAGGTATTTTAAAACAACCCATAAAATACGACTATGAATAAAAAAAGCATCAGAATATTACTACTTCCATTATTTCTTTCATGGACAGTACTTTTTCAGGCAGAAGCACAGATATCCATATCAGGTGCAACATCCGGAAACGGAAACTACACCACACTCAGAGACGCCTTTAATGCCATTAACACTTATCCTCAGAGCACCTCAGACAACATCAGCATACAACTATCCGCCAGCACCACAGAGACCTCTACGGCAACTCTGTCGGCAGGCAACTGGAATACCCTGACTATCTTCCCGACAACTGCCGGAATACAAATTACCGGAAATATTAACGGTGCACTCATCTCACTCAACGGTGCCGACCGCGTTAATATTGATGGACGGGTCGGACAAACCGGTTTACCCTCACTAACCATCTCCAACCAGGCAACCGGAAACAGCCAGTCTTTACTACTAACCGGCGACGCTTCATTCAATCAAATCCAATATTGCACACTCAAAGGCGCAAATTCCGCTTTAAACAACGGAATCATCACTATTGGCTCCGGCCTGTCAACCGGCAACAACAACAACAGCATCAGGTATTGTGATATTTGCAACGATGGCAGCACCAACTATCCAATGACCGGCATCTGCCTGACCGGAACAGCAGATGCCCCAAACAATGCAAACACAATCGCCAACTGCTTTCTTTATAATTTTAACGCAGCTGCCTCTGCCTCTGTTTCGGCCATATCGATAGCCGGCAACTCAAATAACAATGCGATAAGCAACAACCGTATTTTCTGGAATAGCAGCACCTCTGCCGGTTCAAACTCCATTATTTATAACGGAATTGTCACCACCGGAAAGTCCAACACCATCTCAGGCAATATTGTCGGATTCGCCACAAAAGACAGCACAGGCACCACCCTGATCACCGGAACTGGTGCCACCGGATTTACCGGAATTACCGCCACCGGAGAAAACGGTTACCCAACCATCATCACAAACAATACTATTTCAAACATCAACCTCACCAGCAATGGGGCTCTGGGAGCATCTTCCGATTTTGGTGTTTGCGCCGGACTATTTATAAAGAATGGCGAAGTCTATGTTGGAACTTCTGCAACAACCGGCAACAGAATAAATAACATTAAACTTATTACTTCAACCAACTACACCACTCCACACGCGCTAAACGGGATTGCAGGATACTCCTCCTCTCTGATCACAATAAATAATAACGAAATATTAAACCTCTCTCACGAACCATCAGGAAACTACACATCCACTGTCAGGGGAATTCAAATCGGGTGCAACAACGCTTCAGACAGGACAGGCACAATAAATATCTCTGAAAACAGAATCTATAATCTTGTCGCAGGAAAAACCAACAATTCCGCTATTCTTAAAGTCAATGGAATTCATTGCAATAATCTGAGTGGAAACAACCAGTCTGTTTTTGAAAAAAATTCCATATACAATCTCAACGTTATACAAAATGGCTCAACAGCTCTTGTAAGAGGAATATCTTTCGGCTCTGAAGACCCAAACAGCGGCTCACTGATTGTGCGCAACAACATGATCAGACTGGGAGTAAATATCACATCCAGTGCCGGCATCGCAGGTATAGAGGCGATTACAGCCCCCACCTCCGGTTCTCACACCTGTCGCATCATTCATAACTCTGTATATATTGGTGGCACAAACACAGGTCAGACCGCTTCTACCTATGCTCTGCTTAAAAGCCACAGCAATGGCCAGGCCCGGCAGTTTAATGCAAAAAATAACATTCTGGTCAATCTCAGAACCGGAGGATCATCCGGGAAACACTATGCTATCGCCATGGCTGCGGCCACCGACTATACAACACCCCTGAGTGAATGCAACTACAACATTTACCAAACAGGCACAGCTAACGAAAATCAGTTCGGGCAGATTATCAACCCAGCCCAAACCATTGCGACACTGAGCGCATGGAAAACCCTTTGTTCCGGTTTCGACATCAACAGCACAGCCACCGACCCGTTGTTCGCAGCCGCCACCGCCACTCCACCCAACCTGCATATCACAGCTCTCTCTCCGGCTATTTCTGCAGGCACAGACCTTACATCATTTTCACCCGACGACATTGACGGCGTTACCCGCAAAACCGGAACAGCTGATATCGGAGCCGACAATCGCACTCCCGGTATGCTTAAAAATTCGGGACTCTGGTCTACTACTACAAACTGGGATAACGAAGCCCTGCCTTCAGCATCCGATAATGTCTATATTCCTGCCGGGAAATACATAAACATAGATATTGCAGCCGTAGCCAACAATCTGACAAACAATGGTTCACTAACAATCAATGCCGGACAAAGCCTCACATTGGGTGGAAATCTGACAAACAACTCAGACTCTACCGGGTTTGTCATTAAATCGGATGCCACAACAACCGGCCAACTCAGGGTAACAGGCTCATCGTCCGGCCTTATCTCTTTCGAACGCTACATGACCGGCAAAAAATATCACCTGATATCATCACCACTACAAGGGCAATCCATCTCCCGCTTTCTCACAAATCCTGTTAATTCTAAAATTTCCACCGGTACAACAGACAATTGGGCGACCTCATTCAGAGCCATGTCTGACTACAATAGCACCAGCAACAACTGGAACAACTATTTCTCCAATGCCACTGCAGGAGAAATGTCACCGGGCAAAGGGTATCAGATACGAACCAAAGAGACCACCGGCGGAATTCTCAAAATGACAGGTGCTGTAAGAACGGCCAACACAAATCTGACACAGATCAGCGGATGGAACTGCACCGGCAATCCATATACCTGCTCGTTAGACCTCTACACCATGATCATCTCCAACATCTCGCTTCTAAACCCCTCTTTCGCATCTGCATACATTTGGGAATATTCCGGCGAAACAGGATACTATCAGCCATACGTCACCGGCTCTGCACAAGCCGGACAGGCTTTCTTCATCCTGCTAAATGATGGCATCACCAACTTCCCGATAACAACAAGCATGCAATCTCCAAATAGCACCACACCCTTCCGCTCTGCATCGGCATCCGGAGACTGGTTTTTAGTCAGAATAACGGCCAGCAACAGAACATCACAGTATAACACGGATATCAAATTTAACGATGCAATGACCAAAGGCCTCGACATCACAAATGACATTGGCCTGCTCCGCGCAAACAAAGACTTCGCCATTTACACACGACTGCTAAACGACAATGGTGTAGATTTTTGTCAACAGGCCCTTCCACCCACTTCTGAAGCAATACCCGTAGGACTCGATTACACCGCCGGAGGAATAATCACATTTACAGCCACCGCATTCCCTGCAGATTACCATGTAATACTGGAAGACCGCCTGACCAAAACATTTTCCGACCTGAGTTACACAACAACAGGCTACGCAGCCAACCTACAGCCAAACACCAAAGGTATAGGACGTTTTTACCTCTATGTTAATCCCAATAAAATGACGACCGGTGTAACCGCCAAAGAAAATGCAACGTCAATTACGGCATTCTTCTCGGCGGACATGTTGACTATAAAAGGCAATACAAGCGCAAACGGCGTTGCTACGATTTTCGACATTATGGGTAAAACAGTCGCAACATACAAACTTTGTGCTGCAAATACGCAATCACTTCAGGTAAATTTGAACAGAGGCACCTATGTTATTCAGGTTACAGACGATAAAAATTCTGTCCAACTGAAACTCAACAAATAATTCCCGAAACAGGGTCTATCACTTTAGGAAAAGAAAAAGCAGAATGACAAACCGGAGATTACACCTGGCGCAATGATTAATTTCATGGCGCCTCTCTTTTTTCACCACTATATAATACATCATCAAATAACCACGAAGACCCGCGCGATAAAAAACAATGAACAGAGAACAAATTCGCTCGCATAAGAGAAACAAAAACAGCACCTTGAAACTCGTCGAAATAAGACAAAAAAGACAATTAACACATCAAACAAATACAAATTAACATAAATATATTTAATCAGGACCACCATTCCCCCAATTTTCCACCTGCTACTTTAAACATCTTCTCTCTTTTATCACTACATTTGCACCCAGCTAGATCTATTTTATATTAAAGTCAATCTATCTTTTATTATCGGCTGTACAATTTTTCATCCTTTTTGAACAATTGTCAACCACAACTCTATCTTTATTTATTTTACTTTGTATTTTAAATATCATCTATCAATAACTAAAACACAATCAATTTATGAAAACACTCATTCACAAATGGAAGCTCAAACTCGTTTTGGGCTTAGTATTAATGCTTATTTCCGCTGGGGCAATGGCACAGGTGACCGTTACCGGCGCAAGTGGCATAACCGATGGGACATCCTACACGACGCTGAAATTAGCGTTTGATGCCATCAACGGAAAAACACAAACTGCGGCAAACAACATCCTGGTTGCCATTTCGGACAACACGACAGAAACTGCAACAGCTGCTCTGACCCAGGGTGACTGGAACTCTCTGACAATCTATCCTACAACTACTCTTAATTCAACAGGAAAGACCATTACCGGTAATTTTGCAGGATCGGTAATAAATTTAAATGGCGCTGATAGGGTTACTATTGATGGTCGTTTTGGAATGTCAGGAAGCAGCAAGGATTTGACGATCAGCAACATCTTTACTACTGTTGCGACAGCCTCTCAGGCCATCCAGCTGATTGCTGATGCCAGCAACAACACCATCAAATATTGTACCATCAAGGGGGTAAGCGTTGCCGCCACCAACGGTACAGTACTAATCGGTGCAGGTACGACTACCGGTAACGACAACAATAAAATAGAGTATTGTGATATCGCCGACGGAGCAACCATGCCGGCATGTGGCATCTGTTTTAATGGTAGCAGTGCAACAGTTACCAACGATGCCAACACCGTATCAAACTGTAATATTTACAACGTAACCAATACCACTGCCGCTGCCGCTTACGGTATTAACGTAAATGCCAATACCAACAGTACGACAATCAATGCAAACCGGGTGTACTGGATCTCTACCATTACGCCTGCAGTAGCTGTAATTTACAACGGTATCCGTACCACCGGAAAATCGACTGTAATCTCCAACAATATCGTGGGATACTCCTCAAGCACAGGTTCAGGAACCGCTACGTTTACACCTTCAGTGGCTTCTGCAACCGGGTTTAAGGGAATTGATGCTGCCGGAGATGCGACGTATGCTACAACCATAACCGGCAACACCGTGGGAGGTATTCAGTTCACCTCAAATGGTGCTCTTGGAACAGGTAGTGTATATGGAGTTGCAGCAGGTATCTTTGCCAACTTTGGACGAGTAAACATCGGTACAACTTCATCTGATTTCAATACCATCAAAGATATCACACTCATACTAACAACCTCATCCACATCCTATTATGTATTAAATGGCATTGTAGGCACAGGTGTGGATGCAATTAGCGCTAAATACAATAAGATTTTCAATCTGAAATCATATGGCACAACCAACGGTATAGTTGGACATGTCAGAGGTATGCAATTTGGACACCCTACGGGGACCCGTTCTGCTTCTTTGACAGTAGTAGGAAACGAAATTCACGACCTTGAAGCCGGCACAGCCACCTCAACTGCAGGAAACTCTGCTTATGGAATCCAAGGAAGTTTAACTGGAACAACCCTTATAGATAAGAATTATATTTACAACATTAGGGCTCTGAATGCATCTACGACTTATGCATCTAATGTATATGGTATTAGTACTGCTCCTTCTGATGCTAATGGTAATAGCTTCACTGTCTCTAATAACATGATCACTCTGGGTAATGATCTGACAGCCAACGGGCCCAGCATACACGGACTCTATATGTCCAACGTCCCGGTAACCAATACTGCTATTCGAGTATACTACTATCACAACAGTGTATATATTGGCGGATCTACACCAGGTACGGCGAATACAACCGTAACAGCTGTATTAAATAAACTTGCTACCGGAGCGGTTACCGGATTGACTACCATAAAAAATAACATTTTTGTTAATGTACGTACTGGTGGAGCAGGTAACCACTATCTAATGAAACTGGCTGCTGCAACTGACTATACTTCCGGATACGCAATATACAATTACAACCTGTATAAAATGGGTAGTGCAGCTAACAGCAAATTTGGTATTGTCGCAACAACCATTGTCCCTGACTTCACTACTACTGCTGCAACATCCTGGCAAAAACTGAATGCAGCGTTAGACCCGAATGGAAAAGAAGGAGATCCAGTATATTCCGATGCTACAAACGCAACAACACCGAACCTGCACATTGGCGCATTATCTCCTGCAAAAGGTGCTGCCGAAAATCTATCTTCAGTAGTTGGATATGATATTGATGGAGACACTCGTGGTGGAGGAAATGGCAATCAGGATATGGGTGCTGATGACATCAGCAATGCATCTGTAGCGGTAAGTATCTTTAATAAAACGGTTCCGGCAAACACCACCTACGCCTATAATACAAACCTGGACTTTACCGTGGAATATACTAAAGCGGTAACCGTAGCCGGTGGCACACCGTATATTCCTATTACGCTAAGTAACTCTTCTGTGGTCAATGCAACATTGTATAGCGGTAGTGGTACAAAAACCCTTACATTCCGTTATACCACCGGTGCTAATGTAACATCGACCGGTATTACCGTTGGAGATATCAACCTGAACGGAGCCACGATAGTAAGCGGTAGTGACAATGCGCCATTATCTATAAGTACTACACTCGCAGCTGTAAACATAGACGCTACCTACGGCACATCTGTAACTGCTGTATCTACACCTGTAGTCCCTACGAATGGGCAAGCAACAATCACCTATTGGACTGGCGCTGTACTTGACTACAATGTTACTTTTGGTGAAGCTGTCAATGTAACCGGAACACCAAGAATTCCTATCACAAACACAATCACGGCTGGTGGTTCTGCAACAGTTTATGCAAACTACCTTAGTGGAAGTGGAACCAATACACTCACGTTCAGATACATTGTGGGGACATCAGATGCTGCAGGCACCATCACGACCGGAAGTGCAATTGAGCTGAATGGTGGTACGATTAAGACAACATCCCTGAATATGAATTCGGTCCTGACATTGAACAACATTACACCGACCGGCAAAACCTTGAAAATTGACGACATCGCTACATCCACCAATGAGCGCAGATGGTTGACGTTTTCGGCTCCCGCAAGCGGAACTTATGGCATTGGTCAGAATATTGATATTGTTGTTGGAGCCTCTTATCTAAATTCAGCTACCAGCACCACTACCGCCGCTACAGCTCTTTACAACTTCTCTTACACATCAGGTACCACTCCGTATATCCCCTTAACACTGGATAATAATGTTGTTGTTAGAGCAAACTGCATTTCCGGATCAGGAACAATTACATCAACGCAAACCAAAACTTTCCGATATACAGTTGTGAGTGGCAATGTTGATGCTGATGGTATTGTAATTGGAAATATCGAACTCAACGGTAGTACGATCAACTATGGATCTGGAGCAACTCAGGCCGGACAGACTGTCACTTTTGCATCGACCCCGGTTGTTAAAATTGTGAATGCAGTAATTCCTTCAATCAGCTCAGTAACCACTACCTCCAGTACATATGGTATTGGACAAAGTGTAAAATTTAAGGTAAAATATTCTGAAGCTGTATCTGTAACAGGTACACCGTCATTACCTATAGTAATTGGTAGCACTACTCAACAGGCAACTTATGAAAGTGGAAGTGGGTCTACAGACTTGACCTTTGGATACACCGTAGCATCCGGAGACGAAGATGTCGACGGCGTTACTTTAGGCGCTGAAATTTCATTAAATAGCGGCACTATAAAAAACACATCGAATATTGATGCGGCAACCGGTATAATGGTAGGTATCACAGGTACTGCTAAAATAGCAAATGTTGTTATGCCTTATGTAACTTCTGTTACTTATCCTGCTAATGGAACCTATGGACTTGGAAGCACATTAGATATTGTCGTAACAACCAGCGAAGCTGTAAATGTAACAGGCTCTCCTTATTTCCCTGTTGGACTAGCTGCAGGAAACTGGCCCGGTGCTTATTATGTTTCTGGTTCCGGAACATCAACATTAACGTTCCGTTATACAGTAGGAGCAAATGCTCTTAACACCACTGGTCTTTTGATTGGCAATTTAATTGCACTAAACGGAGGTACTCTTAAAGATGCTACCAACACATACGATATGACCTTGTACAAAGGTTCTCAAACATCGTCACTTCCCAACGTATTTGTTGATGCAAACGCTGTGTACACATGGACAGGAACTACCAGCAATGATTGGAATGTTTCAAGCAACTGGCAGGGAAATGTTGCTCCGTTGACCACAAATAGTGTCTCTATACCAGCGACAAGCACTCAACCTCTGGTGGGAGCAACATCGGCATGTAAAGATCTGACAATAGACAACAGCGCTTCGTTGACTATTAATCCTTCAGGCAATCTATCGGTTTCAGGTAACCTGACAAATAATGGATCGCTTACAATCAAATCAGACGCTACCGGTTCTGCACAACTGAAAATAACCGGAACATCAACCGGAAATGTTGTTTTCGAACGTTATATGACAGGTAAAAAATATCACCTGATAGCTTCACCTGTTTCAGGCCAAACCATTGAAAACTTCTTAAGCAGCAACAGTAATATTTCAAGTGCAACTATACCAGGAAAAAGCATACGTGCAATGGCTGACTACAATAGCAGCACAAACAACTGGAATTCTTACTACTCTGCCACAGGACAAACCGGTGATGTAACAGTAGGAAAAGGTTATTTGATTCGCACAAAAGATGCAGTTGGAGGCACAGTTACAATGACAGGAGCTCTTCAGCCTGCAGATGCAAGTATTGCTGTTAATACAGACTGGAACTGTATTGGTAATCCATTCACGACTGCAATTTCTACATCAAGTCTGTTAACTGCAAATGATGCTGAATTCAGCAATATCAACAATGATGGTTTATTCAAATACATCTATGTATGGGACAATAGCGGTTCAGGACAATACAACACCAGTGTGACATCAGTTCAGGCAGGTCAGGCATTTATGGTAAGAATGAAAGAGGGTGCAGCTAACTTTGCAATTGCAAAAACAGCTCAATCAGCAGATGTAGCAATACCTTTCCGTTCAGCTTCGCAATTAGAATGGTCTGACATTAAACTTAGCGTATCTGATGGAACAGACAACTATTACACTGAAGTTAAGTTTAATGATGCAATGACAACAGGTCCTGATGCAGGATTCGATGCCGGACTTTTACGTTCGAACAAAGACTTCGCTATCTACACCCGACTGCTAAATGGTAACGCAACAGATATCTGCATGCAGGCTCTCCCAACAACTACAGAAGCAATCCCTGTTGGATTGGATTACACAGCCGGTGGAAGCATCACCTTTACAGCTGCAGGTTTCCCCGAAGGATACAACGTTGTACTGGAAGACCGTCAGGCCAAAACCTTTACTGATCTGAGCGGTGCATCTGCCAGCTATACAGCTTCTGTAGCAGCCAACACAGCAGGAACAGGTCGTTTCTACCTCTACGCTAATCCGAACAAGATTACAACCGGTGTTAAAGCAACGAACGGTTCTACCCTCTCTGCAACAGTGGTTGGAAAACAACTGAAGGTAAACGGTGAAGTAAGCAAGAATGCGATTGTAACCATATACGATGTTGCCGGTAAAGTAGCTCAGGTATCGTTGCTCGAAGCAGGCTCTGCAAACACAGTTAATCTGAAAATCGGTGCTGGTGTTTATGTTGTCAAAGTGGCTGATGTAAACAATCAATATCAAACTAAAATCGTGATTCGATAAACCTATATACATAGCCCCGCTTCGGTGGGGCTATGTTTTCAATAAACAAAAAGTTAAATAATACTTAAAATTAAAATTACTACGGAAAAATCATAGTTAATTACAGATAATTATTCTAACTTTGCGTTTTAATTATTGAATCAGGAAAGCAAATAAAATACACAAGATATGAAGCAAGAAGACAAAACAAAACCGAATCTTTCAGATAAGGAAATTTCACGCCGCGACGCCCTGAAAAAGATTGGCTATACAGCCCTAACAGGTTCGGTGATGATGGTGTTGCTCAACACTCAAAGTGCAAGAGCTACTTCTGTAAACACAGGTCCGACAAACCCCGGTGATACCGGCGGAGGCGGTGTTACCTGGGACGACTAAAAAACAAAAATAAATCTTTTGTTTTCTACGATAGAGAGGGGAATTGCTATATTATTTATAGTTATTCCTCTCTCTTTTTTTTGCCAGTATCATAACTAATCGGAGAACCACGATTATCACCCCATATACCCGACAACCATTCATCAAAAATTCAGTAAGCATAAATCAGACAAGATCATACCCAAGCACTCTTGTCTCTCTTTTAGTTCAGGAGTAATACAGCAAAAAAAAACTCAAAATCAACAAAGTAAAAGCGATATTTACAAATACAACCCATTTTAAGCACATTCGGTTACCCTATATCTTTCACAAAAAGCCTAGTTTTGCAGTGTCAAAAAAAAACACACTTAATTATATTTGTATATGAAAACACATTACTCTCTTATTTCTCTCTTTATTTTGCTTTTTAGCTATACAAGCACAAAGGGGCAAACAATTATTAAAGTAGGAAGCGAAGCCGACAGCATTGCTGGTACGGTTCAGCACAAAACTATTAAGTTTGCCTACAACAACCTGTCAGCGCCTCTGACAGATGCAGTTATTATTGAATTACAAAGCAGTTACGATCCGACACTGGAAACCTACCCTATCACACTGGGTGTAAAGGCGACTGAAGCAACGAAACGGATTACAATCCGCCCGGCAGCCGGTGCAAAAATCACATTAGGACCGGCCGTGCAAACCGTTGTTAAAACAGGCACAACAACTGCATCGAGTACCGCTATTACCAATCTGAGCGATACAATAGGCATAAAAAAAGGAATGCAGGTATTTGGACCCGGCGTTACCACCTATAACACTACTGTAGATGCTCTCTCTTCCTTGAATGGGATTACTCTCGCCAACACTACAGGCGTCGTATCATCTACCGGCACAACACTTATTTTTGGAAAGACTTTAACCAGAGCAATTGTATTCAACGGAGCCGATTTTGTAACAATAGATGGCGTTAGTCGCACCGGCGATACACAACTGACGATAATGAATCCCAACCATATTTTGGCATCAACTATTCTGTTTCAAAATGATGCCACATATAATGTAATAAAGAATTGCACCATAAAAGGTGCAAACATAACAGGCACCTCCGCACCCGGAAATGGCACAAACGGTGTTATTTACTTCTCTACAGGAACAACAGGAAACAGCTTTAACAAAATTGACAACAATGATATCTGTAATGTAGAAGGAATGCTAATCCCGACCAATATGATTTCGATGGCCAACAGCTCTGGCTCACCTAATAAAAATGATACGATATCGAACAACAATATTTACAACTTTGGATCCGAAACCTATTTTACCGGAATCAACGTTGGTGCAATTCAGTTTCCAAGTAACAATGCCGTTGCCAATACCTGCATTCTCAACAATCGATTCTACTGGAGCAAAGCAATCACATTGTACCCGGGCTCAAACATACCAGCAATCGGATGTGGAGGAAGTTATACAGGAACAGGCAACAAATTTGAAGGCAATATCATGGGTTACAACAGCAGTAATGGCACAGAGCCGGCTGTATTCTCCTGCTCAAATGGAGCAACATTCAACGGACTGACGGTATCCAATTTTTCAATCAAAGACAATGTGATAGCAGGTATCAGCGGTGATTTCAACACATTCGTTGGTATAAACATAAAAAATACGACTACCATCGCGGCTGATAATGGTTGCTACAACAATGTTGTAAAAGATATCACACTAACAGCTAAAGCGAATGCTACAGCCAAAGGTATCTCAATTACTTCTGCAACAACAACGAATGCCATAAACATCAAAAATAACGAGATTTCCAATATAACTCAAACATCTGCAACGGCTACACAGACCATTGCGGTCACCGGAATAGATGCTACCGGCGCAAAATCGACCAATATGTTAAACTACATTGGAAATAAAATTTACAAATTAACTGCCGGTAATACAAATTCAACAGTTGTGAATACTGTATATGGCATCAAGCCACTGGGCAATACTGGCTCAATAGAGAAAAATCTGATTTATGATATTGATGCGGTTAATAATGCAGCCACAGCCAACATCAGAGGAATCCAGATAGAAGGTTCGAATGGTACTACTCCTATCGTCGTAAAAAACAATATTCTTCGATTGGGAACAACAACTTTAGGCAATCCAATCATTTCAGCATTCTATCAAAATACAGCAGCAACTGCTGCTGATCCTATCGGATTCTACCACAACTCGGTGTACATCGGTGGAACATCTACAGGAGCTGCATCGTACATCCTCAACAGAAATAGCACTGCCGCAGGATTTACAATCAAAAATAATATTTTCAGCAACAAACGCAGTGGAAATAGCTCTTTGAATCAGATTTATTACGTTTTGGCAAATACTGATATTGTGGCATCAAACAATAACCTGTACGAATACAACGGTCAGTTTGCAAGCAATGGCGCAACCGGAATTTACGGTGATTTGGCCAACTGGAAATCAACAACCAATCTGGAGGATAAAAGCATAGACAACACAGATCCCTTGTTTAAGAATCCGACAGCTACCACTCCCGATTTGAGTTTACAAACCGGTACACCGGCTGATCAGGCAGGAACCAGCTGCGATGTAACAGATGACTTCTTCGGATCAATTCGCAGTGACTATACTCCGATTGATTTAGGTGCAATCATCTATAGCACCGGCACCGGAGCAAAAAAAGAGACATTATCACAGCTTACAATTCACGCAACATCAAACGGTATTGTGGTAAGCGAAGGGAAAGGACAAAAAGTTTCTGTATTCAATATTACCGGAGAAATGGTTAAGAGTCTGGTATTATCCTCAGACGATGCTACCATACTTTTGAATAAAGGTCTTTACGTGGTAAAAGTGGGTGGTAAATCCACAAAAGTTATAGTGAAATAGATTTAGATTAGATAGATAGATTAGATTAGGTAAGTCCTTGTACCATACCGGAGTGATCCGCCAGGTACAAGGCTATTCTTTTTTTTACTAGTTACTAGTTACAGGTTACAAGTAGACAGGTAGACAGGTAAACGAGTAAACGTATAACGTATAACGTATAACGTATAACGTAAAAAAATTCCATCATTTTTGAATCAGAATCCATCTTTTGTTTGCGGAATTGAAGTTATATTTGCGGTTTGGTTGCTAGTTACGGGTTACGGGTTACAAGTTACAAGTTACGAGTTACAAGTTACGGGTTACGAGTTACAAGTAGATAAGTAGACGGGAGACGGGAAACAAGCAACGTAAAACGTATAACGTACAACGTAAAACTTTATGAAAAAAACTATCACACTTCTGGCCATCTCACTGGCACTTCACACACAAGCCCAAACCGGCAAATTATTCTTACTGGCGGGACAGAGCAACGCCGTAGGGCAAGGGACTTCAACGCTTAGTGCAACCTGTACAGCAGGCACAGCCTACGAATATGATGCCGCTACCAATTCCGTAAAACATCTGGCCGATCCGATGGGGCAAAAACTCAACAATCTGGAGCCGGCAGGATCAGGCAGTGTTGGCCCATCTTTTGCAAAAACGCTAAATGCTTTAACCGGAAAAACAATCTATATGATATCTGCTGCCAGGGGTGGAAGCTCTAACGGCGTAAAAGGAGAATTATCACCTTATGGAACCTGGGATGACACCGGAAGTCTGATGATTTTCGGCAATGCAGTGGATAAAGTAAACAAAGCGATACAAAAAACAGGCTTACCGCTATCTGGCATTATCTGGATGCAGGGAGAACGCGATGCCAACTCTATTCGAACCGGAAATCAAACCGAAGCAGAATACAAAGCTGCACTTGAACGCGTAATTTCACGATTTCGGAAAGAGTTTGGGCCCAGATTGCCATTTTACATTGTATTAACCGGACTACAGGGAACCATTGCCGATGGCCCGCTTACTACCGAGGCCAATTATGCAGTGAGACGCATACAAGCTGAAGTAGCCCGGAATACACCCAATGTGTATGTGGCTTATTACTCTACTAATACTTTTTTCACTAAAGGTTGGATGAAAAATGAAGCTACAACGGTACATTACACCCAGCCGGCACTCAACGAGATAGGCGATTCGGTAGCGAGAAAGGTAGCCACAATTACATATGACACTATTGCCAATATACCACCTCCCATTGAACCAATTGCAACCAACACCCAAATTATTGTGGACAATACAGATGCGGGTTGCACATTCGACACACCCTGGGCGACCAGCACATTTACACCCGGGTTTTATGGCACAAACTACACCCAGGACGGAAGCGCAGCTGCCAACCCCGGTAAATGGGCAAAATGGACACCAAACCTGACAAATGCGGGGCAATACCGACTGTTTATGAGATACGCCGGTGGTGCAGGAAGACCAACGCAAGCGCCTGTTGAGATCAATCACGCCAACGGAATAAAAAACACAACAATAGACCAAACTATTAATGGTGGTATCTGGAATTATCTGGGACAATACAGCTTCAACGCCGGAACAAGCGGCTATGTCAAATTGTATGCAGATGCAGTAGGGTCTACCATTGCCGACGCGGTGATGTTTGAGAAGCAACAGACAACCGATGCATCTGAGATAAAAAGCACATCGAACCTGTTAAAATTAAGCCAATTGGCCCATGGAGATATACAATTTGTATTAAATGCAAATAGCAATTCGATTGTTTCATTATCTTTGTACTCTGTATATGGAAATGAGGTCAATCGTCTAATCAACAATCATCTATCAACCGGCTCAATTTTAACGGGCACACTTTCGAAATCAACTCTACCCAAAGGAGTCTATTTGGCTAAATTAGTTGTAAACGGACAAACTACAGCTTGTGCCAAATTTATTTTGAAATAAGGTGTTAACTAAAAGATTAGAATAAAGATCAACCAATAAATTCCCGTAAATAATAAGGAATACGTAAACCAAACAGAATCGAAATAGATGAAAACACAAATCTTACTCAAAATTTTCGCATTAAACCTGCTGCTTCTGTGCGTAACAAGCCTATCGGCGCAAACCGTACTGATTGAAGCGGAGTCATTTAAAACCAAAGGTGGCTGGGTAGTCGATCAGCAATTTATGGAAGAGATGGGCTCTCCTTACCTGTTGGCACACGGACTGGGCACACCGGTAGCCGATGCTTCTACCGCCATTACACTACCCACAACCGGGAAATACCGCGTATGGGTGCGCACCAAAGACTGGGTAGCTCAATGGAATAAAAAGGGCGCTCCTGGCAAATTTAAAATTGAAATAAACACTGTAACTCTCGACACCATATTCGGCACAAAATATGCAGAATGGAGCTGGCAGGATGGCGGAACCATCACCATCAATCAGGTGGATGCTACGCTGAAACTAAAAGACTTAACCGGATATGAAGGGCGGTGCGATGCTATCGTACTGACAAAGAATTTAACATTTGTACCTCCTTTCGAAGCCAATGCACTGGCCATCTGGAGAAACAGTTACCTCAATAATGCTGTAGCCCGCGATGCCGGAAAATTTGATTTGGTAGTAGTAGGTGGTGGTATAGCTGGGGTTACTGCTTGTGTATCAGCTGCCCGCCTTGGCCTAAAAGTGGCCATGATACAAGACAGACCGGTAGTAGGTGGAAACAACAGTACCGAAGTACGTGTAATGCTCGGTGGCGCCACAAAGGTAAAGCCATTTACCAAACTGGGTAAAATAGTGGACGAACTGAAAGTGCCGGCCAACCCGCTTTATCCGCCTAAAAATGGCGGCGACAGCATCTTCAACGACGACATCCGCATGAAAATGCTGTTGGCAGAATCCAATATTACACTCTTCCTGAACTACCGTGCCAATGGGCTTACGATGAACAAAACTAATGTAAAATCGGTCATTGCTCAGAATACAGAAACAGCAGAACGTATTGAGGTTTTTGGCACCTATTTTTCTGATTGCACCGGCGATGGTACTATCGGAACACTTGCCGGAGCCGATTTTGAAGTGATTATGACAGGACACATGGGTAACAGCAACCTGTGGAATCTGAAACAATATGCTACACCTCAACCTTTTCCCCGTTGCCCGTGGGCATTGGATTTGACTCCGATAAAATTCCCGGGGCGTCCGGGTATAACCGGCGCATACAGTACGAAAGGCATAGATGCATTGGGTGGATGGTACTGGGAATCAGGATTTAGTAAAGATCCACTGAAACAAGTAGAATATGTGCGTGATTATAACTTTCTGGCCATGTATGGTGCCTGGGATTGCGTGAAAAATGTGGATAGTATTTACCCCAATTACAGACTAAACTGGGCAGCCTATGTGACCGGAAAACGGGAATCACGCCGATTAATGGGAGATATACTGCTCACCAAAGAGGATTGCCTGGGCAGTACAAAATTCCCCGATGGATTTGTAGGCATCGGCTGGAACATGGATGTACACATCCCCAACACCAAGTATTCGAAGGGTTTTGAAGGCGAAGAGTTTATTTCGCACGATGTGCAAACAAGCTTTCCCCGTCCGTTCTACATTCCGTATCGCTGCATGTACTCGCGTAACGTGAGCAATCTCTTTATGGCTGGTCGCAACATCAGTGTAACTCAGGCTGCACTGGGGACTGTACGCGTAATGCAAACCACGGGAATGATGGGCGAGCTGGTAGGTATGGCAGCATTTGTGGCCAATCAAAAGAAGGTGCTTCCCCGCGAAGTTTACACCAACCACCTCGATGTGTTGACCGCAGTGGTATACGCCGGTATTCCGGCTCATGGTGATACTCTTTCTATCGTGGTAACGCCACTTCCTCCGAAAGACACAACAGTGATGATTACCCCCAATGAGAATAATACTAAAATTATTATTGATAATACGGATATTGAATGTACTTTTGATTCTGCATGGAGCAGCAGCAAATACAATCCCGGCTACTATGGCTCGAACTACGTAACAGATGGAAACGTCAATACCGACTCTACCCGTTGGGCTAAATGGACGCCGCAAATAACCAAAGCAGGCAAATACCGCATCTATATGCGGTGGACTTCGGGCACAAACCGTCCTGATGCAGCTCCGGTTATCATTCAGCATGCCGACAGCATTACACACAAAACCGTAGATCAAGTCAACACAAAATACAACGGAATCTGGTATTATCTGGGAGAGTATAAGCTCAATATCGGAACAGAGAGTTACGTAAAACTACTGGCTACCGATGCAGGACACACAATTGCTGATGCTGTTTTGTTTGAACAAATGCCTTCAACAACAGGAATAGAAGACGGACAATTTGTTGAAACGCAGTTTTATGCCTTCACCAACAAAGCCGATGGCGTACAGCAGCTGGTAGTTGACTTATCCAAAGAGGCAGATGTCAAATTAGAATTATTCACGCTATCCGGCTCACTCTGCAAAACAATAGTAAACAACAAACTGGATGCAGACCGGTATTATTTCCCGGTGAAACAAGATGAGCTTAATAAAGGATTCTATCTGGCTAAATTAACAATAAATGGAAAAACAGCCGGTTGCAAAAAAATAGCCTTATAAAGATGAACTTCAAACATACAATAACTCTGTGCCTTGCATTCTTCGGGATGCAGGGCATTGTTGCACAAGAGCGTGCAACAGTTTCTCAAACCTGGGTAGCTGATCAGGGAGATGGGACTTACAAAAACCCCATTCTGCACGCAGACTACTCCGACCCCGATGCTATACGGGTCGGCAGCGATTATTATCTGACAGCTTCGAGCTTTCAGTGCGCACCCGGCTTGCCCATACTTCACTCCAAAGATTTGGTAAATTGGCGGATAATCGGACATGTTTTTGAGAAACAGCCACCCTACGATATATTCGACAAACCTCAACCCGGTGGCGGATCATGGGCACCGGCCATGCGTTTTCACAACGGAGAGTTTTATATCTATTACCCCGATCCCGACAGAGGCATTTATATGGTAAAAGCAAAAAATCCGGCCGGACCGTGGAGCACTCCCCTACTGATCAGACAGGCAAAAGGATGGATAGACCCTTGTCCGTATTGGGACGAAAACGGCAAAGCATATCTCATATCGGCACGGGCAAGCAGTAGATCCGGGATGAAAGACATACTGATACTACACGAAATGAGTGCTGATGGCACCCGATTGATTGGTGATGGTGTAATGGTATTCGATGGGTCGAAATCTCACCCGGTGGTAGAAGGGCCCAAGTTATACAAAAGAAATGGTTATTACTACATTTTTGCTCCTGCCGGAAGTGTGAGCAAAGGATGGCAATTGATATTACGTTCGAAAAACATTTACGGACCCTACGAAGAGAAAATAACACTGGCTCAGGGCAATACCAACATCAACGGGCCACATCAGGGCGCATGGGTAGATACACAAACAGGAGAACACTGGTTTCTTCATTTTCAGGACAAAGACGCTTACGGACGGGTGGTACATCTGCAACCGATGCGTTGGGTAAACGACTGGCCCGTAATGGGCAACAACGGCGAACCCGTACAGAGTTACAAAAAGCCCAACGTTGGTGCGGTCTATCCACGTTGTACACCAGATGAATCGGATGAATTTAACAGTCAGAAACTGGGTTTGCAATGGCAATGGATGGCCAATCCGAAAGATAATGTGATGCTGTTGGGTGGTCACTACGGTTTTATGCGCCTGTTTGCCACCCCCATTCCCGAAGGGTACAGAAATCTGATGGACCTACCCACCCTGCTGACTCAAAAATTTCCGGCACCGCAATTTTCAGTGACTACCAAGCTGACATTTGTCCCGAAAACAGAGCAGGAAAAGGTGGGGCTTACCCTCTTTGGGCTCGATTATGCCTCGGTAATGATTACTTCGAAAAGTGATGGACTCTATGTCGGTCAATACCTGTGTAAAGATGCAGACAAAGGACAACCCGAAACTGAAATTGAGATTGCCAAACTGACCAACCAGACTATTTTCCTTCGGGCAACAGTGAAAGAGGGCGGCTTGTGCACTTTTTCATACAGCAACAACGGAACTGACTTCACCACCATTGGAAAACCATTCACAGCACGTGTAGGCAAATGGATAGGTGCCAAAGTGGGGCTGTTTGCCCTCCGTAACGACAAGACTTACCAAAACGGATGGGCTGATTTTGACTGGTTTAGGGTAGAACGATAATTTTTTCAAAATATTCGGTAATTATCTATTTGCCTAAATAAAAAAAAGATACCTTTGCGGCAAAAATACGAATATTATGATAGAATTATTATCTTTGGTATTTGTGGTGGGCTACGCCGCCATTGCCTTCGAGCACAACATCAAACTCAACAAAGCAGCCTCTGCACTGCTTACCGGTATTCTTTGCTGGACTCTCTACATCACTTTTTCGGCAGATAAAGAGTTAATCAATGAGCAACTGGCCGAACACCTGAGCAGTATATCGGGAATTCTATTCTTCCTGATGGGTGCCATGACTATCGTAGAACTGGTGGATGCACACGACGGATTTGTAGTGATAACGGATAAAATTTCGCAAACCAAAAAAACTTCACTGATTTGGGTCGTTGGTTTTATCACCTTTTTCCTATCCTCCGTTCTGGACAACCTGACCACGACCATCGTCATGATATCGCTGCTTCGGAAACTGATAAAGAATGATAACGATCGCCTCTTTTTCGCCGGGATAGTCATTATCGCAGCCAATGCCGGTGGTGCCTGGACACCGATAGGCGACGTAACCACCACTATGCTGTGGATTGGCAATCAGATTTCCACCGGAGCTATTATGACAAAACTATTTCTGCCCAGTATGGCCTGCCTGCTTGTTCCGTTGCTATTTCTTTCGTTTCAACTAAAAGGAAATGTTGAGCGAAATACAACCGCTGAGGATACAAATAAAACTCAACTACCCCGCAAACACCAAAGTCTGGTTTTCTACATTGGTATTGGTGCGCTGGTTATGGTTCCTTTATTCAAAACCATCACTCACCTCCCACCCTACATGGGAATGCTGCTGGGGTTGTCTATACTTTGGGCCGTTACCGAATATATGCATGCCGGTAAAGAAGAAGAAATTAAGCATTCATACACCGTGATCAGTGCATTGAAGCGGGTGGACATTCCAAGTATTCTCTTTTTTATGGGAATTCTGCTGGCCATTGCGGCTCTGGAATCATCGGGGATATTGGTGATGTTGGCCGAAAGCATGACAAAAGTGATTGGCAACGAAAGTATAATTGTGGTGAGTATTGGTCTACTCTCTTCAATTATTGATAATGTACCACTCGTTGCAGCTGCTCAGGGCATGTATGACCTCACGGTCTATCCGCAGGACCATTTCTTCTGGGAATTTCTGGCCTATTGCGCCGGTACAGGTGGTAGTATCCTGATTATCGGATCGGCAGCCGGTGTAGCAGCTATGGGAATGGAAAAAATCAACTTCTTTTGGTACATGAAAAAGATAAGTCTGCTTGCACTACTAGGCTATTTCGCAGGTGTGGCAGTCTATTTGTTGCAACACTGGTTACTGGGTCTGTAATAAATAGAAGTAAGGATAGTAGATCAAAAAAAATGTGGACAATTTAATTAGCCAATGCATTTAGTATGCATTGGCTAATTTGCTTTATGTATAATCTCATACAAGATTAACAGATTGTGCTTTTATGGACGACACGATTACTTGCAATAAAGTCAATAATCAACCTTTCATCTTATCCATCAGCAGCGAAACAGCAGACTTAACATCTGATGTTTGCGACAGACATTGGATAAACGTGCTGCCGATAATAGCTCCGTTGGCGTTTTGCTGTGCTGCCTCCAGTGTTGCTTTGTTGGAAATACCAAAACCAATCAGACGGGGGTTTTTCAGCCCCATACCATTGATGCGGCGGAAATAATCCTGCTTTTCATCGCCGAACGAACTTTGCGCGCCGGTAGTAGAGGCCGACGAAACCATATAGATAAAGCCTGCCGTGTGGGCGTCTATCAAACGAATACGCTCTTCGGATGTCGCCGGCGTAATCAGCATAATAAAATGTATGCCGTACTTGTCGGCTATCGGCTTGTAGTTGGCTATATAGTCGTTGAATGGCAAATCGGGGATAATCACACCGTCGATGCCCACCTCCGAACATCTTTTGCAAAATGGCTCAATGCCCATTTGCATAATCGGATTGAGATACCCCATCATCACCAGCGGAATGCTCACTTCGTCCCGAATTCCCTCGAGCTGATCGAACAGTTTGCGCAATGTCATGCCATTCTCCAGCGCAACTGTACTACTTTGCTGAATAACAGGCCCGTCGGCCATTGGGTCCGAAAAAGGAATACCGACCTCAATCAGGTCTGTACCCTGAGCCACCAGTTCGCGGATTACCTCGCGCGTACTATCGAATGCCGGAAATCCGGCCGTAAAGTAAACGGAAAATATTCCGTTTGGCTTTTGTTGAAAAAGAGTGTCGATGCGGTTCATATCGTATATTTTTCTGTTTTACTATTTTCTATTGGATAATTCGTTGAGAAAGCCGGCCAGCAGAGTGGCATCCTTGTTGCCGGGCGATACTTCGAAACGGCTGTTCAGGTCAACACCCCGTAGCCCTGGATGGTCAATGGCTTTAATAGCCGCGGCATCGTCAGGGCCAATTCCACCACTCAGCAAAAAGGGGGTTTGCCCCTCGTAGGCCGAAAGGGTATTCCAGTCGAATTTCTGACCAGAGCCGCCGTGCGCAGGTGTTTTGGTGTCGAACACATACAAATCGCAAGTGCCTTCATACTCTTCGGTGCGGTCGAAATCGCCTGCTTCGGCAATCGGGAAAGCCTTCAGAACAAGCAGTCCGGCCGATTTGAGGGTATAGCAAAGCTCTTCTGACTCATTGCCGTGCAACTGCACTCCATTCAGCGCGTATTGCTTTACCACTTCGAGAATTTCGTCCAGTGCAGCATTGACAAAAACTCCGATTTTAAGCACATGACGCGGAAAAGAGTTCATAAACTCCGCATCGAGCGGTTCGGCGTAGCGGGGCGATTTATCGTAAAAGATAAAACCCATAAAATCGGGCTTCAGGACGATAACCTGCTGTATATTTTCGGGATATTTCATCCCGCAGACTTTTATTTTCATAGAAAAGCGCTCTTTTGCTTTTGGAAAATTGATTATTTAAATCGTGAAGAATTACTTACCAACCTGTGCGATGAAGATTTGCAACGCCTCAGCCGGATTAGCCTGCTTCATAAAATTCTCTCCCATCAGAAAACCACGAAATCCTTCTGCACGCAGTGCACGAACCGTTTCGGGCTCAGAAATTCCGCTTTCGGATATCCGGATAAAGCTGTGTGGAATTTTTTCACCCAACGACACAGAGGTGTTGATGTCTGTCACAAAAGTAGCCAGATTGCGGTTGTTGATACCCACTACATCTACATCGGCACAAATATTGGCCAACTCGGCTTCATTGTGTATTTCGAGTAAAACTTCCAGCCCCAGCGAGTGAGCCACCTGAGCCAGACGTTCCGTTTCATCCGGTGTAAGCACCGCCGCGATAAGCAACACCAGGTCGGCTCCGTACGCCTTAGCCTGATAAAGCTGATATTCGTCGACAATAAACTCTTTGCGCAACAGAGGTGTAGTAAAGCCTTCTGCATCGAGCAAAGCCCGGGCTTCGCGCAGGTCATCGAGCGAACCGCCAAAGAAGTCACCGTCAGTAAGCACAGAAATGGCTGCGGCGCCACTTCGGGCATATCCGGGCACAATGTCTTTAACAGCAGCCCCCTCTTTGATAAAGCCTTTGGAAGGCGATTTGCGTTTAAACTCTGCAATTATACCGGTTTCGGATGCCTGCAACGCGGCTTTGAATGAGTTGCATGTGCGGGCACTGAGACAAATCTCTTTCAACTCTTCGGGCGATACAACCTCCTTTTGTGCGGCAATCTCTATTCGCTTGTTGGCTATTATTTTATCTAATATGGTCATAGCTTTTACTGATTAATTTCTACAAATGTACGGAATGCAGCCATTGCTTTTCCGGCTTCGATGGACTCTTTGGCCAATGCGATGCAATCGGCAATCGACTTTTCGGGTGAACAGGTTTGTATCGCATAGGCAGCATTGATAACCACTGCATTGGTTTGTGCCACGGTAGCCTTATTACTCAACACATTATCAAATATAAGAGATGCCTCTTCTATGCTGTTTCCGCCAAACAAATCCTCTTCCCGGCAGCGCAGCAGACCCAGATCTTCGGGTGTAACCACACCTTCTCCCCGGCTGTTTATCACCTTAAAGCTATCGGTAAGGGATATTTCGTCGTAGCCATCGAGGCTGTTTACAATGGTAAACTGCGTGTCGGTTTGTTGGTACAAATAGTGGTAAAGCCGCGCCAGTTTGAGGTTGTACACGCCCAGCAGTTGCCGTTTGGGCATACTTGGGTTGACAAGTGGCCCCAGCATATTGAAAAAGGTACGCACTCCCAGCGCCCGGCGCACAGGCGCAACGGTTTTCAGAGCAGGGTTAAACAATGGCGCGTGCAGATAAGCCATGCGGCAGGCATCGAGCGAACGACGCATCTGATCCACATCCTGCGTAAATTTCACACCATGCGCCTCCATCACGTTCGAGGCACCGCTTACCGACGATGCGCCGTAATTACCGTGTTTCACCACATTGTATCCGGCTCCTGCTACCACAAAACTTGCCGCAGTTGAGATATTAAATGTATTTTTGTTGTCGCCACCTGTACCCACAATATCGATAGCATTGTAGTCTGCCAGATCCAGCGGAACACGCATCTCCAGCAATGCATCTCTGAACCCCGACAGCTCATCAATACTGATACTGCGCATCAGAAAAACGGTGATAAACGCTGCAATCTGACTGTCGTTATATTCGCCTTTGGCCATCTTAAGCAATACACCACGGGACTCTTCGCGGTCGAGCGTATTGTGATCGAACAGGTGATATAGTAGTTGTTTCATAATTATTCGGGTTAATCTTTCTGCGCTTCTCTTGCCAGAGTAAACATCAGAATTTTATTTTTCAATCCAGTTTCTGAGCATTTTCAATCCATCGGGGGTGAGCACCGACTCGGGGTGAAACTGCACACCACGTACATCGTAGGTTTTGTGATGCATGGCCATTATCTGACCATTTTCGTCCACCACGGTCACCTCGAGACAGTCGGGCAGATCTTTATTATTCACTATCCATGAATGATAACGACCAACCTCAATCTCTTTTTCCAGTCCATCAAACAGAATATCGTCTGCCACAACATTCACCTTAGTGGCCACACCGTGATACACATCTTCCAGATTGGTCAGGCTTCCGCCAAACGCCTCACCAATAGCCTGCAATCCGAGGCAGATGCCCAGAATGCATTTTGTGGGCGCAAAACGCTCAATCAGCGGCAACAACAAGCCCGCTTCCGATGGAATACCGGGGCCCGGCGACAGCACTATTTTGTCGTACTTTTCTACTTCATCAAGAGAAATTTTATCGTTGCGATACACCTCTATCTCAGCACAATCGAAGCTTTTGAGCGCGTGCACCAGGTTGTAGGTGAATGAATCGTAATTGTCGAATACTAATATTTTCATACTGAATACCCCTCTCTTTATGCGGGGATTTTTTTTAGTTCAATGAATAATTATTTGATCTCCGATGCCAGAATCACAGCCTTATTGAGCGCGCCCAGCTTGTTGTTTACCTCCTGTAGTTCGTTTTCGCGCACCGATTTGGATACCACGCCCGCACCGGCCTGAAAGTTGAGTGTATTGTTTTTGCTCAGGAACGAACGGATGGTAATGGCCTGATTAAAATCGCCATTAAAGCCGATGTACCCGATACAACCTCCGTAAAACCCGCGTGTATGCTGCTCTATCTCTTCGATAAGTTGCATGGCGCGTACCTTTGGCGCCCCCGACAGAGTACCCGCAGGGAATGTGTCGGCAAACAACTGAATACGGTTCACCCCGGGATAAATCGTGCCCGAAACGCGCGACACCATGTGTATCACGTGCGAATAGAACTGTATCTCTTTGTAAGACTCCACATGCACATCGCTACAATTGCGGCTCAAATCATTGCGGGCCAGATCCACCAGCATCACATGCTCGGCATTCTCCTTGGGATCGACCAGCAGCTGTTCGGCCAGCAGACTATCTTTCATATCATCGCCCGTCCGGCGGAATGTTCCTGCAATCGGGTCGATAGTTGCTTTGTCTCCCTCCATTTTAAGATGAGTTTCGGGTGAAGAACCGAAAATACGGAATCCCCCAAAATCGAAATAAAAGAGGTAGGGCGATGGATTGACCGACCTCAACGCACGATATACATTGAAATCATCACCCTGATAAGGTTGCGTAAACCGGCGGGAAAGAACTATCTGAAAAACATCTCCCCGGCGGCAATGCTTAATACCTTTGTCCACCATTTGCATATACTCATCGTCGGTGATGGGCGATGTAATTTCTCCATTCACAGCAAAAGGGTAGATGGGGAAATTACGGTTATCGAGCATTCCCACCAGCTCTTCGAGTTCGCTTTCGCTCTGCTCTGTCATGTTCTCAACGATGGTCAGTTCGTTTTTGAAGTGATTGACCACGATGATGTATTTGTAGAAAATATAGACCATCTCGGGCACATCGCCATTGGCAGCGGGTGCTTTTTCGATGTTCACCGCTTCGAAGTGCTTCACGGCATCGTAGCCGGTGTAGCCAAAGAATCCATTAATACCGGTACTGTTACCGGTGGCATCCACATCAAATTGCTTCACAAAGCTGTCGAGTAATGCAGGTAACGAATTGCTGCTGTCCAGTGCAATCTCTCTCTTTGTGCCATCCGGATACAACTCTGTTACAGCTCCTTTTTCTGCTGTAAATTTTGCCATTGGCTTTACCGCAATAAACGAATAACGGTTGTCCACCACATGAAAATCGGTGCTTTCGAGCAATGCCGACTCGGGGAAAATATCTCGCACCTTAAGGTAGATGCTCACTGGCGTCTGCAAATCTGCCAACAGTGTGCGGCAGCGGGTTTTTATTTTGAATTGCATAGTCTGATTTTTTTAGTGTAAATAAATGAATGGCGGATCAGATATTCTCTTTTCCCTGCCGGCTACTGAACAGAGAGACATAGGTCTCCATATCCTTATCGCCCCGGCCGGACAGATTGATCACCACCACATCTTCGGGATTAAATTTCTTTCTACCCAAAACCGCCAACGCGTGAGACGACTCGATAGCCGGTATAATTCCCTCCAGCGCAGTCAGTTCGAACGCGGCCTCAATGGCCTCATCGTCTGTAATGGCCAGCACTTCGGCACGACCACTTTCGGCCAGATGCGCATGCATAGGGCCAATGCCCGGGTAGTCAAGACCGGCCGAAATAGAATAAGGCTCAATAATCTGACCATCTTCGGTTTGCATCAGCAGAGTTTGACTGCCGTGGATAATTCCTTTTCTGCCCAGATGAATGGTGGCTGCCGACTCTCCGGAATCCACTCCCAGACCGGCAGCTTCTGCTGATATGATCTTCACCCGGTCATCGTTCAGATAATGGAAATAGGCCCCTGCCGCATTACTGCCACCACCCACACAGGCGATCAGATAGTCTGGGTAGTCGCGCCCCTCTTTTTCCAGCAGTTGTGCTTTTATCTCTTCGCTGATAACGGACTGAAAACGCGTCACCATATCAGGATAAGGATGAGGACCAACAGTAGATCCTATTATATAATGTGTATCCAATGGATTGCTGCACCAATCGCGAATAGCCTCGTTGGTTGCATCCTTCAGCGTTTTGTTGCCACTCTGCACAGGAAAGACTTTCGCGCCCAGCATCTCCATTTTCTGCACATTCAGCTTTTGGCGGGCAACATCGGTCGCGCCCATATAGACCACACACTCCATATTCATCAGTGCACAAACCGTTGCTGTGGCCACACCGTGTTGGCCGGCGCCCGTTTCGGCAATGATGCGGGTTTTTCCCAACCTGCGGGCCAAAAGTATTTGTCCTATTGTGTTGTTGATTTTGTGTGCTCCCGTGTGATTGAGGTCTTCGCGTTTCAGATAGATTTTTGCGCCATATTTTTCAGAGAGGCGACGAGTCAGGTAGAGCGGTGTAGGCCGGCCCACATAGTCGCGCAACAGTTGTCGGAACTCAGCCTGAAAACCGGGTTCATACATGATTTCAAGATACTGCCTGCGCAGACTCTCCACATTCTGAAACAGAATTTCGGGGATATACGCTCCGCCGAATTCTCCGTAATAACCTTCTTCGTTGACGTTGTAATTCATATCGTATGTTTTTATTTTTATTTCAAATATTTCTCCCTGCGGGTAAATAAAACGAAAAAAGCCTGTCGTGAGTGCGACAGGCTTTTGTTATTTCTTTGCTTTTTCAGAGTCAAATTTTGGCAAAACGTTAGCGGCTCACGACTGTTTAAGTTGTAAGTGCCACCACCAAAATTTGTTTACCGAAATAAGTTTCATATGCTTTATTGCTTTGAATTCGAATAATTTGCGACAAATGTATATAGTTTTGTGGAAATATGCAAGAGTTTTGCTCAATTTTTTGAAGAAAAAACATTCATAAAATCTACAAACAATCACTCATCGGAATTATTTATTTTGAAAATCAGAAGAAAAGTCTCCGGTTTCACAAATATCAGATTTGATCTTTGATTAGCGAAAGCAATTCTGTCACCGATAAACGGGCAGACTGATCGCTTCCTTCGAGCAGCGAATCTGCCAAATCCCGTTTTGTATGATGCAGCTGAATTATCTTTTCCTCAATAGTATCCTCTGCCACCAAGCGATAGATGGTGACCGGACGCTTCTGTCCAAAGCGGTGTGCCCGGTCGGATGCCTGATCTTCGATGGCCGGATTCCACCACGGATCCAAATGTATCACGTAGTCAGCAGCTGTCAGGTTCAGCCCCAATCCACCGGCTTTCAGGCTGATTAAAAACAACTCACCATCTCCTGCCTGAAATGCCTTCACCTCTTTTTCCCGTTCCGCCATGGGGGTTGAGCCATCGAGGTATTTGTATTTAATCCCCTGATAATCCAACGCTTCGCGCACGATGGACAAATGAGATACAAACTGACTGAAAACCAGCGCTCTGTGTTTATTATCTATCAACTCCGATACGATCTCGAGGAATGCCGCCAATTTCGATGAACTGATATTAATATCTTTATTCACCAGTTTCGGGTTGCAACTTGCTTGTCGCAAACGCGTAATCTCCGCCAGGGCTTTGAGGTGTTTTGCTCCCTGCGGACTATCATCGTTTTCCATAGTTTCGATAGCCTGACGTCGCAACATCTCATAGTATGCCCGCTCTTCTTCACTGAGTTCAATTTTCTTGACAATCTCTGTTTTAGCAGGCAGCTCGTCGAGCACAGCCGATTTTGTTCTGCGTAAAATAAATGGTGAAATTAGTTTTCGAAGATGCTTGCGTGCCGATTCAGTATCTGATTTGATATAAGACTCGGTAAACTGTTTCAGATTTCCCAATAATCCCGGATTAATAAAATTGAACAAATTCCATATTTCGCCTAAATGATTTTGCAGAGGAGTACCAGTTAGGGCAACCCGAAAAGATGCCTGCAACTGCATGGCTGCTTTCGATGTTTTGGTCGTGAAATTTTTGATCGTGTGAGCCTCATCGAGAATAGCTGTTGCAAATTGAGTTTTGCAAAGTGCATTTTCTTCCGTTTGCAATAGACCGTAAGACGTAATAAGCAAATCTCCTGCTTCAAGAGATTGGATAGTCTGCTCCCGATTGCCATTTTGTAGGGTTTTAACACAGAGCGTCGGTGCAAATTTCTCCACCTCATTTTTCCAGTTAGGAACAACAGACACTGGGCAAATAACAACTGCCGGACCAAGATGCGCCCGGTGAAGCAAAACTGCCAATGTCTGAACCGTTTTTCCCAAACCCATATCGTCGGCCAAACAGGCACCACCGCCCAAATCGGCTAATCGCGCCAACCAATAAAAGCCATCTTCCTGGTAAGGGCGCAAGTCGGCCTGCAATGTAGCAGGTAAGGAGATCTCTGCAACCTTCGCGTTATCGAGCTTCTTTTGGAATTCTTTCCACGATTTATCTGATTTGAAATCACGCACCTCGGAAAAGAAATCACCAAGTGCCATTGATGCAAATTTATTGATTTGCAAATTATTTTTCTCAATATTCGAGAAGACACGCAACTCCTCCAGCTGTTTTCTGAGCTTTTCGCTCAGAGCGATAAACTCCCCCTTGCCCAGTTCTACAAAACGGCCGTAACCATTTTCTGTCAGAGTCAGCAACTGCTGCACAGTAATAATCGTATCTTCGCTTATTTTAAGTTCTCCCTGCAATTCAAACCAATTCGTTTTGCTTTTTAAACGAAGGCTAAGATTCGTAGAATCCACCGACCCCTTAACTTTAAATCGCTCTCCTTCGGGCCACTCTACCACACATTTGTCCTGATGCGCTGTCAGGATATCGAGCAGGAGCAGAGAGTCCATTGGCTCTTCAAACGAAATAACACCATCGTTCATCTCCATGCTTTCAATAGATTGTATCTCCATCAGCAACGTGTCAGCATATTCAATCTCTTTTTTTAACTCGCGCTTCACCTGCAACTGCTCACCATGCTCGTTGGCCAACAGCACCTTGCCACCCTTCCCCGGCTTACAATAGGGTGGATGCGCGCCAAACGGTTTGGCGAATAACTCAGCCTTAAGTCCGCTTCCCAATGGCAGCAACTGCACACGTATGCGTGAATCAGCATCCACATCTTTTACCTTCGTTTTACCTCCTGTCGATGCCTGTAAATCAGAATGTACCGCCATGTGAGCACTCAAATATCCGATGATTGGTGTCAGTTTTTCCTTACCATGCTCGGGGATAATTATATTATGTTGCTTTATTGCCTTAATTATCTCCTTTTGCTTGTTAGTCAGATTGTATATCTTATAACGGGTATTTGTCTCTTTTACCACAATCGGATTCGTTGCATCCATTATATCAGTAGTCAGAGAATATCCTTTTTTTGTTTTTACTACGTGAATAACCGGCTCTGCCGCAATCAATTCTACCGAAATATTCTCTGAATCATACAGAAATACATATGGATGACCAACCAACTCTTTGATAGCCGAATCGCTCAGGTAATACTCGTCACCCCCCCATGAGCTGGTATGCCTGACACATCGCGCCACACGAAAATCAATTTCGAGCATACCTTCCGTAGTGCAATCCGCAAATTTCTTCAGGCTGATATTACGACCTTTCGACCATCCTTTGGATGTTTTTGTCTGCAGGGTGGGTTGTATAAATCCATTCCGTGGATCAAAAAAATAAACCACCCTCAATTTGTTCTTATCAGCATCCGTTTGCAAAGATGGCTTTCCTCCACTTACATTCAACAACACCGAAAGAGATTTCTCCCATTCTTCCTGTCTCGATATTTGCGAAACAGCCGGTTTGTACCCAGTCTTGTCCGTCAGTTGGTTGCTCAATTCCTCCATTTCAGGTATATTATACCATTGATTCACAACATAAGCTGCCTCATTAGCCAAAAGAAAATAACCGTTGTCGATTGCTTTTTTCACAGTATTTACAACACTCATTATTTGTTCTTTCTTTGGCTTTTCCTCTATCAGATACAATGCAATTATCGAAAGAAGAGACCGTATATCGCTTTGTTTATTCTCAATAGAAAAGAAAAGATCTTTAACGGCAAATTGCATTTCAGGTTTGTTGTTTGTTGCATAGCATAAAATGCACTTATATATAGAATCGCAGGAGGTGTAAATTTTTTTGCTCAGGCTATTTTTTAGTTTGATGAAAACAGGTATTGCTGCTTCATTCGAATTGATCATCAGAGCCATTATGTAAAAAATGCCAATATTAAGATTCGAAGGCAACAGCAGCGATTTAATGTAAGCACGTTCTTCCTTTATCCCTTTGTTGAAGTTGACAAGTGCCTCGTCTGATTTGCCCGAAAAAAGAGATTCAGTTGCTGTTAACTGATAATTCAGAAATAAAAAACTTTCTATTTGTGTTAATTCTCCGCTACATAATGCTATTTCTTGTTGAATTAAATAGATCAAAGAATGTTTTCCCGGATTAATTTCTGATTTGATGTATTCAATGGCATCTGTAAGTCCATCCAATGGCTCCAGTGTTAATGTTTTTATTGCATAGGCGGTACTGATGATTTGCTCGAGAATGTCTATGTTCATTTCTTTGAAAAATGGCCGGTAAGCGGGGACAGACAATATTTCGGTAAGCTTGTTTATCACCGGAGATGAAGATATCATCAATAGATATTCTTCTATCGCTTTAAACTCTTTCGGTTGATGACACAGGGTGTAAAGGTAATCGCGTAGATTTTTTAGGACAGGGTTGTCATAATAGCGGCTGTTTAATTTAATCCGCGACCAAATTTCACCAAACCCAGAGAGAGAGGGAGCAATGTAAATAAGAAACCATACGCTCACTACCCGCTCCGACGAACCACTATATCTGGATTCAAACAAACCATATTGGTAGGCATCATCCATGATGTTTTTAATATATGTCTGGGTTGCCTTCATCGACATACTCGTCATGTGTTGTATAGACGAAAGTGTTATGTCAAAAGACATAAGTGCAGCGGTTTTTACTATCAGCTTGCTTTCGTTATTCAACGATTCGTAGTATGCTATTGATTCTGAATGTTGTTGCATTACTGAAATATTATTTATTCAATACAAAATTACAATTTACCCTCAATAAAACATTATTTTATTTCACATAAGATTAAAAAAAACGAAAGCGCCAAGCCTCACGGCTCAACGCTTCCTCATTCAACAAAACTAATAACAGGTATTGCATAATACTCGATGCGTACCAACGCACCATATATAACTTAGAATACTAAATCAATTCAACTTCACTACTCAGCATCAGAATATGCAATCTCATCGTGTTGACTCATATCCAAACCAGCAACCTCTTCTGCTTCTGTTGCTCTGATTCCGAACAATTTATCAACAATTTTGAATAATATAAATGTCAGTACACCACTGTAAACTATTGTTGCTCCTGTAGCGATCAACTGTGTAACTAATTGTCCACCGTTTCCGTACAAAGCTCCACTGTAAGCCGATTGAATGGCTGGCGTTGCCAACACACCGGTGATGATTGCTCCGAATATACCACCAACTCCGTGCACTCCAAAAGCATCCAACGAGTCATCGTATCCAAGTTTTGGTTTAACAACAGAAACCATGAAGTAACAGATAATCGAAACAAGCAAACCAATAATCATTGCACCACTTACACCTACAAAACCAGCGGCTGGTGTTACGGCTACCAATCCGGCAACAGCACCTGTAGCGATACCTACAACGGTCGGTTTCTTATTGATAATCCACTCGAGCAAAGCCCATGTCAGAGCAGCAGCTGCTGTAGCAACGTGTGTAGCAAGGAATGCACTTACAGCTAAACCATCAGCGGCCAAACCACTACCCGCATTGAAACCAAACCATCCAAACCATAACATGGCAGCACCGATAGCAACAAATGCAATGTTGTGAGGTGGTGTTGGGCGACCTTCGTAATATTTACGTTTACCAATCATCAGCGTCATTACCAAAGCAGCAATACCTGCATTGATGTGTACTACTGTACCACCGGCAAAGTCGAGTGCACCCATTTTGAATAACCATCCGTCACCTGACCATACCCAGTGTGCAACAGGATTGTACACCACAATTGCCCAAAGTATAGAGAAGATAAGGAAACCACGGAATTTGATACGCTCTGCAAAAGCACCAACGATAAGAGCCGGGGTAATTACAGCAAACATACACTGGAACAATACAAACAAGATGTGAGGAATAGTTCCGATTGTGCCACCATCAGCAGTAGGCTGAGAATGTGAAATAAAATACGGACTCAAATCAGAAATGCCGATTCCACTCAGAAAAGCCCAGTCAAATCCACCAATAAATGGCTTCAAAGCTTCAATCGAAGAAGTACCGAATGCATTGCTATAACCAAATGCCACCCACTCCAGTGTGATAACAGCAGTCAGAATAAAACATTGCATAAACACGCTCAATACATTCTTACGACGAACTAAACCACCATAAAACAATGCCAAACCGGGAATAGTCATCAACAATACCAATGCTGTGGCCATAATCATCCAGGCTGTATCGCCGGCATCCACAGCAGGTGTAATAGTAGCTGCCACTTCAGCGACCGGGGCTACTGCGGCAGTATCAACTGCTGCTGAGTCAACAGCCATAGAATCGGCCGTTTGCGCTATCGAAAGAACGGGCATTGCCAACAACATAAACAATGGCAACGCGTATGTTTTAATTAATCTCTTTACCATAATAAAACCTATTAATAATTATTCTGAATTCGTTTCTTATTTCTCTTTATCGTACAATGAGTCGTCACCCTGATCGCCGGTACGAATACGAACCGATTGCTCAATAGAGGTAACAAATATTCTACCATCACCACTCTCGCCGGTGTATGCCGATTTCAATATGGCATTGATTGATTTCTCTACATTTATATCGCGAACAACAAATGTAATGTATATTCTGTCGATCGTGTTTACATCATAGGCTACGCCTCTGAAAATTAAACCTTGACGGGCGGTTCCCTGTCCTTTTACATCCCACCACGACAAAAAGTCGATATCTGCTTCGTGCAATGCTTTACGTACACTCTCGAATTTTGTCTTACGAACAATTGCTTCAATTTTTTTCATAGTTGTAATTTTTTTATTTTGGTTTTATCGGTTAAGAGATACAGTAAATATACACATAATTTATTTACCGCACTCTTTTCCCGAAAAAAATTAAGCCAATTTGCTATTAGAATGTAACCCCTACAACCAAATGTGCATTATCTGCTGCCGGTGCGATGATACCCTGAACGTACACAGGAAGTGTAAGAGATTCGCTGAACTTCAACTCTTTGGTGGCTTTCAACGACAAGCTCGCTACCTGAATTCCATCTTTTCCGTTTGAATATTGTCCCAACCACGGTGTAACACCTACTGCAGCTACCAATGGTGTGCCACCTACTTTAAAGCTATATGATGCATCGATATAAGTAGAATACATCAAATCTCCGTTTGCATCCTCATCACCTGCTCCGGCAAACATTGTGTTGCAAGATAATGAAAGCGATCCGAGTGTATAACCTAAAGTTCCTTCAAAGAAATGCGCAGACTTCTTGAAATAAGGTGTTGCCTGACCTGCCCACCAGTAATCGGTTACTCCAAGCTTCAAACCACCAATGGTATAAAAAGCACTTAAGTCAAACTCTTTGGCTGTTGTCGAAATATCAGTACTTCCCCATGCACCAATTGAGATACCTTTATAACCCCAGGCTAATGTTGGCTGAAAGCTTACATTTTGTGCCTGATATACACCACGCCATACATATGAACTTACTAAATCTGCACCTACTGTATAGGTCGCTTTGTCTTGTGCACTTGCACTTACCATGCCACTTACTAAAAGGGCCACTGCGAAGATGATCTTTTTCATAATTCAAAAATTTAATTATCGATTAAACATAAATAAAAAACTCTGATGTCAACCGAAAACCTGTTACGTTTCGGAATGATAAAGCAAAAAATAAACCTAAAAACCTTTCTACCTAAAAAAATCAATACCTATTATATAAACCAACCCTACAACTATCTTTTGAATCTATTTTTCATTCGAGATATGTCATTTTGTTATGTTTATACTGCAAAGATATACACTTTTGTCAGAATAACAATCATTTTTATAGCATATTGTTTTCTACAAAAATGTAATATTTCATTTTGAAATAATTTACAGCTTAATAATTTCATTTTGTCAATATAGATAGCCAACTTATATCATTTTGAAACATACAGCCAAAAATAAGCAAATAAAAAAAAGAGCCCCCGTAAACGGAGACCCTTTTATTTGTCAAAAAACCTCTTCCAAGAAGAGATTTACTGATTTATCCTCTTAATTAAAGCGGTTTAATCGCTTCAGTAGGACATGCATCAGCACAAGTGCCACAATCTGTACAAATTTCGGCGTCAATCTTATAGATATCGCCTTCAGATATTGCATCTACCGGACACTCATCAATACAAGTTCCACAAGCGATACAATCTTCAGTAATTACGTAAGCCATTTTATTTAGTTTTTAATTGGTGAATAATTTCCTCTGCAAAAATAAGGGTTTTACGCCATATCCAAAAT
>CAZHNZ010000012.1:0-48647 GCA_964534355.1 uncultured Parabacteroides sp.
CTAATTCTTCCCATGCCTGATTCCTCCGTACATAAATTTTTCCATCATTGGGAGCTTCTTCAATTCCACCTCCTGCACCGCCAGCTACTGGCTCCCACATGCCTGATGTTGCATTGAACTTCACTACATCACCATCATTAGGAGTGATAGTCTTATCAAAGCTTGTCAATGCATCTACATAGTCTGCACTTCTGGATATAGTGAACACCCCACCACTACATATATACCAAGTTCTACTTCCTTTTAGATATAGGCCGTCCTCAGGAGCTCTGAACTCCCAATTAGTAGATGCGTCAGATCCTCCACCCCACACAGCCAGCTGCCCAACTTTACCTTCTGTAAACAACCCCACATGTAATGCCGGATCATCTAAAAACACTTCCTGAGTCATTACGTTGTCAGTGTCTAAACCTACTAGGTATACCTTGAACAGGTCTGGAGTAGCCCCGTTAGTATCGAAATTAGTAGCGAAGGCAAAACCTAGATTACCTAACGTGATGTGTTTGGCAAGTTGGTAAGCGGTCACTCCGGTCGATAGTATAACATCTCCAACCTGACCATTAACACTAGTTACTGTAGTAGGAGTTGGCTCGATATATAGACTATCAATATAAGGTTGAACGTACGCAGCTAGAGCTGTATGGCCAGCTAAGTCAGGATGATTCAGATTTGGATACGTATAACTGCATCCTGTTGTATCTATGAATAGCGCTCCATAGGTTTTGGCTACGAATCCAGTTGTGAACAATGTATCAGGGGCAAACGGCAATATCCTAGATATGCAGACTATCTTAGCCCTAGGTTGGTCAATCTTAAGCTGCTCCATCAACGTAACGTAGTTGGTCTGAATAGTTCCTAGCTCATTCCCAGTTGTGTTGTTGATTGACTCTATAACCACTATATCAAACTGAGGGTCATCCTTAGGCACTCCGCTAGCCATACTTAGGTAATTAACCTGGGTATTAGGAACCCCATACTGCATTCCCGCACCAAAGCCTGCACCACCAAACGAGTGATTCCAACAGTCAATTCCTAAGTTCTCGCACACCTGGTGAATGAACGACATCCTACACCAAGTAGCAGTAGGATTGTCTGGATCACTATTAAGCATCAAAACGCCTTCTGCGATCGAATCCCCTAAGACCAGCATCTTCAGTTTATTACCAGTAGGCCATGCGGTTACAACAGAATCGTTGTCCACATCTATGCCAAGAAATCCAACTCCAGCTCCGTCTATCCATCTTGTCGACGACTGCTGTATGCCAGCGACCCAAAGATCGACAGTATGTAAACCTGCGGCTAGACCATTGATAGTTATTAAAGCTCCGGTAAGTTGCACTCTAGTGTAAGCTCCACCGTCAATAGAATACTCAATCTCCGACGGATAGGCAAAGCCTGCACTAGCGAAATGAAACACGAGAGTCTGGCCTGTAAACTTAAAGCGCAACCTACCTGAGGTAATACACATCTTATGCCTAACATTGCTGTAGGAGCGACTTGCCCATCTTCCTATATATTCAAAGCATCGAGATTGTGCTTCAATAAACATAGATATCTCCCGCCCAGATGTCATTCGGTGCATCGAAAGCTTTTACTACATAACCATTACTATCGAGGATCTCAACACTACTAAGCGGGAAACTAAGACCATTAGCTGGGACGATAGCTGTACCATTTACTTCCTTACTCACCCTACCTCCTACGCTCAGGTAGTAGTTATCTGGCATATTAGTACATCTGATATCGCATCCATCCATCACTAGTACGTTATCGAAGATGATTCCAGACCCACAGCCATCCGCTATAAGAGCTAGAGTGTCTATTGAAGTCCCTGTGGTATCCATAGCGTAGGAGACCATCTCCACTCCATCTATGAAACCAGCGATTCGATCTAGGTAGATATGTAGTTCGATAACACACGCAGTATTATTGTTGTAGCCTACAGAACTTGGAGTGATGGTCACTCCATCATAAACTATCCAAAGAGCTGGAACGTTGTAGGCTAGGACCTCAAACTTATTCGCCCCATAGCGAAGATCTGCCCCAAAGTTATAGGCGTTCGAAGCGTCTATGTTTTGAAGATCGAACTTAAGCATTGCTGGAGATGCGCAAGAGATAGCCTTGGTAATCGTACCGATGTTGGTGACCTTACCAGTAGCTACTGTTGCAGTACCTGAGGCCAAAGTCCAATCACTAATATCATTGTCCTCAAATGTATCCTGAAGGACTAGGCCTCTAGTAGATCTTATCAGATAACCAATAGCTGGTATCTCAGGGGTGATTGTGACTGTAGGTACAGGATAGCCTATAAGCTCTCCAGTATGATCACCGCTAAGAACTCTTGTGCCATCCGTACCAGTATATCCAGTCATTACCTGACAGTTAAGCAGATTACCTAAGAACTCACACTCTACGTTTGGAGCTATAAACACACCCTCAACATTACCCCTAAACGTGTTAGAAGCGTTGAACTGAGAGAACATTGCAGTTCCATGGAAACGATTAGTAGTGCCCGATCCGAACCTACAATCATTGATATCATAAGCTGCAATCACGCCTGTACAAGTATCGGTATTTATATCCCCCACTCGGCCGTTATAAAGATGATTCTCAGATCCTACATCTAGCAGAATCTTTCGGCTGTTCCAAAAAGTATCTTGCTCAGATAAAAATGCTATACGTTGCATGCCTCCAGTGAACAGGGGTTTGATGTCTATACAAGCGTAACCTCTGTGAGTATTATAACTAAGAGTTGGAAACATAGGAACGAGAGTTTTCTCGAAGTAATCAACACCCTCAGTCAGCCAATCATCCTGTGGGAACATATCAAAGTATGGAAGATCTACCGCAGTCTTGGCTACATAGACTCTATACTCTCGAAAATCACAATGAACCTGAACATCATTCAAAGTATCATGGCGAAATAAGATTCTTCCCCTGTCGCACTCCCAATCACATCGAGCTCCCTGAGTCTCCATCAAGACATCTAATCCAGCAGAAGAATCCACTAATTCATAGTGAATTATATCTTGAGGGTATGTATCAGAATAAACTAATCGCTCCAAAGAATCGGAAGAATTGGCAGTAACTATTAAAGGCTCTACACTTCCAACATGATACACCGGAGTAACAGATGTTCCCCAGACGCGATGCTTGGTTCTATAATCAGTTATCCTATATGTCTGCCCAGCTACTAACGTGCCAGCCACCTGCATAGCCAGAAGTTGCTCATATGTTTTGTCAATAGTGGGTAGCGGTCCAGATCCACCAGACCCTCCCGAACTGGACACAACTGGATTAGCTGGATCACTATTATCAACTGTGATATTAGCTCCAGCTACAATAGATGTAATCCCTCCAGTCGGACCTGGAGGTCCCTGTGGCCCAACCTTATCAGATATCGCAATAGATATTGGAGCTTCCTCAACTACAGTTAACTCCACAACATTCTCTGTATGCGACACTTTAAGGTTTATAACATCATTAACTATCGATATAGTATAGGCCATTATTTAGTAGCCTCCGGACTTACAGACACAGATCCTTGCAGGATTCTCTCTACGTTAGCCCCAAGAACTTCTTCGATATCATAAACTAAAGGATCCTTACCTAGTGTTGAAGGCAAAGTTGCTGTCTGTACCGCACTGAGATAAAACGTAATCTCACCAGTAGCCAACCCAGTTGTATCAAAGCTAAAGGATACCAACGAAGAAGCTGCATCATAGGTCAACCTGATCATACCCCTATAAGTGTAGCCAACCTTAGAAACTGGTGCTCCGTTTGCATCTGTGAAGGCCATACCCCTAGAGAACGTAGAACCTTGATCGATCTTAAGATTATATTTCGCAGCACTCATAAAGCCCTCACAGTTGATATTGAAATTTTAAACACTAAACTAGCAGGCATGCCTAAAGTTGATAGGAGGCTCAAGCCTGTCTTCCTCCCTCAATCTTTCGTACTCATCAACTTCTTTGGAGTCAATCATCAAAGGTTGAAGCGTAAACGACCTTTCACCAATATCAAACATCTCAATGCAGTTGGCAAAACAGTCCATTACATCCCAAAACTTTGAGTAAGGAAAGCTAAGGAGTTGAGCCTCTAGCGAGCCACGCACGTGGAGATCTTCATTATGATAAATAGCTCCCATACGATAAAGCGGCACAAGTGCAGCTACTCTCAAGTCCTTAGCTTTTATAGCCTTGATCTCTACTACATTGATATAGTGCCGCTGTGTGGCTATATACTGTTGGAACGGAAAAGTAATAAAATTATTAAGGCCTGTTACCTCAAGACCAATTATAGCGGTCTTAAAGCGGACTGCCATATCTACTGCTTCTTTAAAGATTTGATCTGGCGTAAGTCGTTTGTTGACGCAATCCCTGAAGTAAATCTTATTCTTTATAGAATTAAAACCAACTGCAACGATCGCTGTAAAGGCGCTACTTGTATTAGCGGTTTTGGCAGGATCTATTATTATAATAGTATCTATTTCCGAGTGCTTCAACTCATTCGCAAACTCCTCGGAGTGTTCACTATAGTAACGAAACATTGACTGCTGGAATGCGGCTTCCTCACCAGCAATAACCATGTTTCTGAATTCCATGAAAAAGATATCAAGCAATCCGCGCTGACGATATGCCTCAGCTCTGGCCCTGATAGATTCTGTAGAGATGAATTCTGGCCAGATGCTTTCGTAGTTATCATCACAAGCCTCCAGGCGAACAGCGTGAAATTTCTCACGGCCATTCACAAGGTTGGCCATCTCTTCCTGCTCTGCATCTTTGAAATCTATCTCTGTCTTTTCATCTATTAAATTAGCAAGCAAAGAGTCTTGGTGTACGATAGTTCCAATAAGAACCACACGAGAAGTAGAGCTATCGCTATTATCAAGGGCACCAAGTAGATCTCCAAAGAACCACTTTTTAAGCTTCTTACGCATCTCTTCAGATTGAGCATCTTCTTTGGACTCCAGATCATCTACTAGAAAAATAGAAGGTCTATGCTTGCCCCACTTGAGGCCTCGAATCTGATTGCCTGCACCCTTAGCTTGGATGAAACAAAACGGTCTTCCATTTTCATCGACCAGTTCGATCTCGCCCTTCTCTTCTGCCCACTTCACACCTTGGAGATTGCCAAAAAGCTCTTTGATCATCTCATTCTCTACAAGCTCTCTCGCAAGGGTTTTGACCTTCTGAGCTGCCTCAGCCGCAGTTGCACTGATGTAGACTATATAAGGCGCATGGCGAAACAATGCAAGGCGCGCCGTGAAACAAAGGCCTATCAGTGTAGTCTTGCCGAAGCCTCGCGGAGCTGCTATCGCCACCAACCTGCGAGTAGCGTTGTCCAGGAGATTCAATATCGTAACGTGAAGCGGGCAAAAAGGTCGGGTTATATGCTGCTCAAATAGCGTCACAGCTGTTATGGCTGTACTATCTATGCAAGGCTTGATCAGAGCTTCTATTTCTTTCGAGCTATCGAACATCAAGCCTCCACTAGCTGACCCTCTACAACTGGCATTATATGTTGAAGAAGCTTCGCCCTACTAGCTTTTAGCTCCTCAATTCTATTAGCGTTCAAAATGGTAAGAGTGTCGTTGTTCTCGACTTTGGTAATCTTAGCGTTGCCGTTTCGATCCAGGAAGTCTTGAGCAACCTTTACTTTGATTGCCGTAGAGACAGAGCCCTTATACTCCCCTTCGCCTTTAAGAACTTTGAGCAGCTCCTGAACTCCGGTCTCTGCACCTTCTTGGATGCGCTTCTTAATATCTATAGCATTGTCATCAGCTCGCTCGCTTAGAGAAGCCATGTATTTTTTGAAAACTGGAGAGCACATAATTGTAGAAAGCCAAGCCTGTGTATAGCCGAGCCGCTTAGCAATCTCAACAGGTCGCATGCCTGAAACGGCCAGCCTTGCAATCTCTCGATGCACTTCCCAGAGATGCTGAACCGGAGCTCCGTTGCCGTCTATCTTTTTAGGTATTCTTCCCACTTTGGATCTCCAATCCAGATCTGGCCTGTCGAAACTCGCGAGGCTCAGAACTTGTTCGATAACGCTCTCAAAACATCATGACACATTATAGCGGCTCGGATTGAACTAGTCAAGAGAATTTATTTGTGCTATTGATTCTTGATTTGTGGCAGAAAAATATCTTCGATACTATCAAAGAAGTAGGTCGATGTATCGTAGTTAGATATTGAAAATTTCAATATCAAACTATTGAAGGTCGAAGAACTATTGAAGGTCGAACAAACTAGGTGGAGTTCAAAAATCTGGCGCGTATTTTTCAGACGCTTCTCCGCGGCGTAGGGAGTGGCAAATCCCCCGTGTCCCCCGTCCATCTAGGTTGGCATCCCAGATGCAAGACTCTGGTTGTCATCGGCGGAGATAGCATCAAACGCCATCCGACCACCTGATCGTTCTTTCTCAACTGAATACGTGGGCATCGTGTGATACTGACTTCACACTTGCAATATGCCAAACCTTCTACGTCTAGGCACGTACTCCAATGCGGGTAGTCTAGGTGGGTGAAAGACCTGAAAAGTAGAAGTGGGATCGAGGATTGATTGAGGGCTATCTCTTCTTTGATACAACTATCCAATAATCAAAAGGAGATTATTATGCCAACTATCAATCTGAAAGACAAAATGACCTTGACCTTCTCTGTAGACAAGTGCGCCCTGCCAGAGCTGAACGGGACTCATTCTATCAACATGGATCTCTCTAAGCTCACCAGCGATAACATTGAGCAGTATATAGCTCAGACTCTGGTCATTAAGTATCAGGCTAAGTTAAGATCTAAGAATGCAACCAAGGCACTCTTAACAGAAACTTGGATCGTGCCGGAACCTGGCAAGCGCATTACAACTGATCCGGTTACAAAAGTCTCAGAGATGCTCGACAAACTTACTCCAGAACAAAAAGCTCTGATCTTGAAAGCCCTTGCAGGCGATAACGATGAGAGCGACGAGAGCGACGAAGAGCATAGCTAACCAACCGAGATAGCCCTCAACCAGTCCTTGATCCTTGATCTATCAAAGGAGACTCTCTTATGAAAAAGTCCTGTAAAGTTGCCATGCCTAATCAAGATGATTTCCTTCGCTCTATGGTGAACGATGCCATCTATCAGTTAGAAACCCTGAGGATGAATCTTGATGGCTCTAATGAAGCTCCACTATCTCGGATGGACAGAGAAACTGCTATAATGGTCATCAACGGGAAGATCATTTCTGTAGTTGATGAAATGAAACTCTTTGCACTGGCCGGCTCAACTAGCGATATCGACAGCTCTTGTGAATATCTTGCAACTCTGAACGAACTCAAAAACTCACTCTAACCCTCAATAGATCAAGGACTGCAATCAATTCTCGATCTCTTCGATCTATCTCTTCGATAGCAAGATCATTGTGTTGATCGAAATGTGTAGGTTGTAGCATGTAGCATGTTCGATGGGTACACATTACCCTGCAACACGTTTTTCTGCAATAGCTCGATTGTAATGCAATAGTTTGATGTTTAAAATTTCAACACTTAACTATTGAACGATTATCCAAGATCTCTTTCTTTATTTATAGATTTTTTTTTTTTTTTCTATAATCATAAAGGAAGAAGATTGGACTCGCTTCGCTCTACTGCCTACTAACCAACTATGTGCAACTATCACACTACTGGGCAAAAACGTGTTTGGGTATAATGTATGGGATATGTTGATGCTACATACTACATGCTACACATACTACACATTAGTTATGATAAACTTCTTGACATCTTATGATAAATATGCCATAATGTGCAATGATCGTAGGTCCGGCGACATACCGCATCTCAGTGATCTACACTCTATGAAGCAATAGACCGAAGGGATGACACTCTACCAAGAAAGGAGGTGACTTCAATGACTATTCTCGATCCACTCTCATTAGCGTTGTTTGAGTTCGAAAGCAATCTTCTCGACATCTGTATTCCCTATGAGACAGAGCAATCTCTTAATGAGGTTATCCATCAGTTGCAAATCGAGACCAACTCTGCACGAATGAAAGTGAGGTGATTAAGATGGCCTTCTACACAACAGTAGAAACAACTCTGCCTGATTTCGAATCTCTATATGCTCTCGTAGAACTGGCACGTAAACAGGGCTGTTTAGAGTGGGCAACTATGATGGAAACCAAGATTCACAAGCTCGAAGTAGTTTTTGGCTCTGCCAAAATCTAAACTTCGATACAAAGGTCTTGCCTGCTCGGCATCTGCACTTCGGTGTGGATGCTGGGCGGGCTATCTAAGTTTGATATTGAAAATTTCAACACCATCTATGTTCTATCACAAAGGAGAAAGTCATGAACCATCTTATCATGCAACAAGCTGGCTTTGCAAAAGAATCTGAACTAGTACTACAAAGCAGATGTCCATTCTGCACTAAAGACATCGATCCATCTACAGAGTTCCGAGACACTTTATCTATCAAAGAGTTCTCTATCAGCGGTCTTTGTCAAGCCTGTCAAGATTCTATATTCAACTCACCTGAAGAGGAGGACTAAAGTTATGGCAAATCAAGATGCTCTTCTGCAAAAACTCCTAGGCGATCCCAAACTCTTGAAGATCCTCCAAGATCTTTCAAAGCAAGCTCCCAAAGAGCGCAAAGTCAAAAAGCTTAAAGAGCTTGGCAATCCTTCGTATGTCAACCGAGTGCAGATAAAGTGCAAACTTTGCGGGGCAGTCGAAACTGCATACATGTGCATGTCCTTCGATCCCGAAGAGAAGCTTTATCGGGGCTCCTGTTATCATAAAGACAACATCTGGCCAGATCTCCCAGTGCATGAAATGATGCAAAGAAAGCCCAACTGCATTCTTTGTCCATCCATGCTAGATCTTTTGAGCAAAACAGAACTTATTGAAAAGTGCATCTCTCTTGCACAACGTCTAGGTTAGGAGACCAACTATGTTTGAACATCGACCTGTTAAGAAAAAGAAAAACTATCGAGGCATATCACCAGATACATCGCCAGAGTACAAGATTGCCGGCCAAATCTCTCTTGATGTACGAGAGCGAGCTTCTCTACAGCACAAGCTTCCGGTAAACATAACACCTGAAGATTGTATCAAATCTTTTCAAAATGGCCTCTCAAAAGGATTCATCAATGGTCTTACGATTATGCACAAAGAGGTAGAAAAACTAAACCCTGAGCTTGCGAGAGAGTTAGAAGGCTTTCTAGAAAGGAGCACAAATGAGCAGTTCAAAGAAATCAAAAGTCCTTAGCGTTAGGCTATCTCTGGAGACCCTCCAATCTTGCTTTGATCTCTGCGAAGCTTTGCAGAGTCCAGCATCAGGGGCAAGCTCAGCAATCTCTCAATCCTTGACCCTCTTGATGAGAGACCTCCGAGCTAAAGGAACGCTCCCAACTTATCGGCCATCCGAACTTGAGACACTCCTATCAAGTATGATCGCCCGCAAAAATCCTACATCTATGATAAGCCTGGAGAACCTATCTAATCTTGATCGCTCTATAACAGATGCAGATTTTGCACCATCTCTCTACGCACCAAAGGCTTGTGAGATTCATCCTGTTTCAGAAATACCAAGAGCTCTCGAAGGCTCTCTTGAAGATCAACTATCTGAACAGGAAGAGTACGCAGATCTTATTGAACAATCTATTAGAGAGCAACAAACTCAAGAGGCCGACGATCTCTTATCGAAACTAATCATCTAAGCGAACATCAAAAAGGAGAACTAACATGCTATCTTATCTCATATCACGCTTTCTGGATTACCGCTCAATAGGTTGTAGCATTGCAGAATCTGCTTACCAGACAATAGCGAAAAGCAAGATCCCAACTGGTCTGCGCCAATACTATGCAGATCTACTCATCTTTACTATCTACTCAAACAGATTGGAGGTCTAACATGAGACAGGTTACATTAACCCTGGTTTACTCTGTCGAAGATTCTGTAACGGATGAAACTATTACAGAGTTCCATTCTTTTATCGAAAACGAAGTAGCGAAGCGCTCCTACGATCTTGATAGCATCGACCAAGATATCGACGGAGAATACATAGCAGAAGATGCCTGCCCTCATGATTGGCAATACAAGAAGGGCAATGACGAAGTAGCGTTGTATCGCTGTAGGCTATGCCACGCAGAACATCTTGAATAGAAAAGGAAATCAAACAATGCGAAGTGATGCCAAATCAACACTTGTTACAGTCATCGCCTTTGTAAGCGGTCTCGCTCTTGGATACTATATCCATCAAAGAACAGACGAACACGCTCTTGTTTTGGCAGAGTGGAAGAGTTTGAAAAAGATCCAAGCTATTGTAGATCTCAAACTTCAAAGTGCTGTAGAAGATTATGGCCACAAGCCTAGAAAGGAGAAATAATCTTATGAACTCTATAATAGATAATACAACCCAAATAGCTTATGTCCCACTCTCAAGAGCATTGCTCTGTGCATCTTGCGATACAATCTACAATCTTGAGCTACACAAAGAGTGCCCAGTATGCACAGGAATTCATTATCTCAAACTTGAACCGATCATTGGATCTACGCTCGATATGGGCAAAACTCTATCGAAATCAATTGCGTAGGTCAAAGATTTTTGTTGACATCTTATTTAATATATGATAAATTATGGCTTCACGGTGAGAGGAATTCTTCATTCCTGTGTTCGGCAGGTTTAAAGAGCCTTTCAGAAGAGTTGCCAGATCTCATCAAAACTGGCTATATTTCAAAAGATTGATAAAAGGAGAAGAAGAACATGGCAATCGAAACTATTTCCACCAAAGCAGGTAAAGACGCAGAATCTCGTTCACTTTCCGTATCGTTTGACTTCGGCGACACTCTGGAGCAGGCTGTCGAGATGTTCGGCGCAGAGGCAGTTTTCGGCGGGTTCAAAGCTGATGCCAAAGTTGGCCTGCAGGCATTCGTTCGTAGTCGTCTGAACGCTACCGAAGAAGACTCCGATGCAGCTAAGTACACCGACGAAGAGATCGTTACCGCCGTTGCAGATTGGAAACCCGGCAACAAGACCCGTCAGTCCGCCGATCCTATGGCAAAGCTCACTGCTCTGCTTGGCAAGCTGACTCCGGAACAGCGTGCAGCTCTGCTCGAATCCGCTCTCTAAGAGCAGTAAACGCAGGCTATCGCTGGGCGTTTCGAAGTACTAAAGAAAGCCCTCTAGTGTCCGAACCATTAGAGGGTTTTATTAGACCTTTGAAATACCTCATGTTTGTTATCACTATCTCAACAACATTACCAAAGAACAACGCTATCGCAAAGGAGGTGATTTTCAATGTCTTATCGACCTACCATATCTTGCTACACCCAGCTATCTCATCATTATATCACTGAGATAGATCCCACCACAAACAAGGAAGTCAAGACCAGAGTTACTGTAAAAGGCGAAAGCTGTATCGAAACCTCAACAGGCTCGACGCTCCAAAGAGTTTTTGCATCTGGCAGATTGCAGGAATTTTCATCTTAGTCAATCATCAAAAAGAGAGGGGAGGTGAACACCTTGGACAATGCAACAAAGTTTGATGTTGAAAATTTGGACACTAAACTTGACCGAAGCCCAATAGTTTATATCGGCAACAAAAGCGGTCATGACTTTAGTGCCTCAGAGAAGTACGGCACTCCGGTATATGTAACCAAAGGAGAGTTGAATCGTTTCGAAGTAAATTGGATGGCTCGCAAGTGGATGAAAGCTCTCTTATCGAGCAATGCAGAAGATATGATTCTCATAACTTCTTTGACCAATCTAACCTGTATCGGATGTGCCATCTTCGGTTGGCTTCATGGAAGAATCAACATTCTCATGTTTAGGAACGATAAGTATGTAAAGCGATCAATAGTTTTCGCCGAGCTAAAAGAAGCGGAAAAGGAGGCTCTTAATGAGCGACAATAGTGATTTTGTTCCATCATCTGCAATAACCACAATACCTGAAAATATTGACAAAGAGCATTTAAGTGGAATAAGCGCAAGAGGCAATCGCTTCTATGACAACAGCACCCTAGATACAATGCGAGTCTGCCCTAGAAAATTCTACTTCAGGCATGTCCGCAAATGGGATCTTGATGCGATGCGCCCAGCTTTAACATTCGGTACATGCTGGCACGCTTCAATGGACTTTCTGTGGGCTAACCCCAGTGCTAGCTGGCAACAGGCCTTTGATGTCTTTATGAAAGAATGGAACAACAGCGATCTAAGAGACAGCGAAAGCTTCGATCTGTTTCCCCGATCACCAGGTAGAGCCGCCGAAATGCTTCAACTCTATGTCGAGCGATACGCAAATTGGCTTCAGCATAATATCGAACTGGTGGCAGTTGAAAAAGCTTTTATCGTTCCACTATCTGAAGAAACACAAAGCCTGTTCTATGTCGGCAAGTGGGATAAGCTCTACAAAGAAGGAAGATTCTATCACATATCTGATCACAAAACATCTTCATCATTCGCATCAACCTGGCTTAATAGCTGGAGTCCTAACGGCCAAGTAGATGGCTATCTCTACGCTGGGCATATGGAATATGGAGATGACTTCAAATCAGTAATGATCGACGGAGCTCTTGTTCAAAAGACCAAACTGGATTTCATCCGCATACCTGTGGAGCGCCAGATAGATCAGCTATCGCAGTGGAAGTGGGAGGTCACCGATCTAATTGATCAGATCTGGTACTATGAAGCAACGCTCCTTGATCTTCGAAAAAGCGGAAAGGCAGAGAGTGATGATTTTCTTCGAACCTATCCGAAATGCACAACCAGTTGCAATAGCTATTACGGAGCTTGTCCGTATCTAAATCTTTGCAAGTTCATCTCTAATCCAGAGCGTTGTCAAGATGTACCTGATGGCTACGTTGTATCAGACTGGAAACCTTTTAACATCGAAGCATCTCCGACTGGAGAGTTCATAGTGAGGCATACTCATGGAGCAGATTAGAAAAATAATCTATGGAATGACGAAGAAAGAAGCAATAGAGCAAAACATCTGTCTGCATTGCAAAGCTTCGATCGCTCTCGTAGGTAGAATCTCTAATCTCGATGAAGTGCATTATAAAGATACAGGCTACTGCCCTGCTTGCTTCTACGCAAGCTTAACACCACAACACATATCTAACAACGGAAAGGTAAGGTTAGCAAAATGAAAATCACTAAGATCACAATGTCCAAGACGTTCAACACTGGCAACTACACAAGCAAACGCTTTGAACTCGAGGCAACTATCGCAGCTAAAGAGGACGTTACCCAAGCTAGGATTGATCTGGAAGTTGAACTCAACCGTTTGGCTTTGATCGACATCAAACAGGTTGCCATCGCCCAGCAGGTTCTCGACGATCCCTATAACTTCAGCCAGCGAGAGATTGATGATGCCCAGAACTTCATGAACAGCATCAAAAGGAGAAACAAATGACACTCTTAACTATCGGCTACCAGACATATATGATCCCAGGGGCACACGCCGGAGCTCAGATCATCGAAGTCCTTGAAGACGCAATTCTAGTTGACATGGCTTACATACCTGGCTCGTACAAACAGGTTGCGGTTATCTCAGATGGAGAGATCGAAGTAAGTATGAAAACCTTCCCCGCTGATATGTGCCTTAACAAGGAAGAGTTTGCAACAAAGAAGAGAGAAGCTCTTGAGCAGATCGAGCGAGACAAGATTCAAAAAGAGAGCGAGGTTGAAGATGAGTCCAATGGCTAGTGAGCTAAAACAGATGCACAATCCAAAGTTCCTTGTCTACGGCAAAGCCGGATCTGGCAAGACAACTTTGTTTCGAACAATACCTGGACGCAAGTTCCTCTATATGTTCGATCCCGCAGGCATGAACTCAATAATGCCAACTGATAATATCTACTACGAAGAGTTTCTGGTTGACGTAGTTCCAATGTCAGTCAATACTTTGAAGGGCGTAAAAGATAGTCAAAGCCCAGCATCTATCGCCATGGAAACATATGTTCGTTGGGAGAATGATTTCCAGAATCGCCTTGACAAAGGATGGTTTACTAATCCGGATGTTGAAATAGATGGCGTCAAAGGAGGCTTCGATGCGATTGGCTTTGACTCGCTCACAACGCTCACGGATATCGTTATGGATAGAATATTGCAACTTAATCAACGGGCGGGAAAAAATCCTGAGCTCGGAGATTACGGAATTCTCACTAACACGCTCGCTAGGATTATCCGAAACGCAGCTGCTACAAATTGCATCCTTTATCTTACGGCACATGAGCAAGCGAGCCAAGACAAACTTCTTCGTACAGTCAGCAATGAAATAATGGTTCCTGGACAGCTTAAAGTAAAGCTTCCTCTCTTGTTCAGTGAGATCTACCACGCAACTGGATCTGTCGATGACAAGACAGGCAAGCCAACATACAGAGTCAGCACAATAGCTGATGAGGATTATAAGCTAGCTCGATGCAGTCAAGTTCTTAGGGATGCCGGTATGGAGTTGTTCAAAGATGTAACTATTAAAGATTCCGCCAAGCCGGAAGAAAGTGGCCTAGGCCCGATTATCAAAAAGATGCGAGGTCTGTAAATGAAGAAGGATTGCTCGCCATGCCTGGAATGTGAGAAACGTCTGAGTAAGAGACAATATAGAAAGTGCAGAGCCAAGTGCCTGCAAATCGCTAGATATCTAGAGGATCTCGAAAAAGATAGTCTATTACAAAGCAGTGGATCTGGGCGATCCTATTCATTACTAATCCCCTGAGTGGGATAGAGAGGAGAATCTCACCGTGAACGAAGATGTGCAAGAATCAGTTGAAACTGTTGTAGTGGAGTGCAATTCATCAGATTGTCAAAGCTACAACGCTGGCAAGTGCAGTCGACCTCAGATCAGCATTAACGAAGATTTCGAATGTGAAATGTTTGAATCTATCGAAGATGATGACTCAACCGAAGACTAATCACTTATCGATCTATTAACCCTTAACCCATCTGTTATCGAACAGAGAAAGCGAGCAAACAAAATGAGCTTTATCGATCTTCCTATCAATGACATCGAAGATATCAAAGAAGACCAGCCAGTTCCCGAAGGCGAGTACACACTGGTTATCAGCGACGCTAAGGAGAAGCAAAACGAATCAGGTGAAATCAAAGGCATCCTGGTTATCTGCGAAATCCAGGGCATGGACAACGCAGCTAATGTTCTGCACAACATCTCGTTGCCTCTCCCAGGTGATGATCCTGACAAAGTTACAAACAAGCTCAAGTTCATCAAGCGTTTCATCCAGCTGTTCAAGATTCCTGTCAAAGGCAATCAGTTGAACATCCAAGAATTCTTGGGCAAGACTGCCAAAGCTATGTTGACACAGGAAGAGTATCAGGGCACGATCAGCAATAAGATCAAGCTCCCTAACGCCAAGTAACACAAAGAACATAAGATCAATGAAGAGGTGGGGTCTCCTAAGGCCCTGCCTTTTCTTGGCTTAAGAGAATGGAGAACTTGTATGTTCTGCACAGATCATCAAAACGCTGTAAGAGTTAAAGAGCGCCACCTTCTAAAGATCACTCCATCTGAGTGGATCATGGAAGAGAAGTTCAAAGGCATAAGGGTTTGGCTAATCAAACAGGGTAAAGAGCGCCGTCTAATTACGAGAGGGCATGAAGATATTACTGCAAAATTTCCTCATCTGATCAAAATAGATTGGCTTTCAAACCTAGAGATAGCTCAATTAGACTGCGAGCTTTACGATCCTGAGCAAGAGGACGAAGTAGTTAGTGGCTGGGCAAACAGGAAAGAGATCGAACCAGATCATGTTGAGAACTGTATCTTGAAAGTCTTCGATGTTCTGAATTTGCATGGCCATAATCTTGCGAAGCTCCAACAGGGTGAGCGCAAAACACTCTTGAAGAAACTCCGCTTAGGCGGAGCCCTTGAACCTGTTATAGGCATGCCTGCAGATGAGCATCGCTCTTACTACGAGCATATCATCACAACTCCGAATAAGTACGGCAAGCGTGGCGAAGGCATCATGCTTAAGAAGCTCTCTTCACCTTATATCGAAGGAGCAAGGCGAGTCAATCAATGGCTTAAGAGAAAGAAAAGAGATCCTTACGATTGCGTAGTTATTGGTTTCACAAAAGCTAAGGAAGGAAAGTTCTTTGGACTCGTAGGAGCTGTTACAGTAGGCCAGTTTATTAATGGCCATCTAAGAGAGATTTGCAATGTCTCAGGAATGGACGACAGAACTCGACAAGACATGACTATTGATCCATCGAAGTATATTGGCCGAGCTTGTAGTATTTGGGCGATGGAACAAGATTGTAAAAGTCTCGCCCTGATAGAGCCATCGTGGAAAGGCCTGCGCATCGATAAGAGGCCACAGGATTGCATCTATGTTCCAACCATTGAGAACGAACCAGAGGAGGATAAGTTATGCGACTTCTAACCCTTCGAGAAATCCCTGACAGTAATGTACTAAAGTGCAGTGAGTGTTACTCAAAAGCTCCCTACGTCATAGAACTGGGAGTGCAGACAGAAAGTGGAGCAACTATCAAACTGTGTGGAGATTGCCTAAGTAAAGCTTGGGATCTCTATTGGAATCCATCAACCTACAAAGAAGGCTCTAAGTTAGATGTTGAAAATTTCAATACTAATCTATCAACCGACATCAATCAGGAGGTATTTCCACGATGAAGCAAGCTAATAAAAATCTCTGTCTCTTCGAAAAGTATATTAAACGCCACGTAAAGAGCCTTGGCTCGCAAAGCTGGAAGATCAGCGATCAAGTTAAAGGGGGTGAATAGATTGCCACGAATCTCAGTGCCGTGCCCGCAAAACCTCTGGGATCGAATGCACAAGTTGTTCCCCGTTGGAACTCACGCATTGATCGTAAGAGGACTCTGCAAAACTCTTTGTGATCGAATCGAACAGGATGGCTTCAAAGTCCTGGAAGAGTTCATCCAAGGAAAGTACGACCCACGAGGGACTATCAAAGAAAGGGGTAAGTTAACATGAAACTGGAAGATTTGCAACTCACTATTCGGCAAATGTCTGATGAGGATCTCGAGGAAATGCTTCGTTCAGTCAGACACAATCGCACAACTGAAAACGTCATCGCAAAGAAAGAAAAGGCCAACAAAACTAAAATGAGCGAAATCGATAAGTTGTTGAAAGCTCTAAGTCCAGAGCAAATCAAAGCCCTTTTAGGAGACGCCTAATGCATAGTGAAATGAAAGAACGATTCCAGTCCGAGTATCTGCCCATTGAAAGTATTATCATCGGTGAAAGATTTAGACAAGACTACCAGAATATTGAAGACCTCTGCGCTTCGATCACCGAACATGGACTGATCCACTATCCCAGCATTGATGCAGATAACAATCTTATTGCAGGTGGCCGCAGGATGGAAGCTCTCCGCAGACTTGGCTGGAGCATGATTCCTGTAACTCGTCGCCACCTGACAACGCCAGCCCAGCTTAGAGAGCTAGAGCTAGAGGAAAATCTTCAAAGAGAGAATCTCAGCTGGCAGGAGGAGGTTAATCTAAAGAATGAAATTCTACGACTCAAGCAAAGTATTCATGGAGTTAAAGGACTCGGCAGAAATCAAGCGGGAGTTTCTCAGGCGGATGTGGCTAAGATGGTCGGAGACAGCCCTTCGAACTTCTCTCTCGACGTACAACTCAGTAATGCTATGGCCTCTATCCCTGAGCTGGCCGATTGTAAGACGAAAGATGACGCCAGAAAGAAATTCAAACAACTCCAAGAGAAGCTCATTACTGAGGAACTGATGAGGAGGAAACGTGAATCTCCGGAGAAGCAGACCGACAAGTTTAAAGAGGCGGACAATAGCTATATCATTGGTGACGCTCTTATTAATCTCACAAATCATCCTGAATATAATTATAGTTTTATTAACTGCGATCCTCCGTATGGTATCGATCTTAATGCAACTAAGAAAGGAACCGAGAACACCAAAACTGTTGAGCAGGACTACAAGGAATGGTCTGACGAAGACTATCTGCGGATGTGCAAGATTGTTGCAACAGAAACCTTTAGGATAACCTCCAATAGTTTTATGTGCTTTTGGTTCGGAATTCAATGGTACAAGGAGCTTTATGACATTCTACAAGAGGCAGGATGGAGTGTTGACAAAGTGCCAGGCATATGGTACGCAACTGGAGCAGGCCAAACTAATCAACCTGATCTTCTTCTTGGTAAGAATTACGAAGCTTTCTTCATCTGCCGCAAGGGTAAACCCATACTCAACAAGAGAGGTCGGAGCAACGTCTTTGAATTCCCAAAGATGGGCGCTGAGAAAAAGATTCATCAGACCGAGAAGCCTATTGAACTCATGCTCGAAGTGGTCAATACATTTTGCCCTCTCCATGGTGAAGTGCTCAGTCCATTTCTCGGCTCTGGAGTTGACATTATGGCATGTCTCAAGACCGATCGTAAGTGTAGAGGTTTCGACCTTAACAGCGAAATCAAAAAGAGATTTTTACTCAAGGTTGAGGAGACATTTAAGAAATGAACTACATCGGACAAACCAGAATTCAATCTCTAATAGAAAGCTGGACAAACGTTCTGGTAGGGTGGATAGTTGGATTGACGAGCCAGGTTCTATTGTTCCCTCTGTTTGGGATTCACTCCAGCTTCAAGACCAACCTCTGGCTAAGTCTATGGTTCACCCTGATTAGTATTGCTCGAAGCTACGCTCTGCGTCGCTACTATAATTGGTCACATGGACGTGTGAACCACAGGAGAATTGAAAATGAGCTTTCTCGCAATTCCTCAACACAGCTACAATGACATCAAGAAGAACGCTCGAATATGCGTAGTTGCTGATCATCCCTCTTATCAAGATCAACAACTGAATCAAGGCTTCTCTGACAGTGCTGGCTCAACCCTTGCACAGTGCGTCGGCCACTCCGGTCTGTCAATGGCAGAGGTATCGATCATCTTCGTTATACCAGAGCCGGCAACTCAAGCCGAAGCCGTAAGATATTGGACACCAAAAGGTGGATTCACCACTCTAGCTACAAGACACTTTCCGCAGTTACAGGAGGCCATCAAAGAGGCTAACGCTAATGTCTATGTCCCACTCGGTGAGATCGCTTTGCAAGCCCTCACATCGAAGAAAGGAATAACTAAATGGCGTGGATCAATTCTATCCGCGATAGACTACTACGGCTCTGTAAAAGTTATACCGACAATAGATCCGAGAATGGCAATCAGGCAATATCTCTATCGCTACTTTATCAGTGCCGACTTTCGCCGAATAGCTTCAGAATCAAATACGCCGGATCTCAATTTACCGGTTCGGAACTTGATGGTACAGCCATCTTTTACAGAGGCACAGAGCTTTCTCGAGTCCTGTTTATCTGCGAGTGCAGTAGCCGTCGATATCGAAGTATACAGAATGGAAGTCTCTTGTATTTCTTTTGCGACATCTGCCACACAATGTATGTCTATTCCATTCGACGAACGATGGACAATGTTAGAAGAGATGATCCTTTGGAGATTGGTTGCGGAAATCTTAGAGAATACAAAGATAGATAAGATCTTCCAAAACGGAATGTTCGATATGTCTTTTTTGTATGCCAAGAATAAGATCCTCACACAAGGATATATCCATGACACTATGATTAAGCACAACCTTAATTATCCAGACTTTCCTAAAGGGTTAGGCTTCATTACTTCGTTGTATACCAGAGAACCTTATTACAAAGACGAAGGCAAAACTTGGTTCAACGATCTCAAAGGGGGCACAGGTGATATCGCTCAATTCTATTTGTACAACGCCAAAGATTCCGCTGTGTGTTTCGAGGCAGACGAGCCCATATCGAAGGAACTTACTCGCTTCGGGAATGATAAAACTTACGAATTCAATGAAAGACTTTTTCGCCCACTCCTGTACATGCAAGCAAGAGGCATCCTTGTCGATGAATCTAAATTGGCCACTCATCGTACTGAGGCTAAGCGACAGCGAGATGAATTGCAAGAAAAGCTTAATAGTCTTGCAGGTTTCGCTCTGAACGTATCTAGTCCGATGCAGTGCAAGAAGTTCTTCTACGAAACTAAGGGCTACCCAGCTCAGACTAAGAAGAGCAAGGATCCAAAAACAGGAGCTCGGCGAGAGACAATCTCAACAGATGACAAAGCTATGAAGCGACTCATCAGGAAGTTCAATAGCGAGGAGGCTAAGCTTGTTACTCAAATTCGCAAATATCGAAAGCTCATTGGGACGTACCTTGAAGTACAGTATGATCTGGATAAACGCCTCCGGTGTAGTTTTAACATGGCCGGAACGTCTACCGGCAGGTTATCTTCCTCCGAGACAATTTTCGGTACAGGAACCAACATGCAGAACCTTCCGAAAACGTTTAAAGAATTTCTTATCGCTGATCCTGGTCATGTCATTGTTGAGGTTGACAAGAGCCAAGCAGAGTGGGTAGCAACCGCCTATGTTGCCGGCGATGCCAGGATGATTGAAGCAGTAGAATCAGGCATAGATGCTCATATTCACACAGCACACTTGATGTTTGGAATTCCTAAAGACATCATCAAGAAAGAGAGCGACATTCTAGAGAGTAGTACTGACGAAGATTGGATCAGAGAACAAAGAACTATACATTGTCCAGAAATCTTGGCGTATCGAAACATCCTGCCAAACATGAGTTGTAGGCAGGCGGGCAAGAAGAGTAATCATAGTTTCAACTATGGTTTATCCCCACAAGGCTTCGCTATCACATACGATCTGGAGGTCAAATATGCTAAACAATGCTATCAACTCTACCACAATGCGTACCCAGGACTTACCCTCTGGCATCAGCACATACGCAACAAGCTTTCAAAAGACCGAACACTTGAAAATCTATTCGGAAGAAAACGACGTTTCCTTAACAGATGGAACGACGATCTCTTTAAAGCTGCGTATAGCTACATCCCACAATCAACAGTTGGTCAGTTGCTTAACTATGGCATTATTGAAACTTATTATCAGCAGGATCTGGAGGAGTATAACTTCCTACGAAAGTGGGATCTCCTGAACCAAGTCCACGACAGTATGGTATTCCAATATCCTATTGATGATCTCGACGGACTAGCTAAGACCATCAAACAGATCCAGAAGAATCTCGATCCTAAATTGTACGCCAACGGGAGAGAGTTCATCATCAAGACGGACTGTAAAATAGGATTAAACTGCAAGAAACTCTACGGTGTAGATATCTATGCAGATCAAGAGAGCATGGTGAATGAGCTCAGAAGTATTGTCAACGAAAAACTTACCGAACCTCAAACAACTGTTATCGACCTCGATGAGATAGAAGATGATTCAGAAGAAGAACAAACTCCCGAGGAGTAACTATGGAACGACAGCTTTCTGACTTTCTAACCACCTATTTGAAATACACCAATAAGACAGAACCTCCAACAAGCTATCACATCTGGACATGTCTTAGTGTAATCGGTGCAGCTATGCAACGCAAATGCTATCTTAGGTGGGGCTTCAAGACTTTGTATCCGAACCTCTATGTAGTATTAATAGGCCCTTCCGGTTGTCGTAAAGGGACGGCAATGGGAATAGGAAAAGATCTCTTACAAGAGATAAATGGCATCAATCTAGCGAGTGAATCAGTAACTAGGGAGGCCCTAATCAGGGATATGAAAGATGGAGTTACAACCTTCACAGATCCAACAGACCAAATGCTTAAGTTCCACTCATCTGTCACAGTCCTTTCGGAGGAGTTGTCGGTCTTCCTCGGACAACAGAACGTCAAGTTTCTCGCTGACCTCACCGACTGGTTCGACTGTTCAGATACATGGACATATCGGACTAAAGGAAGTGGGACAGATAAGCTCGTTGGCGTCTGTGTCAATATCCTTGGAGCTACAGCACCCGACTGGCTACGGTCAATCCTGCCTCAAGAAGCTTTTGGAGGAGGTTTTACTTCCCGAGTTATATTCGTGGTTGAAGAGACGAAAAAACAAATAGTTCCAGATCCACGAATACCTGAAGATATTCTAGCGTTGAGACCCGCCCTAGTTCATGATCTTGAGCAGATCTCGACAATGGCCGGAGAGATGATCTTCACCGAAGAAGCTATGGCGATATATACAGATTGGTACACAAAGCAATCTAAGAACCCAGTCATAAAGGATCCCCACTTCGCCGGCTATTGTGAACGTCGAGCTGTTCATGTGCTCAAACTAAGTATGGTCATGTCGGCTAGTAGAAGTTGCGATAGGGTGATAACCGCACAAGATTTTGGTCGAGCCCTAGCTCTTTTAGAATCAACCGAGCCCAAGATGCCTCGAGCCTTTATGGGGCTTGGCCGAGCTAAGTACTCTGAAATGACTGCACAGCTTTACAACTATTTACAGAAAGTTCGAAGAGCTAGTGCCGCCGAGATCTTGGATAAGTTCGATGTAGATCTTGACGAATACACTCTTCAGTTGGTAATGAAAACTCTGGCGGCTCGTAAAGCAGTTGACATATCCCACGACACTGCCAGAGGAGAAACCTATTACACATTCAGAAAGGATAATACCGATGATTAAAGATGCCAGTAGACCGCAGGGACTTGGCCAATGCACAGCTCCCGCCAGAGAAACAGAGATGAGTTATGCAACATCTCGATTGGATGCTGAACTTAAGAGAGTAGCTCTAACTATTGATATGCTCTACGAGAGAGTCATGCCAGCCCTTTCTAACCAGCCAGAAATTGATAATTGCAAAGATGGTGGATGCGAACGAGGTGTTACGTCAGACCTAGCTAATACCATGATGCACTTTGTTCGAACAGTTGAGGGTCTTGATAGAAGACTTAGAGACATCGCAGAAAGGATTGAACTATGACCTATGAAGAATTTGAAGAATGTTTCGAAGCAAGAGTTGATCTGTGCCGTCGAGTTCTCATTGGAAAAAATACGGAGTATGCAAGAGGAGGGGACAAACTTAGTAACTTTAAAAAAGCTGCAGGTCGTTTGGGAAGTACTCCTGAGACGGCTCTCCTAGGTATGGAAACCAAACACTCGATATCGATAGTAGATATGATACAAGATCTTGAGAGAGGAATCCATCATCCTATGGATAAGTGGGAAGAGAAGATTGGTGATGAACTTAATTACCTATTCCTCCTTAGAGGAATCTTGAAAGAGAGGTATAAGCAATGAGAGGCTGTTGCCCAAACTGTGGATCAACCTTAGATAAGAAAGGCGCTTGCTCTTACTGCCGCAACTGTGGCTGGTCGGAGTGTTCTAGTTAAGCGTTGAAAATTTCAATACCAAACTTATTGCATTTAGAAAGAAGAAGCCCTCAGGACTCTATATCCCAAGGGCTTTTCTTCTATCTATTATTTAGTTGTAGCGCTGTCTAGCACTTCTTCCCGCCGCCTTTTTTCTTGGCCACCAAGATCACCTCCCTCCACCTTTGGACAATCATGCTTAGCACAGAGAAGGGCGTCTCCCTTCCAACGACAGAAACCATCTATGCCAGAGCAGTACTTCATTTCTTGCCTGTAAAGAAGCCAGCCAGAGCCATGCCTATTGACAAAACAAGCTGAGTAATATTCATAGCATTCCAGTTACCACCTGCCATCTCAACAATAGGAGCGGCGCCAGTCCCAGCTGCCATGATTCCACCAAGAATTGTTGTTCCCAAATCAGTTGTCATCTTCATCACTTCCTCCTTAAAGAAGTTCAATATGTGGACGATCTTTAAATGAGTGCTCCAAGGTTGCGAAATCTCCGTCCCAGTCGATTCCCAACCTAAGCTTGATACCCAATGTACAAGCTATTCCATAGATCACTCCAGATAGTAATGTAAAACTCTCTGCGTCGTTCCAATTAATAGGGTAAGGAGCAACATCAACTGCCCTCGATGGCATCTTGTTATGCTCCCCATTAGGCCACTTTAATTTGCTCTTGCCCTCTGCAAATGCTTTGTTCTGATCAGCTTCGTTTCGAAAGCCACAAGTGATAGAGAAGTCAACATACTTAATGGCTTCTCCCAACACTCTTTGTAGATCCGGATGAAGTGTATCAAAGTGCTTCTGTGATTCTTTACCAAAACTTGGCATCCTGCTCACCTCCTTTTATTGTAGATAAGATGTTTCTGCCTGCCTCTTGCTAGGATAAAACTTTCGCTCCGCCAAAGGTCTTGTTACGCCAACTGCTGCATTCAGAGCAAGGTTGTTAGTCTTAATAAGTGCGGCCTGTAAAGCAGCTACAGAACCCTTACCAAGATTATTCACATCCGTCTCTGTATAATCACCATCTCCAAAAGTCTCCTGATAGCCAATCTTCATCGCAGCCTTTGTACCTTTTGCAACTGTTTCCGCAATACCAAAAGCTGGGCTATCTACAGCCAGGCCACTGGTTTTCCCAGACGGAGTCCCACCAAAAGCCATTACCATTGCATTGCCTATTGATTCAAAGAAAAGGCCAGGCCCTGCACCAGTTGTGAAACACTTCCAAAGGAACTTAGCATATCCATCTTTCTCCAGTACCTTCTCAGGATCATCACCCTGCAGGAGCATCTTTAACAAAGCCATTGGAGTTCCAACAGCTAGGGAAGCCATAACACCTTTGAGAGCTCTTCCCTTTGAATCCTTGAAAACAGTTTTCCACAAATGATGCTGTTGGAAAGCAAATCTACTGAACAGAAAGAACGCCCTGCCAAGCGGATGATTCTTGATGATTGCTGGCGTAGATAATGGGTTCGTTACAAAGTTCGTTTCCTCTGTAAAAGCTAATGAGGCTGTCCTCAACTCTCGATCTGTCAACACACCTGGATTCTCTCGATCCATCAGACGGATCGGATCAATACCTATACGCTTCAACCTATCTGCTCGCTTAGCAGTAGGCTTAGATGCGTAATCAGAAGCTTGTTCAATCGCATAAAGCTTGCCTGCCAATCCACCTACAATTCTCATCATACTATCAATCTGAGTAACTCCGAAAGTCCTAAGCATCTTATCTGTAGTCTCTCTAGTCTTGTCATCAAGAACAATATCATAAAGTTCTTTGTTCATGGTAAAAGCTAAGGATCCTACAATCTCAAGCCATTGCTGCCTATACTCTGGACTTCTGCGATTCAGATAAAGCTTGATGCCCGGAACCAAGGATTTTGCTACATTCTTGAATCCTCCAACCATAGTCATGTTAGCCAATGTACCTGGCTGAACAAATGCAGCATGTTGTAAAAGCATCCCTGTTGCATACATAATTCCACTTGTGAGGGCAGAGTTAGCTTCAGTGGCCAATAACTCTTCAGTCCGCACCCCAGTTGCCTGATTGATAATATCTCTGGCAATTGTAAGAGCTTGAGGATGCTTACTGTCTTTGAAATGCCCTAAAGCAAATTGAGCCAGAGCAAGTTCAGGGGTCGATCCAAACTCTCTCAGCTGAGCCAGGCGCTTTGACGTCTGAGTTACATAACGCTGATAGACTGCAATCGGATCAGTCATCCATCCACCAAGATCAGTCTCTCTAGCTCTTTCTATATTAGCAAACTTCTGTGATCTAATATAGTTCTTCTCAAACTTCTTCATCAGCTTAAGAGCTTGATCTTTTGTAGCCGCCTCTCCGCTATCTATAAGAGATTGAATCATTGCTTCATTCTTCTTTTCAAACGCTCCCTTCTCCCAGATGTGCGGGAAGTAATCGAGAGACGCCTGATCTGAATGCTTATGCGGAGTTAGCTTTCCATTAGAACTTTCAATCTTAACTCCAAGGACTTCCATCTCTCTACTGTAGACAGTATTAATACTTGCGATCAATCTAACAAAGTCTGCCTCTCTTTGAGTAGCTGGTACTTTAGAGTTCCAGACTTCGTACAATCTCTGGCGCTGTGCCTCAGTCTTGAACTCTTGTGCAAACTCGTTTAACTGAAAAAGATAGTCTCTCTGATAATCTGTGGTTTTCCACATATATCTTTTGAGCCTGAAAACAAGTTCTTTGCCTATCTTAGTTGTAGAGAGTTGCTCTTCTCCGTTCGTCTGCACCCACTTGAAGAACTCCAAAGCTTTCTTCCACGGACTCTGCTTATCCCAATTCTCTTGTTTCTCCTGCTTAAGTTGAGATACAGTTCTCTCTTTGGAGAAGTCATAAAGCTGGCCATCTCTTGCAACTACCAAACGCTGAAGCCGAGAGATCAATATATCTTTGGCCGCAGTCCCAAGGCTTTCAATAGAACCATCTGAGCCCTCTTCAATCTCGGTAGAGATCTTCCCTGTATCGTCGACCGTAGTAGTTGTGATCGGCTTGAACAGTTCTTTGATAAACAAAGATAGAGGCTCTTTACCATCTTCGTTAACCAGTCCAAGATGTCTAGCCAATCTCAGGATACACTCTGTCTGACTGAACAAACTTGTATTACTATTGAACTTCGAAACAGCTATTCTAGCTTTCTTAGTTTCATACTTCTCAACCTTTGTCAGGTACTCAAACAGAGAGTAACCTAGACTCTCAGCAGTCTCTTTGATAACTGTCATGTCATCAATAAACTGTTTAAGTGCCTCAAGCTTAGCGGCCTTCTTAACAGGATCAACAGGCTTAGTTTTGCGAACCTTCTTAGCCTTTGGATTCTCATTCAAGATGTCTGCATACGATCCAGTTTTTCTAATTCTCGATCTCTTGCCGCGCTTGCTGGGCTTAAAGGCAAACTCACTTTCTACGAGAGACCCCATAAGATCAATAGCAAACTCGTCTTCGATACCATAGTTAGGTACGTTGACAATCGAAGGCAGAGAAGCCACAAAGTAATTTTGCTTCTCAATAGCTAGACCTTTCTTAGCAAGAGCCCTCCACGCCCTAACTGCATCATGGCTCATATAGCCGTTCTTCATATCGCTCTTTAGAATCTTACCATCTCGCTTAGCCATCTCAGCTAGCTTCATATAAACACCCTGAGCGTAGCCTCTGCCTCTTACTGATTCATCAAGCTCTATGTTAGAGATCCTCCAAGTCTTGGCCTTCTTAACATACTCGACCTGCCCTACAACTTTACCAGACTTCTTAAGATCTCTATAATAATGAGTTCCATTATCCGTCTTCTCTTCTCCAAACAAAACGTTGGGAAGTTGATTTCTCTGATGCTGATTATCAAAAGCTGATTTGACCAGTCCATCTTTGAGGGCTATCCAGACTTGATGATTAACTCCTCCAGTGATGTTACCACCTATGTGCGTGATAAAGTTATATCCTAACTCAACTAACTTTTTATTTGCATTAGCTCTGCCGTTTTCCATAGCAGTTAATTGAGCATAAACATCTTTATTATCTTTTAAACTATCTTTAACAAACTCAGCCCATGCGTTCTCCATGAATCTATTTTTATCGGCAAGATACTCTTGCATCCTGCCAAAGTAGTGACTTTTAGCCCATCTATTAATCTCAACCAACTTAGCGGCCTTAATATAGTTTACAAGATTACTACTGAAGTTGGGCTCTGCATCTATATTAAAAGTCTCTTCGATTCGGGGATCAATCTCGAGCGGCATAATATTAGGATTATCCATAACAGCTGGAATACGCCCAACTTTGATGGCTTCCATAATCTCACGCATCTGAGCATTAGATAATACCTCCACGCTACCTATATCACCCCATGCAATAGAGTTGTCACGATTCATAGGAATCCAGACCAACGACTCTCTGTACTCATCATTGCCAGGATCGATAGCAAAGGCACCTCCATCGTTGGGAACAACTAAAGCTGGCGTTCCATCGTTGGGATTAGTTAAGTAGTACGCACCATCAAAATCTAGAGTATTCCCACTAGGCTCAGCATATCCAGCAGTTACAATAAGATGTCCAGTGTCTGGATCAATTTGATCTTGCGTGGTGTAAATCCCAGGACCGTAGAGTCCATTAGGATCAGCCTTATCCATAGTAGGAACATCCTGAATCTTGTTAGTTGTTCCATGAAAGACTCGAAGCTCATCCTCTATCATCGACTCATAAGAGAACTCTACTCCAGACTGAGTCGCTCTCACAGCTTCGAGATAGTCTATCGTAGATTGAGACTTCTCAACAGCTACCTCACCCATGGCTCTTGCAGATTCAATCTCAGCAGTTGATTCAATATAATTCCTAAGCTCTTTCGAAACCTCTGTATAATCTTTTCCGTTGATCTCGATACGAGTTAAGATAAACTCTTTAAGCTCAGCTTTGGTCAAAGGTCCTTGGGACTTTCTCCTCTTCTCAGCTAGCTTACCCTCTATCAAAGAAGCAACAGCAGTATCAATCTGCTTAGTCTCTGAGTCTGCCTTATAAGATGGCAACTGCTCAATAGCCTGAGCTTCCGCCTCAAGTGCAACAGTCTGCTGAAGTTCTGTCTGGCTCTCCTCGATCTGCGTAGATCCAGTGATGCCATCGACAATCTCTTTAGTCACGCCAAGCCTGTTGAGAATCTTCACAGAACGATCCAGCTTCTGAAGCTCTTCGATAGAAGCAATCTCTTCAGTTCCAACAAGGCCGGCCACTCCAGCAGTCTTGCGATCTACCAAAGATATTGTTCCGTTCATAATCTCAGCGAAAACCATAGCACTTGGGCGACCCTGCTCAGCTGCAATCAATACAGCCTTTTGAAGAAGATCAATAAGCTTGGTCTCAATACCAGGTACTTTCACTTTAATAGCTTTGCCACTCTCAGTCTGGAGAAAGCCTTCAACAGGAGCTGGCTCTGCAATCTTCTTCTGCTTACTCATCTCGACTACAAGAATCATATCTCGAATATTCTGCATAACTGCGAAGGCACTATTCGAAGGTCCAAGGCCACCAAAGTTTGGAAACTTATCCTTAGTAAGTTCGAACAAAACATCTGTCTTGGCGACGCCATCTACTTTGCCAGTCCACTGAAGCTGCCAATTACCATTAACCTTGACAACCCTATAACCAGATTCAGATGCATGCATACTTCTGATCGGCTCAAGAGTCATGCCATGTTCTTTAGATGGATAAGCTCCCTTCATCTTGCGCAGTCGCTTAACCAGTTTACCATCAACCATCTTATCCTTAAGCCAAGCTGGATTGATAGAAACCTTGCCAGATGCATCAACCTGCAGTAGACTGTCAAGGATTGTGCTGATCAACGATCTATGTGGAGTCGCTGAGTTAATGTTGAAATTTTCAACACCACCTTTGGCAGTGCCTCCAAGTTTCGATGAACTAGTATCTATGTAGTCCAGCCCAGATCCAAGTTTGCTAAACGTACTTTGTTTACCAGCACTAGAGAAGAGGAACTCCACATAGTCTTCAATGCTCTTAACTCCAGTAACCATATCCAGATTCTGCTCTTTAAACTTAGCATAGAGAGATCTGATTTTATCTGCAATACTTTTCCAGAATCGATCTATGATCGACAATCCAGTCTTGTTAGTCAAAACAGCTTGGGCGATCTTATTAGCTGACCACTCTTTCAAAAGAATGTTCTGCAACTCCATCTGCTGTGCTTGATCTAGCTGATCGAAATTCAAACCCATTGGGTTGATCTTCTCTATATAGCCCTGCAAAAGACTGATCAACTCTGTAGGTTTGAGGCCTCTACTAACTCCAGTCTCCGCAAACATCTTGGCCGCCCTAAGCTGATCTGCCTGACTCAAAGAGTGAAAGTTCTTAACACTATCGAAGAACTTCATAAAGTCTGCCATGACCGCATCTTGCACAGCCTGTGGAGCCTTTTGTAGGAACTCATAGAATACGCCATGCCCAATAGCTTCATGCATAGCTACAAGAGTTCCCCACAGATTCCCTGTGATCTGACTATTAACTATTGCAACATGAAAAGTCTTGCCAGTCTTAGGATCTACGACATGGTTATAAAACTTACCCTGTGCTATCTGAGTTGGATTAAGCTTATCAGATTTCTGTTTAATCAAACCTGTGAGATACGCTCCAAGAGGAGTAGACTTCATATCTTCAGAAGTCATCAACACAGTATTGGTCTTGAACCCCAGGCCGGTCAGCAGATTCTCAAATAGGTGCGCCTGATCTTCAGAGAAGTTCTCACTTTCTATCGTAACCCCCGCTTCGTTGCCGGCCATAGCATGATCAAACATTTCAACTGAGCCAGCTTTAACAGGGACAGATTGCACTACCTCTGGCGTACTCAACGCAGGTGTCTCAATTTGAGAAACCTCGGCCTGATTTAAAGTTTGCCCGTTCCCTTGCACTTGGGACACATCTTGTCCTTGTGCTTCTTCATTTCCTTGGACTCCTCCTTCCGATTGTGCATCGACGGAGATTCCATTTCCTCCAGCATCTGGTTGACTTGTTCCTTGATTGCCTTGCTCATCTTGGGTAACCTCCATAGTTTCATTTGGTTGAATAGTTTCAGTAGACCGAAGGAACTCTGTCTGATCTTGAGGAGATAGGGCATCAACATAGTCAGAGGCTCTCTGCACTGCTTGATCTACAATAGCTCTTTGCTCTTCTTGAACTGGATTCTCTCCTGCCTTGAAGCTCATTGCCTCAGATGCTTTGCCTACCTCTTCGGGAGTGATCTCCCAACTCTCTGCTAGCGTAGCTCTGTTCTGCTCTAACTCAGATATTGGAACACTTCTATTAGCTATGATAACATTATCCTGGCCGAGGGCTCTCGCTTCAGAGATAGCTCGATCAATAGTAGCGGCCTGATTAACAGCTCTGTTACGATAACTAACTTGGATAGGCGCCATAGCTGATCCCATAGCTCCAGTTTGCATAGCTGTCGCAACTGCGGTATCGATAATAGATTGTTTAAACTCCTCAGATCCAACCCACTGCTGAACTGCATCGATGCCCTTCAGGCCTTTGAAGCCAGCAGTATATACGTCCTCCCCAGTCTGAGCCATATTAGCTAGAAATTCCCCAGCCTGTTCGCCCAGCATATCTGCAGCGAAAGCCTTAGTAATAGGCGCTCCAGCTTTTGCGGCCTTAATAAACTTTGTAAGAAACGGCAAGCCTATGAACTCTGTCGCAACTTCGGTAGCACCATGCCAGTTTGCACTCTTGTCAGCTTGTTCTGGACTATAGCCTTCTCTAATCCTCTCTTGATATTTGTCTCCATAAGTAGAGAAGTACATCGTACCAGTTAGTAAAGGCGCCAACTCTGGAGCCACAAACATAAGAGGCATAGTAGGAAGCTGCATACCGATAGACTGAGTTACACCCTTAGCCATCTTGCCAAGGTAACTCTTAGTTTGAAGAGTCTCATCTATGCCTTTATCAAGTGCGTCAGTTGCATTGAGGCCTTCCAAGATATCCTTCTTCTGCTTAACAAGTTCGTCATCGGTATAATAGATAGAACCTGTTTCCAACTGAGAATCTCTGTTTCTAAGTTGAATCCCTGCAATAGCTTTTTCAAATCCAACCCTCATCTGCGCTGGTATAACTGATGGGTTCTTCGCTACGTTCCATAGATCAGATGCTGTGTCTTTTGTAGATTGCCACAGCGAAGGATCTTCTGTATTGTCAATAGCTTGGGGACTTGCTGAAGCTAGATTGGGATTCTTATCTAGAAAACTCTGCAAACTTGAAGCACTACCATCATTACTGCTGGCATCTGCCGTAGCAGACGTCGATCCAGACTCTTTCATAAAATCTTCTAATAGCATTATGATCTCCTATTCGCCGTATACTGGATAACCTTCTGGAGTTCCGCCATACCCGCCACCTGAACTGGCTTTGGGCTTAATAGTTTGTTTATAAGGAATAGCTGGTACTGGTGTAACATACTGTTTTCCATCTTTAGTATATATCCCATGCCATCCATCTTTGCCTAGAATCATCTGAGTGAAACCACCAAAGTGTTTAGCGTGCAAAGGGTCAAGATTGTAAATCTGATTATATGGCAATCCTGATGCGGCCTCTTTCCTCATGTACGCAGTAATAGCTGATTTCTTATTATGGTCTGGAACATTAGAAAGATCGAACTTAGTTCCATCTTTTGATATCGCTCCAAACTGTTTGAGTTCCACATCGAACTTACCCATCGATGTAGGATCTGGCGTAGTTCCGTATTTACCAGAACCATCTGCATTAACTCCACCAGCTCCACCATTTTTAAGATAAGTAAGCCTCCGCTCTTCGAGGGCCATCTTCTCTCTTGCGATAGCATTCTGAGCTGCTGCAATCTTCTCATGGCTGGAGATCTGTCGAGCTTGCTGATCCGCCTGAAACTGATTCTGCCGCACAGCACTTTCACCAGAGAAAGTTTGCTGATCTCTCGAATGCTGTTGATTGCCTCCGAACTGTAGGGCACCCTGAGTGGCATTAAGTCTTCCAGCTTGTTCTCTCTCCGCAGCTCCGAGCAGAGCCTTCCTTCTTTCGCTCGTCCCTGAAACTGTGTCGGCCAAATTAAGATGTCTTTGAAAAATCTGAGTAGGCGTCTCCCTAGGCTTAATACTATTATACTCATCAAGCGTAAGCCCTCGAAGATCACTCGGACTGTTGAAGCCAGTAGCGGCTGCAAGATAACCATCACCTGATAGAAGATTCCCTGCGGTCTCGGGAGTCATCTGACGGATGTTCATAATCTTATTAATCTTATCTTCAGATTCTTTAGAGATAGCAGCTACCGCGGGATCGGCAATAGCTTGATACTGTTTAAAAGCTTGCTCCAGCGTACCAGCTGTTGGTTGCACCGCAGGAGGTATAAACATATTAGATGCTGTTGCCATACTTCCTCCTTTATTTAGTGACTCCAGCTACATCAGATACAGAACCTGGATTGAGAGGGATTCCAGATGGTTGGCCTATGGCAGCTGATAGAGTCTTGGCAAAGTTAGGATCTGCCTTAAGTACTTCTAACATTTTAGCCTGATCTGCCTCTGATGCAACTTTGTTGGCCATCATACCGAGTTGACCTGCTCCAATACCTCTGGCTAGCGATCCAAGCTTTTCTTGCCAACTTCCCTTTTTAGAAATCGCAGCTCCCATACCGCCCATTACAGTGGAGAACGAATCTGGAGACATTCCCATAATTGTACCTGGTTGATTTGCCTTAGCTGCCATCCCCAGCAAGCCTGTGCCTTGATTAGAAGTTCCACCAGTCTCCGGACTTACCGCTTGCAACGGAGCTATGTCTCCGCCATACGAAGTTGGCAAACCAAGATTAAGCTGATTCTCACCAGCGCCAGGTGTGATTGATCCAGCGCTTCCTATTGCCCCGCTAAACATATCCATGATTCCCATCTTAGACTCCTTTTCTTAGTTAAGTATTGAAAATTTCAACACTAAAGTTATGAGAAATATCCAGCTACTCCGCCAACAATAGCTCCGGCCGCAACACCATAGCCACCGAAACCAGTCTGAGCACCGATGGCCGCCCCACTCATAGCGCCGCCAAGAACGTTAGCTACCTGAGAAGATTCTTCGCCACCCGTAGGAGCTGTACCACCAGAGATTGAAGACATAACATGAGCTCCGTATTCCCAAACTCGAAGATCCCATAATCTATCTTTCGCTCTATTCTCTGTATTAAACTTAAGCTCATCAAGGTGCGCCGCCAGATAGAGCCTTCCAATCTCTGTTGAATGCACCACAAGAGTTTTATTCCAATCAACTGTTGTAGACATAATCTGCTGGGATATGTCAATGAACTTCATATCAATATCAGCGCTGAGCTTTGCCAGTTGTCGAAGCTTAGATCTTTCGATGTGCGCCTCACCTAAGATATAGCTAGAAGTCTGAATAGCATTAATATCTCGCATCCCACTCCTGTAACGAGGTAGGATAGTTGTATTAATATCCTCATCTAAGATAGCCGAAGTAGCTGCCATTAAGTTACTCTTAGTTGTGGAGAGCATCAATCTATCAAGAGTATCCATAAGTAGGGCAGATATATCAAGATTTTTATTCCTATCAAAGGCTTCCCACAAAGTCTCTGATGCAGTTCCAAAAGTATCTTCGACCACCCAATCTATCATACCCTCAAAAGGACTCCGCCCAAAAGCTTCATTCATCGTGCCTGTAACGCTCTTAGAGATTCTATCAAGATCCCCTCTATTAAGCCACTGGTGATGAACTGCCTGCATGTATGAAGGCCATTCAACTTTACCCGATGATCCACCGCCACCTGATCCCATAGCTATCTCCTTTACTATAAAAATTCTAAAGCGATACCAACTATAATTCCCACAACAGCTCCTACCGCAGTACCTATTGGACCTATCGCAGATCCTGCCATAGCTCCTGTCGCACCCCAACTAAGAACGCTCATCGTTTTTCCGTATGTAGTTTTCTCAGGAGTTCTAAGAGCCCACTTGCCACCCTTCAATATACTTGCCATAACCAAACATCCGTAGTTGGTGGCGTTAAGATTCCACAATTCATCCTTAGCTTTGGTCTCAGTCTCCAGCTGTCGCATCGAAAAAGATCCAGCTAAAAATATCCTACCAGTCTCTGTCAAAACTACATTGATGGCCATAAGATATGCAGTATGAACTCTTACAACTCTACAAGCCTGATCGAGGCATACAAAAAGTTCAATCCGTAAAAGCTCTGTATATTTTGCAACCCTTTGCGTTTCCAACAAAGCTTCGTGTAATACTGCATTAGATGTTTGAACAATATTCTTATCTCTAAAAGAACTCTTGATAGCCATCCTAGCTTGCACATCTTCATCACTTATAATTGCAGTAGGAAACTTGAAACTAGGCAATCTAAATTGTGCAAACCAATCTTTTAAAATATCAAAACTCTGAAGCTGATTTGCAAAGTTATACAGCTCAAAAGGTATGGGCGCCTTAGGAGGAAAGATCTCTGTAACCTCTGCTCCGTCCTGAACCCAGTCCCATTGAACCATATCACTTTGAATAAATTGCATACTTATAGAATCCTCTTAATATAGATTTTTCCAGTTTGAGCAAATGGAAATGTTATAGTACCCAAGGATGTCCAAGATGTTGTCGTATCTAAAAATTGTACCATAGTTACTTCGTGATGTGGTTGAGTTCCAGTTCGTCTCCCTGTGTGTCTGGATTCGTATCCTTTAGCTGTAGTTTTTGTGCTTATCACACTTCTTGAAAGTACTACTGTACCAATACCTATAGTTCCAATTCCTTCTGTACCTGCAGGGGTTCCAGAGTTCCAAACGCCAAAAGATCCTGGAGCACTATAAGAACCTGACATATTATAAGGAACTGTATATTGACTACTTGATGTTACCCCAAATAAATTTGAGTTGTTTGGTGTAAGTGTCGCACTGTTATTATTTGAAGGTGTGACTGTAGCATCTCCTTCTATTACCAAATCATAGATACCCTCTGCAGTAGATATATGAAGCGGGACAGATGTAGCATTTGTATAATCTATTGTAACCGCCTCACATACTTGTAGAAACTTATCACTAACGGCCAAGCTATGATCTCGGACAGTGGCATCTATAAGATTTACCGGAGAGTTAGATCCATACAACCTCACCACAGAACCAGTTTTGAATATTCCAGACGCGTCTCCAACTAACTTAATTGATGTAATAGTTGTTAAACTCGGGAGTATACACGTAGTTACATAGTTCGCAACTGTAGAATCTTTTCCAACTGCGGTAGCTATTACTGTTTTATCTGATACTCTAAGCACAGCTGACTGGTGCGTACCAGCATCATTGTAAATATATCTTACGCCAGAGCTATGTGAGAACACAGTACCTGGAGTTCGCATAGATGTAGACTCATAACCGCTGGTTATGTTGTTCACCTGCATTAAGAAATAATCTGCAACTACTATCTCTGCGTCAATCTCTACAGTATATATACCATCTACAGCTGAATCTAAACTTCCAAACTCCACAGAGGCTTGATCGGATGCGAGGACAATCTCCCGTATAAGCCTGCCCGACAAACCACCCTTTATTATCAACGCTCCACTTGATATATCTTCCCAAGTTGTTCCATTCCAGCGCTTCAAGATAGCCATTATATAATCCTTTTAATTACTATTTTACCAGATTGAACGAATGGAAATACAATAGTTCCTAGAGATGTCCAAGGTGTTGTATAATTATAACCTATATTATTAGCACTAGCTGGTTCCCATACATGAGATACGTCTTCATAAGCAGAATAGGTAGAAACAAACTGTACGCTACTTCTAGAAGATATATTCTTAGTTTTTGTAAAAGTAGAAACCTTACACTCCGCTTTAACTAATTGACCTTTTCCAATTCTAAATCCTGTACTTCTAGTAAAAGCTATATTTGTTCCAGTACCATCACTTCTAAGAGTAGTACCATAATGACCTATACTATAACCCGTAGAGTTATTTGGATTAAGTATAACTAAATTATCATTAGTTGCTACTACATTAGTCTGAAATCCCGATATAGAAATTTCATACTCTCCTTCTTCAGTAGCTATATGAAGAGGCACGCTGGTAGCACTGGAATAATCTATATAAACTGTGGATCCCGCAGGAATCTTAACATCACTAGTTGCACTAGTTATATCAGTAATCGAGCCTACTGCAACCGTATACGCCATATACCCATTAGGATCGAGCCATAGATCACCTACAGTCGGATTAGCAGGTGGCTCAGTCCCATCACTAAATCCCTCAATATTGTGAAGATCATTCCAATCTGATGGCCGCAAAAGAGATGCATCACTCTTATCTGGGATGGCCGATACAAACTTATGTGTAGCTCTAAGTGACATTGATGTCCTCCAACTTTCTTATATCTACCAAGTTTGCAAAATTACTCTTAACTGTGTTAAGGCGGTCAAGATCTTGAATAAAATTATCTATGGCATTGTTCATAGTTTCAGTAACTGATTTCATCTCGTAATACTTAAGCCACTTTATCGATCTCTTAAGGGCGAATCTAAGATTCCTTACATAAGAGCAAGGATAGATTTTTGTAACCCTAACTCCTTTAACTCTCCCACTTACAGTGTACAAATACTCTATGTCTCCACCATCAACCTTGAAACCATAGTCATACTCTTGAAGAGCCTCATCCAGTGTAATCTCTTGCGTCCTGGCTTCATCCCTATAAGTATGCAAGATATACTCAACTCCCACGTCCGGCATTACATCTGCATTCTCCAGCGAAAGGAATAATGGCTTCTCAGGTACTTCATTAGGATTCTTGAAACCTAACCACGTACTATGGATGTGCTCCGCATAGACCGGAAAGATAGGCTCTGAGTTAAACTCATTAGCACTGTAGACATTTCCCTTTGGGGTTGATGTAGAAGCTCCCATCTAAATCTCCTTCGCTACTACCATCCAATCTACATTGAACTGAAACTGTTTCGATCTATTAACTACTGCCATATTAGTAGTGTAGGCAACAATCTTCTTGCAACCATTAGCCTTACCGTAGGTCTCCAAAGCTCTGTAGGCGTCTAACCAAAGATCATCTGGAGCACTCTGGAATAGATACAACGAAACTAACAAAAGAGTCTTAGCTCCTGTAATATCATCAGTTTGAATCTTTGTAACAAGGTTGCCATGGTAAACAATCTTATCATCAACCCGATCAGTAAGCATCCAAGCCTGCAGAGTTCCACTCATCAAAGCTACTAGATAACCATTAAGACCTGCTGGCGTTAAAACTGTATCACTAGGACAACTCTGTTCAATGCCATGCTTGATAGAATCCCAATAAGCGGCCACCTGACTAGGCAGTAATTTGTTTAACATCAGCTCCTCCGTATCCAAATCTCTTATCGCTAAATTGAACTGTTATTGCCATACTCCTGGTTGCTAACTTAGTAGTTGGAACATACTCAATTCCTATTCTACACTCATCAACTGTTATCGAAGGAAAAGCTATACCACGCTCTGTAATCTTATAGCGCTTTTCAACTGTGAATAACTTAGTAGTTTTATCCCTAGTATAGATTATGCAGACTGCCGAAGTTAGCAATGGCATATCTATATCAAATGCAATCGATCTTATGGTCTTATAATTAGTTGTTCCAAACCTAAGATCTTGTGTTACTAATCTAACTATTGAACCCTGTGTGGAGTTAACGGCATAGCGAAGTTGATCTGTATAAATAGCTCCAGCAAGTGACATATCTAATTCCGACACTTCACCTTCGCTAATCAAAAGAGTTTTATTATTCCCCGCTATGTAGATAACCTTAGTAACGGGCTCAAAAAAGATTCTAATATTCCCAGTCAACTCTTGTATAAACTCTTTGTAACCTACAAGCTTGATGACCGGAATCGCAGATGATTTTAAACTCTGAGAGTTTTCTGCAACTGCATAGATATTATAATCCCTCCCTATGTATAGATGTCCAGTATCTGCATCGCATACTGCATCTTTTGACAGAATCCCAGCCATGTCTAGTACATACTCAGACCAAGTAGACACAGGATCTGATATGGGAAACAAGACAGATATGCCTCCAGATCCGTAGACAATAATAGAGTTTTTAAACCTCAACCCTCTCCATGCAACGCCTTCCCACTCAAGAGCTTTCCACCCACTGAGGTTAGCTTCACCAAGGGTAAAGTCAAGATTATCTATCGATGACCACCGCACTACATTACGACCCATGTATGTAGGTACAAATTGCCCGCCTATTACAGAGATAGCCAGATCTGTATCTACAACTACAAACGGATTATAAGCAATGCCAGAACCCTCTATACTCATAGTAAGACTTATAGAGGTATCATCTATATTTACAAATCCAGGAACTCCGCCATCTACACTTGTGGTGAGATCAAGCAGAGTGTACTCCCACAAAAAGTCTGCCATGGCTTACTCCTAGCTAATCTTGATAACTGGATCCGTAATTGAAAAGAGACCGCCAGCGATAACAGTTTTATCACCGCTAAAATCTATATACGCTACAATCTGTTTTACATGGTTCGTAACTGCGCAAGTGTCATCATAGATTATAGCGCCACTAACTGGACCAAGCGTATTCCCAGTGGCGACCGTCCAACCTGGATGGGTAATAGTAAGTTTGCCCACATTCAAAGTATCATCTTGCGTAATAGTTTTTCCAGTACACGCAGAGCCACCTACAGCATAGGTAGTTCCAACTGCAGCAATCTCGGATGAAGACACATCTGCATAGACCCCATGCGTAGCTTTGTTGAAGACAAATCCAGGCTGCATTAAGATCATCTTCAAAGTATCGCTACCAAGATCCAAAATGCCTTTCAAAACTGCCATCTTAAACTTATTAGGTACTTGATTACTCATCTGAATTCTCCTCTTTTATGTTATATGGAAACAACTTGTTGAGAGCTTCTTGCCTTTGAGAGCATCCGCAAGGGAGGCCTGTTATCTCTGTATATAGCTTACTAAGTTGATCAAGCCCAGTAGCTTTTGTGATCTTCGCAACTGTGTCGCCCAATCCCCTAGATTGCCCATCAACCCTAATAGCCATATCTGGCGTAGGTAGCTGATGATTAATAGGAGTTGTTATAGTAACTATTGGTTTATTATCTAACATTTGTACTCCCAGACTGTACATAGTGTAGCAGTATAGCAAACATAAGCTCCAGCCACCCCAGATCCGCAACCGCCGTACCAAGCAGGCCCATACCATTGCCCTGTGGTGATGGCTGGAGATCCAAAACTAATAGTCTCTGGAGAGCTACACGGCACTGATGGATCGTTCGAAACTCCCCAATATATAAAATAGTCTCTGCGAATCTTACCAGATTGAATCGATACACCAATAGGCATTCCATAATCGTTACAGACGTTGGAACAACCATAGTTTGTAATCATCTGCCAACTGCCATTCAATCCAAAGCCATAGACTCCAGTAGCTCCACAATCATCAGTAGCTGTTACTTCAATCCAGCCACAAGCACCTGTAAGATCTGCAACTCCAGTATCTGGATCAATCGTTCCATCACTTATGGCATATGTATAAGGTGCTGTGCCACCATAAGCTACAAACCTATTACCTTCTGGAGTCACAAAAACATCTCCATTAGCTCCCATCTTCTTTGTATAAGAAGCAGATCCGCCGCATTCATCTTGGAAACTAATAACTATATCATCCGAGGAACAAGGATCGATGCCTGTCAAATCTAATCCAACCGGATTGCAGTTCTTTTTACTCGATGCATCTTCACCATTCAGACACCTTAATTTGCCCACAGATGTTGACCACGTAAAATCTCCAACTGCCCCATTAGCACTGAACAAATCATCCAGGGTTATTGTAATAGATCTTGTAGACTGCGTATCAGGAATTATAGCTCTTGCAGTTGAACCACACTCATCAGCTACAATCCAACTCCCTCCGCCACAGCGATTAGGCAGATATTGCCCAGTCCCTGGATTAACTCCACCAGATACTGTGCCAGTATTAGATATTCCCAGCGGCGCAGGTCTATCTAATATCCAACTTTTATCATAATATCTTGGAATGGGCACCAAGCTCATACAAAGTCTCCAGAGCTTCCAACAATCAAACACTGACCATTGTAATTAACTGCATCGTATCCCTCCGGTATATCATAGCGCAAAGCGTAAGCACCGGTCAAAGGATCTCTACTCACAGTCCTGGTTGGATCTACCAAAAGAATAAACTCACCAAAATCTGCAATACCCCATCTACCTGTTGATGCAATTGAAAGTTTTAAATCCAACACATTACTTTGTAGTTCATAAAAAGATGTTGTAGTAATAACTATGATAAGATTCTTAAGCTGATTTATCTGCACAACTGGATCTGGAGTAGTCAAGATTGTTGTGCCTAAAAAACTATGAAACGCTCCATCCACTTTTCGCACATTCAAAGCTTCTGTAAGATACACAGAATCTCCGCGCGAATTCTCTTGTGGCCTCAAGCCTTTATCGAATAGAACTAATTTTTCATAGTGTCTCATTAGATAGCTCCGTTAAGCCTTTTTTCAATATCCTCAACGTTAACCTGCCCAGTTGTAGAATTAGCCAATCTATTGAACTCTGCAATCTTAGCTTTGATAACCGGAATAGCTTTATCTACCACAGCTTTGAAATCCAATCCAGGATTCTGCGCTTCTGTCTCTTGAATGGTAAGAGCTACTAACTCTTTGCAATCTTTGAATTCTGGATAAGTATCGTACACAGACTTAACTAACTCCTGCGTAGCACTGGTGACTTGCAGAAGTTTACCAATCATAACAGGTATTGAGCGTAAAGTAGTTTCAACACTCTTAATACTTACATCTTCCAAAACCTTATTAAACGCTTCCAGATCACCTTGAAGAATCTTATTTAATGTACCTTGATCTATAAACACATTAACCTCCCATCTGGCTTGCATTAGTTGATTCCTGCTCAGCTACATTATTATCAATCAACTTAAGATCTGCCATCACAGCCTTAAGCCAATCATTTGCACCTTCGGTATTTCTGTAACCTATCTCAAGCTTGTACAGAGCACTGTGTATCAATGTAAGTGGATAGTTGATAGCCCAGAATGTATCCGGATCAGTGCCTTCTGCAATCGAAGTGCTGTAGAACTTTCCAGTGATATCGATAGTATAAGCTTTATCGAAAGGGCACTCGAAAAGTATACCAAGCTTATCTGCAATAGTCCCAGTTTCGATAACAGCCAACTTGTTTTGATCCGCCACAGCTAGTGCATCGCCATTAACTTTACGTATGTTAGCAACTGCAAATACCGTCGGCAGGCCAGAATCTTTAAAACTTGGCAATGTATCCGAAAGGCTTTGCAGATCCGCAAGTGGAATCTCTACAACCTTGTTATTTGATCCATCGCTTATCAACTCAATACTCTTGATAATCTTAGCCTGAGCTGTTAAGGATAAAAAGTAATCGCCAATCGATCCGGTGTAGACATATCTCGAAGGTGATGTTTGATAATCAGTTGCATCATCCAAAAACTTTTGGCCGGCATTAAGATAGATCAAACAAGTCTCGTCATCGAAGTCAGTTCGGCCACTCAAAGTCTTGAACAGTGAAACAATCGAATCGTATGTCATAGCCAGAACTCCTTATAACTTTGGTATTGAAAATTTCAACATCAAGCTAAGGAGGGCTTTGAAGTTATCGCCACCCTCCAGATTTGTATAGCTAGAAATCTAGCTAGCTGCACCAAGACCCAGACCGTTCAGAATGGCGTGGGACTTCTCAAAGTTGAGCTCAAGACCACACTCGGTCAGGTACTCAGACTTCTCACCGTCGAGATCGTTTGCACCACGATTCGGCTTGTAAGAGGTATCATCTACGAAACGATACTTCAGATACTTAGTATCCAGAATTACCGTATCATAGCGATAAGCTGCATCCAGTGTGAACAGCGGATGGTTCTTAAAGTGCAGCTTTCCAAAGGGGCAGGTCAGCGTAGTAACGGAGAAGCCATACGAAGATGTATTCTCGGTCAGAGCTACCTGAGTAGAACCAAGCATAGTCAGCATGGTCTGAATGCCCAACAGAACGCCAGATCCACAGAAAGCAATCTTTTCTTTCGAACCGTAGCGGAAAATCTGCTCCAACTGAGTCATCAGCCAGTTATAGGTTTTCTGTGCAACAGCTGCGGTATCACACCAGTTGGTTGAACCCATACCAGTTACAGCACGGAAGTCCCACTTGTTGCTAGCCACAAAACTGTAGACGCCACCAGTAACTCGTAGAGGCTGGCCATTAGAACCAGTTGTAACGTACTTAGAGGGATTGAAGAAGAAAGCACGTTCCATCTCAACGGAGTGCAACTGAAGAGCTTCGGCCTTAGCCTGAGCAACTGCGTTACCAGTTCTGAGGCGGGTCTTCGAAGCTGTACGAGTGTTCTCCAGACTGTTGCGGAAGATCTGAGTGTAGTTCATGTAATCAGTCGGATCATACGCAATAGCTGTGCCAAGGGTATCGCCCTCAGGATAAGCCGTGCCACCTGCGACGCCTACAGTATAGGCAGTACCAACAAGAGCTCCACCAGCCCCAGTAGCTGCAATCAGCTTACCAGTGATACCTGCAGTAGCTGCGTTAGAGACAGCAGTTACTAAGATAGACAACCTGGAACGCACAACCGAAGTTGATGCGGTTGCAATCAGGTGAACAACGTGCCCAACCTTGAAATTGTACGAATCAGCCTGTACACACTGCCAGTAGACAGTAGCGCCCTGAGCGATGGAGGCGGCATCAGCTACCGTAGTACCACCCAGAGAGGTTGTCGAAAGACCTGTACCAGCAACAGCAGCTCGCTGAGCAGGCATCTCTTTTTCAAACCAGTGAAAGATCGGATCGTCTGTCTTCTCACTACCCATCAGAGCGGTAAGAGCGGTCAGAGGAGCCTCTCCGTTCGGATACAGCATAAGAATCATTTCACGCCAGTTCTCGGGACGACGCTTGTAAGAGCCGTCAGCACCCAAACCTACAGATCCACGCATACCAGGAAAAATAATATCAGCCATTTTGTGTTACCTCACTTAGTTAGTATTCGCCAAGATCAAGAATGTCTTGTGCGTTTTTGTCAAAAAGTTCCTTCGATGTTGCCGGCCTACTGTTTCCTCGTTTCGAACCTGCAAAAGCTGGCTTCTGTTGGCCATTGTTCGCGCTTGCATTGCGTTGCGGAGCTGCAACCTTTGCAAGGCCTAGTCGCTTACGACTCTCTTGTGCAGTCAAAGTGAAGATCTCTCCATATGTCTTGCTCGGATTTTGTTTCTCTACTTCACCCATAACAAACTGAACGAACTTGCTATAGGGAAGTAGATCATTATTCTCAGTATAGAAGTCCGAGACTGCCTTCGACACCATAATCTGCTTCTGAACTTCAGCTTGTACAATAGAACCTACACTATGAACGATCGCCTGTTGCGATCTTTGAATAGCTACGTTAATCAACTGAGGTTCATCAATCAACCGATCGAGTTCTTCCTCTGTAAGAAAGGCCTCGGTAATATCTTTTACAACCTTCTCAGCTTTCTTTTCCTCAGTCTCGACTTCTGTAGCAACCTTTTGCAACTTAGGATCTACATTGGTGGCCTCCGTGAGAGCGATAATTTGAGCTCTAAGAGCCTCGATTGCCGCATCTTTTGGATCCACATCTGAGTCTTCCTCATCAGTTTCTTGTTTCTCTTCAGTTTTCGTCTCAGGAGCTTGATCGCCCTCTCCATCTTTAGCATCCACCGATCCTTCTGGGGCACTGTCTCCCAAGTCATCGTCAGACTCCTCACTCTCGATAACCTCCCCAGCGATGGGAGCGTTAATAAGATCTTTCATAAGATCAAACTGTTCATCACTCAAACCACTTGATCCACCATCATCTATAGATCTACAAATTCTTACTGTTCCAATCTTTCTCAGCATCATTTTTCTCCTTATTGGCTTTGTTAGCTTCTTCAATCAAAATAGAAGCTACTATTAATTCTGGGATCTTCCTGAAAAATTCTATCTCAGTAAGTTTTCCTTTGATAAAGTCGGGAGACCATTGAAGATCTCCCTCCCTAAACAGCTCGAAAAGATACTTCTCCCTTTCATCAAGATCATGCAGGAATGCCGCCCACAAAGGGCTCTCAATAAAACCCTTCCATTCCGTCTGACTCAGCGTATCCCCCACCACTCGGGGTCGGTATGGAAGAAGCTGCTTCGTCAAGTGGCACCAGATTACCCGCTTGGCTTTGTTCGATAACAGATTGATCATTTTGCATAAGAGTTCCAAGCACTCCTCCTGTCTTGTTGATGAAGTCACCAACATTCTTAGCTCCATTCAATCGAGCCATGTGGCGGAATATCCTTGTTACATCGAACATTCCTAGTTTGTCGCTGGTCAGGATGGCCTGAAAGTTCCTGCTCCAGAATTCGTTAGAAAGTTGATCTGCTGTGGCAGTTGTTCCATCCCTATAAACTATGTCATAGTCACAAAGAATTGAGAATGGATCAATCTTAATGGGCGTACCTGGAGCTATGCCCTGCCCTGCAAACTCTTCTAACAACGTATCAGGCCACGTTCCGATTGCCTTCTCATAGATCTCAGCACTCATCAGTTGCTGTGTATGAGAGGCGTAGAAATAAGCCATGTCTATCATATACTGTTTGGATATAATCTTAGCTATATGCTCTAACCTACTGACCGCCATCTGCATAGTTCCCGAGTACTCTTGCGCTGTAACACGCTCCCCTCCTGAACGCTGAATGCCCATAGTGGCGTCCGTAGCCGCAGTAGCTTTTTGCATAAGCTGCATAATCTGCTCAGCATCTTGCATATTTGCTCTTGTAATGTCATTAACCGTGAGTTGCTTGACTGCATTATCTACTCCCCTTCCCCAGGCACTTCTTCGAAGTCTAATTAATTTCCCAGGTGCGGGATTCTCAAGGTCTTCCATGTTAACCAAGCTCGGGTCAACAATAAGCATGTCGTTGATGGCTTTTCTAACATTAGCAATATGACTATTGAAAAGCCAATTAAGAGTTGTCTGCAGTCCATCTACCAATTCCATCCTTGAAAGTGGAGTAATCGAATAGCCATCATAGTCAGGAGCTGCTACGGCTATTGGAAATCTATTGTGGTTGAGACCCAGAGGCATGGCTCTTATCACGAGGTTTTCATTAGCCACTGTAAAGAGCCAAACCTCCGGATACTCACCCGTCCTATTTCCCTCTTGCCCTTGGAGTTTCCACTCCCGAGGTATGATCTGCACATACATGTGGATCAGAGTGATATAGGTATTCTTATTATTCCTAATATTAAGATTACTATCTCGTTTGGAAATCCTATTGCTATTGTCGGTCGCATACTTAGATTGAAGATCAGCATACCTACCAGTTCGCAAATACTTTACATTCACAAGCCCGTTGCCGGTAGCTTCCTGAGCAAGGAGCTTATTGTAAGATGTAAACTCAATCCAGCCACAGAATTCACCAGACTGGATATTATGTATAGAAACGTTTGGATCGGGTAAGAATCGATATGGATCAATAGCGATTGTTTCATTACCCTCGAATAGCAAAGCATCTACGTTTTCTTTATACCTATTAGTTCCCAACGAATCTCCCCACATATTATAAATCGGGGATTCATTCATAATAGTTTTCTTACCCCACATCTCAGACCAGACTACAGTAGATGCGCCCAGACCATAAGCTAAAGAGTCTCTCAAACTAGTGTGCATCTCAAGATCAGATTTAAATCTCCTGACCTGCTGATTTGCAGTTAGCTCAAGTAACTTAGCTGGAATAGTATCCTCAGGACCGGAGCCATCATACTGAAAAACACTATCACTAAGAAGACCCTTGGTAAGATAAGCCATAATAGTCTCGATAGTCGCATACGAGTATGGCACGACAATAGATGTAGGACGCCGAGAATCTTTCTTCTTCAACGCTCTTTCATAGTCATCAGCAGGGATATAAACTTTAAGAGTATTATCAATCTCTCTCCATTTATCATGCCTCTCTGACATCTTGCTATAAGAGTCGTCAGCCATCTTACAGATGCGTGACAAAATCCTTTTTGAGAGTGCACTATCAGGAGAGATATCGATTCCCTTTGCGTACTCGTACCCAGAAGGATCCTTAATCTCTATATCTGATGCGTTATCGTAGTTTCCAGTAATCATAGCTGGCATAGCGTTTATCCTTTGATGTTGAAATTTTCAACATTAAACTATCGTCGATTTCCATCTTTCATGTGCTCTCTGCACTCTGCAAGATCTCTCTTAAGAGTCTCAAGTTCACCCTCAAATGTGGCCAATTTAACCTGGTAAGACTGCACAAGAGCTTTTGTCTCTTTCAACTCCATGCGAATATTAGCAAGATTATCGTTGGCCACCCAACCTATGAAGGAAACAATCATAGTGAAGATAACCAAAAATCCTCCAAGTAGCCACTTAGCTGTTGCCGCAGATCCCTCTGCATGCGCTATCGCAGTTGCCGCAGTGTTATACTTGTCGTACAGATCATCTATGGCCTCGCCATGTTCTATGCATTCAATATCTTCTTTGCGTCTACCCACACTAGATCTTTGAGTTTCGTAAGTTTGATTAGCCAAGATCATCTCCTTTATCAATAAGCCATGCAGAAGGCACCCTTGTAGACTGTGCTAGTTTGTCCCGCTGTAGATGCAGTTCCGTGAATCTGTAAAGTCCCCGCATTAGCTCCATTTTGTACAACACCTTCAATCAGGTACTGAACTGGATTTGTTACATAAGCTCCCGTCGTTACCGCAGCTTGTTGCGCAGTAGCAGAGAAGGCGTAGTAAAAACCTTCAATCCACGTAGTCTGACTTGTTGTATGATGCCTAGTGTATAAATTAACCCTAGTTGGCGATGTAGATCCACTTACACCCAATCGCAAAGTGCTTGTTGCCGTATTAAGTACGTTTAGATAACATCTTATATAATAATCAGTATTGGCGGCCAAAGATACACTTAGCCCAGTAATATTACTTGCAGTAGTAGAACTTGTTGTATAATCTGCACTAGTCCTACTAACAGTTCCAATCCCCGATCCTCCAGGAGCTTGCCAACTGCCATCAGCTCGCAGATATGTAGTAGTGCCACCTGGTGGTGCTGTGATAGATGTTCCCCAAGCACTTCCTGTGGATAGCGGTATACCAGCTCCAGGATACACCATACCTGATGGAGTCTGCCAACTTAGCGAACCTGCAGTAGCTCCAGCAGTCAAGACTTTTCCAGAGTTCGTCGTACTTGTGGCCGGCACATGTAGATTACCGTCAGTGTTAAGGTGACTAATAGTAACAGCTGCAGAACCATCATAAGTTGCAGAAGTACCACTAAGTCCGTTAGCAGTCGTAATAGTAAGCCCATTAGCAACACTTGCGGCACTACCAGAAGTTGTAAGATATGTACTATTGTCATAGCTTAGAGTAGTTCCAGTAGATTTAACAAATCCAGTTCCATTGATTATGTTAATATCTGCAGAGCCATTAAAAGCTACGCCTTGTATATTCCTGGAAGTCTGCAACGTAGTAGCAGTCCCAGCATTACCTGTTATAGTAGTTTGATCTCCTGTATTTGCGCCTCTCAGTAAGCTAAGATTTATAACATCACCAGGATTTACATTGATAACACCTACCGTAGCCGACTGATAGACTGACGTTCCAATAGCCTGCACAAACTCTGTAGCTCCAGATGGCTTAATATTAGTTAAAGCTCCCGCAGAGGTTGGAGACACATAAAGAACATCGCCATCCGAAAACGCTGATGTGCCAGCATTAGCTCCACCGTTAAGTGCAGGAGCACTGACGTTATTCAAGATACCAAAAGTCCTGCAAGATCCTTGCGCACCATCTGCTATTTGCTCCTCAACAAGACAGAAGGCTGGCATCGTAGATGGAGAATTAGCTCTAGCTTTTGCAACCTCTACAACTCCCGCGCCCGTATGCGTAGATGCATATACCGCCTGACCTGGATATAGAATTCCGCCTGAGTTATTTAACACCTGAGTGTGAAGCGCATCTGCATCGATGTAGTTTGTAGAACTGTTGAGCGTCTTACCTGTGAGTGTCTGCGTTCCACCTGTGCCAACTATATTCCCAGTTACTCCATGTGTAGAAGTTAAACCTGCATGAGTAGCTACTGAGCCAGAATCTTCTTTACCAGTTTGTAAGGCTAATATTTCAGCCTGGCGATTGGTTGAATAAGTTGTGAACTTGGCCTGCCCTATTACTGTAGCCGCCTTGTTCTCACCAATACAGATCATTGAAATAAAGAAAACTGCTATTAAGATATAACTAACTCTTCCCATGCTTGATTTCTCCTAACATAGATTTTTCCATCATTCGGAGCTTCTTCAATTCCACCTCCTGCACCGCCAGCTACTGGCTCCCACATGCCTG
>CAZHNZ010000013.1:0-45122 GCA_964534355.1 uncultured Parabacteroides sp.
GAGTTTAATAGTTGAAATACCATATACAATAGGTATTTTGAATGTAAATAATCCTGATGCATCTGCTTTCGTGTATTCGATCAATTGATTGTTAATGTATAACTCGACCATCCAGTCCGGTTCTGTTATTTCTTTTATTATGTATTCGCCACCTGTCTTTCGAATAGTGGTTGATGCATTGGTAATTATTGCGCCGTCCACTGGATTCATAATACTTGAAACTGTTCGGTTGCTTATTCTCCCCAATTGTACCTGACGAACTATTTTTTTACTGTTATCTACCCATCTCCAATGATATTGTTGCATTCGCCTTTCAAAATTATTGTTGGTAGAGTAGTTTAATATTATGTTTGTTTCACCACCAAATAGCTCTGCACCCAATCCCATCATAAATCTGTTTTCAGTATAAGAAACAGATTGATTACTGTATATTGACCAATCCAACATGCCAGGGCGATAGTAATGATATTTCCTCTCCATTGTGGTATCTGCAATTATTTCTCCTCTGGCTTTACTTATATTATTCCTGGTTTGCTCAATGCGCATCTCTTTCAGAATTGGTAGCTCAAAGTCAGCCTTAAGAGAAAGTGAAAGGGCTCGAAAATTAAAATTAATATCCAATCCAAATGCGTTTTTGTATATTTCTGGACTCAGATAAATCATACCGGCTTCTTTGGCGATACCTCTTGGAGATTCAAATACTCTGTTGCCAACTGTAATTCGCCTTCTTCGATAATCTATTTCATAGTCTAACCGTGAATTCCCGATAACCCCCTTTATGTATTCTCCATTTTCAGAGGCTGCATATACAATTTTAAGTTTTCTAAATAATTCTTCGATCTGAACAAATACGACATCACGGGATGAATAAATTGCATTTACCGGAAATCCCTGAATGCCTTGTATATATAGCATTAGTGATACATCTTCGTATGTGACAGCCATGTCAGCTAGACTTTCTTTGCTTTCTTTACTTTCTCTAATAGCTTTGCTTTCGGTACTCTCCTTTAGCGCCTTGCTCTCCTTTAACGCTTTGCTTTCTTTTGTAGCCTTGCTCTCTTTTGTAGCCTTACTCTCTTTTGTAGCCTTACTCTCTTTTGTAGCCTTACTCTCTTTAGTTGCTTTACTCTCTTTTGTAGCTTTGCTCTCTTTTATAGCCTTACTCTCTTTTATAGCTTTGCTTTCCTTTGTATCCTTACTTTCTTTAGACTCTTTTGTGGTTTTGGTCTCCTTAACAGCTTTAGTTTCTTTGGTTTCACCCCAAGCATTTGTAGCTGTTGCGATAAACAATGCAGTTATAAACAACAGGTTAAGTTGTTTCCCGGCAATAAACAACCGAAGCAAAAGAAATTTTGCTTGATTTTTTATTCCTGAACTTTTACCTGTTGTGAAAATATTCATTATTGCTGATTAAAAATTATTTCGAATGAACCTGTATATAAACCGACCGGAGCAGATGCCGGTACGGTTAGTGTACCACCTACCCGTAAGGGTGTAATGAAGTTACAATCGTTATTCACTTGAAAAGGTGTCCCACCAGCACCTTTTTCAGGTGTAATTTGCAATGAAAGAGTGCCACCATTACTCCCGTTAAGAGTAACCATTGCTGGGTATGTCAATGTAACTGTGCGTCCCTGACAAAGGGATATTTCAAATATTGCAGGTGTAGGTTGATTACCGGTGTTTACTAGTATGACTGAGCCAGTAGATGTTCTGCTACCATCAGCGGCTATTACAACTGTTCCACCGCTATTCCCGGTATATATAGTGCTGAAATTTAAAGCCTGAATCGTACGAGCTGTAACAGATCGATTCGGTAATGGTGGCTGAGCGCAGAGATTGTGCAATCTAAGGAATGCTAATGTGCATATTATTAGCCATATAGTAAATCTGTTTGCTCTTGTGTTTGATAATGTCATTTCGAATGATGAGTTAGCTATTGTTTTATGGGAAAAATATGCTCGCAGAATGATGTCGATGGTTCATTTTTTGTTGTGATGTATTTTAGTCGAATTTTTCCTTTTGATAAATCTATATTTCGCTTTATTTGTACTGCAAAGGATGCTAACCTTTTGTTCGTTGATGTATATATTCCAATTCCTCTCATCCTTCCGATAATTGTGGATTCTGATTTATTATTTATATATTCAGCAACCAAGTCGCCATAGCATGATTCGTTACCGCTTCTATTGATTGTTGTAGAGATGATGCCAAATGTGTCGTTTTGAAGTTTTAGTGACACGTTTGTTAATTGCGTGGTTGATGATGTCTTTCCATTTCTGATAATTATAGGTATGCTTAACCCAAAAACAGCTTTTAGCTGAACGCCAATTCCCTTAGTTTGTTCTTTTTCTTTATCGCCTAATGCTCTTCTTTTTTCATTATCAGACCTGAAGTAAAGGTGCGAGCGGTATTCACCAATCTCCATGTCTTGTCGCTTTCTGAGTTGCAGTCTTATTGTTTGAGACTCACCAGGTGCTAATACTACCCTTCTTGGGAATATGCGCACATATGTGCTAGCAAAAAGCTTCCCTGATGCAGTATCACTAATTTGAATAAAGCTACCATCTTCGCGCATATCATTCTGTATAAATGATATAGAGTAAAAGGCAGTGTCTTTCCCAATGTTGGTAAGTCCTACTTCTTCTTTTTGTTTGTCACCTTCGAAAATTACTCTCATGGGAGCAATCAGTAGATCACCTTGTGCAAAGCTACTTAATTGGCAGGCGAAAAGCAGAATAGAAAGATGTATAATGTATCTGATCATTGGAATCTTGGTCTGTTATATGAATATTGGAATAAAGAAAATTGAGGAAGAGGAATTTTTGTATCCCTCTTCCTCAATAGATTAAACTGATTAGTTGTACTGAACTGTTACATTAAAAGTCCCGGTGTAGTTACCTTCTTCTTGAGTTGCAATTACAGAAAGTTCTGCACCAACTTTCATTGTTGCTGTACCAGTAGCAGAAAGTGTTCCGGTTCCTCCGTCTACGATATCCGCTGCATTATTAACGCTAGCTTTAAAGCTGCCAATTGTCATCTCAGTTGTTGCAGTTCCGCCAGCACCTTTTTTTACATTTACAGTAGAAGGTAGTGTTACAGCAAATGTTGCGTCATTACCACCCGTAATTGTGTATTCAGCCGCAGATTGTTCCACTGCCGCACCAGTTAATGAAATATTCACGCCACCAGTTTTAGTGCGAGTGTTAGCTGTTGATATTTTGCAAGTTCCATCACTACCCTTTACAGACATTGCTCCAAAGTTCAAATCTTTTGTTTTTTCGATTTCAATGGCTTTGATGATTGTTGCAGTTGCATTAGCTTCAGCTGTGTTTGTGAGCTGTGCACTTACCTTAGAAGAAAAACCAGCTGCGATAGCGATAGCAGCAACTAAAATTACTTTTTTCATTGTTTTTTTGTTTTTAAAAATTAATAATTAAATTGATTTGATGATAATTTCTTGTTTCTTTGTGTAGTTGCAGTTCCGGTATTTGGCTATCTGATAGCTCTATATCGGTCGGGCTCTACACCATACCCTGGTGCATCTGAAATACTTTTGTTAGTTTCTCCTTTCGTTAACTAAGTTCGACATTTGGTTATTTGTATAAATTTTATTTTTCTAAAATTACTTTTTTTGTTTCATTCAATAATGCACTTGTGTTTCTGACATTCACCATGTAGATCTGATTCTTCTGATCTATTCTATATAGTTTCTCAGAACCGCCTTTTGCTTTTTCGGCAACAAGGCATTTTCCCATCGTATCGTAAATAGTGATAACCGATTCTCCATCCAGATGAGTCAGATCCACACATATTGATTTATCTTTTACAAAGATTTTGATAAAACGGTATCCCTCTGAAAAACGAGGTTCAAAATGAATGACAAACCTGTCCGCATTATCTCCCGTTTGAGCTGTAAACACGTACTCTGGATTCGATTTCAGATCTTGAGCACAACGTGCAACTTTGTCTTCGATGGAGACCCATTCGTACGACGAATAATCAAAATCAGCTACCAGCTTGTAGGTCCCCTTTATCCCGGCTTTAAACTGAAGCGGAGCTTTGGGGTTCTCCTTTGTGTTAGTCAAATAACGAACACTCGCTTTTTTCCCTTCTGCCGGTAGATAGAGAGAAGGTGCTGTAGCTACAGGACTGAATAACTTGCGGGCACCGGTTTGGTTGTTTTCGGCTCCAAACATCAGTATTACTTCATCCGAACCGCGTCCCTCTTCTGATTGCACTTTTACGGAAAACCGGTTGGGTTCGTATGTCGCACTCTTCCAGCGTGTGGTATGATGGTGAAGTCGGGCATTGTTATTGACCGAAAATGTACCGGCAGAGGATGCCCGAACAAAGAAGCCCTGCATGGCTGGTATGTATTGTGTAACACCATTGGTACCGTTGCTTCCCTCTGCTGCAGCCGAGTTGAAAACACCATAGTTGTTAGCCGCCGGGTTCCAGACCCAAACGTCATAACCACCTCCGTTGCTTACCAGATTATTGCGGCTCCATCCGTTGTCTATTTTCCAGTCTATTGCAGAAGGGTAGGGGTTGCCTGATAGATTAAATCCGATAAGTGTGTCTACTGCACCGGATTTTGTTATGTTGTAGCTAATTATGCCATTGTTTAGTGAACCGGCGAATGATTTTGTCGGATTAGCTGCCTGTACTGAGTAGAGGTATCCTCTGGCTGCATCAAAATTTCCGTTTGGATGAACAGTATTCCAGTTTGTGGGTGTAGTCGTATTTAGTTTGTAGATCCAGCAACTGGTAGCTTCGTTCCAGGCGTATAGGTCGTATCCGGTTCCATTGCCATAAGTGCCGGCCGGGGTCCAGCTTCCACCAATTGATTGGTTGAAAACAGGAGAAGATAAAAAATGCCAGGCTTCAGTATTTCCACTCATATAAAGTTGGGCGTTTGCAGAAACGTTGTTAGTTGAATGTAGCAATGAGGCGGTACCGGTGGCATCCGACTCAAGGTTAAGACCTCCATTTCCGGCGTTGTTAACTATTGAACCTTCCACTGTCAATGATTTGCCCGGTGCTGTATTTAGTGATGCACTGTTGTCAATTTGCAGAGATTGCGAAATGGTGAGCAAATTTTGTCTCGTTGTGATTCCTCCGCTATTGCTTATCGTCAGATTATTTATCGTGGTATTGCTGCTACCGGTTATTTCTGCTGAAGATGTGCCGGATAACAATACTGTTTCTGACTCTTTTGAATAAGTGCCGCTGTTTTCGATTGCACCGTTGTTTATCTCAATTACAGGGTTACCGCTGATTGTTAAAGATGCACCTGCTCCGATATTTATACCTTGTCCAGATAAATTATTTTGTGCAAACGCAAAGAATAGTGCAGATATTACACTCTTCCTGATGTGCATTTGTAGGTGGATATGCCCTAATTTTCTGATATTCAAAGCAAAATGCATTTGTAAATGGTAATTTTGTTGATTCTTTTTATGCGCCTTTCTAATCGAGTACAAAATTAATAAAAATGCAGTTAGATACTATTGTTTTTAGGGGAAAAACAGGGTGTGTTTTGGTTTAAAACTGTGAATGAAGTATAATGAATTGTTTGTTTAAGAAGATTTATTCCTTGTATTTTTCTGTTTAATCAATAATTATTTTTGAATTGAATGTGTTAAAATTAACGATATTAAGATGTGTTATTTTTGTATTGCGGATTTAAATAGTAGATATACAGATATTTGTGTTTGTTTGATTTGGTGTATTAAATATTTTTTTTGAAATAATGTAGCAATGAGGATGTCGTTTGGGATTCTGTAAAAGAATTAATTCTCAGGGTTAATTTTTGTATTAAGGTGTCGTGGATTTTCAATTAATCTAATTTGATGAATGTAATACAAAACTGTAACGAGTACAATTGTGTTTTATTAATGTGAAATAACGACTCTTATAGATACTGGTGTGTATTAATCCCTGAATTTGTAGGTTTTCAAAATAAATAAGGGCTGTTCAAAACAGCCCTTATCTGAGTTTTTGTTTATATAATATATCATGAAATAATCTTATTTAAACTTTGAAATCAGTTCTTTTACAGCATCTTTATGACAGGTAAACCCCATCATTTTAAGCTTAATAAAATCTTCGTGAAAGAAATAATAGCCAAATTCGGGTGCATTTTTATCGTTATTTCTCGATCCGGCACTCGAATCTTTAATCAGATACCAATCTTTGCCATCCTGATTGAAATTTTCTAAATAGCCTACCAAATGCATGCCATGGTCATCAGTCGTCGATTCATTGGCGAATCTCATTTGTCGTGCATCGTCGTTGATGTAAGCCGACGGTATGTCGAAGTCGGGCACCAGGGCACATTGTGTCTCTTTACGCAATCCGGCTTCAGAGACATCGCCACCTATTGTCACGGTATATCCTTTTCGAATCGCGGTTTTGAGTGATTTCATAAAATCGTCAACAGGAACATTGTAATAATCATTGCTATACCACCAATTATCAGGTACGTCATATACTACTTTTTTCCAAAATGGTTTGTGTTTATATGACAATATCTCAACATAGTCGTCGGGATTGAATTTAAGGTATTCAGACATGTATTTTTTAGACGAGAACTCTTTACCTTCTATCCCGAATGTGGTAGGAGGTTCACCCATGTGGTATTTCAATATATCGCGGATGGTGTTGATGACGATGGATTCATTCCAGGCATTGGCGGTTTTTACCGATTCTAGGTACGTGGTCATCTCTTCTACCATTTTGGCATGGTTATGAAATTTTCTTCCGTTAGTCAGACCACTATAAGCGCTTTGGGGCATCAGTCCGTATTGTTTCGATAATCGGGTGAGGGCATTGCTCTGAGAGCCTTCGTCGAAGAGAGAGTTTCCGCGTTCACGCACAAACCGGCGTGCTTTTTCTACATATTCCCAGTAGACAATATAGGCTTCCGATAGCTTGACTTTTCGCCCTGTGAGTCTGAAAATCTCTGTTTCGTAAAACGATGTGGTGGAGAAATCCCAACAGGTGCCGGCATTTCCCTGCGAAATGGGCGGGTTGGCCCATTCCCGTTTGTATAAACCGACTTTGTTGGGCAGAGATTTTTTTGACTGATCCATCACGAACCGGTATTTTTCCTCTTCCGGTTTTATGGAATCTTCCACCTCCGAGGCATCTTTCAGTATGGTGTCGTAATAAAACCCTTTGCCTTTCGGCGATTCTATCATCAGGCCATTGTCTTTGTTTTGAGCCAATGCCCAATTGCCCAGCAGCAGGGCCGTGGTGAATAGGAGTGTTGTTCTCATTTTTCTATCTGATTAATGTTTGAAAAAATGCCGCGACTTCTTGTTTGAAATCGCGGCAAATATACGGATTATTTTAATTCATAATGCGTATTGCACAATTCATAATGCACAATTTATAATGCAGAATGAGCGAATGCAGGGGATAACTTTATTTGCAAATTATTCTATCTTAGTAGAAATTGCCTACTCTTTTTTAGTTTTGATCAACGATATAACCACACTCGATGTAAGTATTACCAGTATGACGGTCAATGATATCTGAATGGGGATTTTAAAAAAGTCAACCATCATCATTTTTCCACCCACAAATACGAGGATAATGGCCAATCCCACAGAGAGATATTTGAAACGGTCTATGATGCCCGCCAGTGCAAAATAGAGTGACCGCAAACCCAGTATGGCAAAAACATTGCTCGTGTACACAATAAAATGTTCCTGCGTAACGGCCAGAATGGCAGGAATACTATCTACAGCAAATATCAGGTCGGTTACCTCAATCATAATCAGTACCAGAAAAAGAGGCGTGGCAAACCTCTTGCCATCTTGTTTGACAAAAAACTTATCGCCCTGCAACTCTTGTGTTACCGGCATCCATTTGCGAAAAAAACGAATAATCGGGTTTTTGTCCGGCTCAATTTTTTTGTCTTTCTCGGTCACCATTTTTATACCGGTGTATATCAGTATTCCACCAAAGATGTAGATGGTCCAATGGAACTTTTCGAGCAACGCCACGCCGGCAAATATAAAAATAACACGCATCACCAATGCCCCTATGATCCCCCAAAACAGAACTTTGTGCTGGTAACGGGGTGGTATCTGAAAGTAGGAGAATATGAGTACAAAGACAAATATGTTGTCAACACTCAATGCTTTTTCAATAATATAACCGGTGAAAAAGTCGAGTGCTCTTTTTTCGTCGAACTGAAAATAGATGAATACATTGAAACAGAGAGCCAGAAATACCCACACACCCGACCAGGTGAGGGCCTCTTTTACACTTACTTCGTGCGACTTACGATGAAAAACACCCAAATCGAGTGCCAGCATTAGCAATACAAAAAGATTAAATCCTACCCAAAGGGCGACATTAGTTTCCATTTTTTTTTATAATTTTTTTGTTGGGGCATCCCCTTGTGGGTGCCCATATTCCTATCTTAAATACAAAGAGTTGACGTAATATGTTTATTGTTCTGATTCTAATTAACTAAAATTGTGGAATTTATTACGGCTACTAATCACTGCAATGATTAATTTTGAGCCAACAAAATAAGGATGAGAATGAATTTGAGATATGGAATAATTGGAACAGGTGCCATTGGCGGATACTACGGTGGCCGATTGGCGGAGGCAGGCAAAGAGGTGCACTTCTTGCTGCACAGCGATTACGATTTTGTTGCTCAGCATGGACTGAGGGTTGATTCTGTCCGGGGAGATTTTCATTTGAAACATCCATCCATTTACAAAACTACCGCCGATATGCCGCTCTGCGATGTCGTGTTGGTTTGCCTGAAAACGACTCAGAATGAGCTGCTCAAAGAGCTTCTTCCACCTCTGATTCACAAAGATACACTTGTTGTGCTTATCCAAAACGGATTGGGAATTGAGTCCGATTTAGCAGACACTTTTCCAAATCTGTCCATCGCCGGAGGTTTGGCGTTCATCTGCTCGGGCAAGGTGGGTGAGGGGCATATTGTGCATTCCGATTTAGGCAAAATATCTATTGGCGGATACGGGTTTTCATCGTCGCCGGTACTCGAAACTGTTTGTGCAGATATGGTTCAATCGGGCATTCCTGCCGATATTTCGCCCGATCTGATGTTGATGAGGTGGCGCAAGTTGGTGTGGAATATTCCCTTCAACGGTATGACCGTGGTGCTCAATACCACTACCGACAAACTGATGGAGTGTGCTTACACACACGAGTTGTCTTATCAGCTTATGCTCGAAGTGGTGGCGGGAGCCAATGCTTGTGGGGTGTCTCTGACGGTCGATTTTGCTCAAAAGATGATGGCTATGACCGAAAAAATGACGCCCTATTCGCCCAGTATGAAACTCGACTTCGATAATAATCGCCCTTTGGAAATCGAATATATTTATACCCGTCCGTTGCTCGAAGCCTCACGTCGGGGTTGCGATATGCCGCGTATTTCGATGTTGGAAAAGCAGTTGCACTTTCTCACTGTTCGTTAGTTTACTTTGCTTAGTTCCAGCATAATCAGTGCTGCTGCGCGTGCATCGCTCAGGGCTTCGTGGTGGTTGAGGCAAATGCCAAAATGGTCTGCCAGGGTATTCAGTTTGTGGTTGTGTAGCCCGGGTAATTTCTTTTTGGCTAGTTGAACGGTGCAAACAGACGCCGGTAGCCGGTCTGCGATATCCGCAAACATCAGGCATTTGCGCAGCACATTCATATCGAATCCGGCGTTGTGCGCCACTATGTATTCCGCATTTTCAATATCTTCGGCTATCTCGTGCCAGATATCGCCAAAGCGGGGAGCATCTTTTACCTGATCAAATGTGATGCCATGTACCGCTACATTGTATTTCGAAAACCAGTTGTTGTAGGGTTTCAGCAGGTACGACACCTCTTTGACTATTCTGCCGTTTTGCACAACAATCACCCCCAATGCGCATGCACTGACAGGGTCGCCGTTGGCTGTTTCGAAATCTATTGCGATAAAATTCATACCAATCTACCGTTTGTTTTATTCTGCAAAAATAAACAAATTCTTCGAAAATCAACACCTTAGGTTTTTATTAAAAAAGAAAAGCAGGGCATTATCTCGCGATAAAACCCTGCTTATGCATGTAGATACACTAAAAATATAGGTAAAGACAAATTATTTATATCTGGCGGCAATGACTGTCCAATCAATCTTTTCCCACAATGCTGACACGTGGTCCGGACGACGGTTTTGATAATCAATGTAGTAGGCATGTTCCCATACATCAAATGTAAGCAGTGGTTTCAGCCCTTTGGTCATTGGGTTGCCGGCATTGCTCTCTTTTACAATTTCCAGTTTTCCTTCTTTATTTACAACCAACCAGGCCCACCCTGAACCGAAAACTGTGATGGCTGCATTGTTAAATTCTTTCTTGAAATCTTCGAACGAGCCCCATTTTGCTTCGATAGCTTTGGCTAACTCGCCTTGTGGTGCACCTCCGCCTTTAGGCGAAAATGAGTTGAAGTAGAAAGTGTGGTTCCATATTTGAGCAGCATTGTTGAAAATCGGACCGTCAGACTCTTTGACTATCGTTTCCAAATCGGCATTTTCAAACTTGGTACCCGGAATAAGATTATTTAAATTATTCACGTACGCCTGATGGTGTTTGCCGTAGTGAAACTCAATCGTTTTTTGACTGATAACCGGTTCGAGCGCATTGGCTTCGTAAGGTAGTTTTGGGAGTTCAAACTTCATAACTTTTTTATTTTGAGCGGTTAAACATGTGAAAATAAATGATGCTAAAAACAGTGTTGTCCATTTCATAGTCTGTTGTTTTTATATGAGTTTAAACAACGGTGTTGGCCTTCTGTTCATTTTTTAGTGAAAAAAGTTACGAGTTACAAGTAGACAAGTAAACGGGTAAACAAGTAAACGGGTAAACAAGTTACAAGTTACGGGTTACAAGTTACGGGTAGACGGGTAAACAAGTAAACAAGTAAACAAGTAAACTGAGTAAACTAGTAAACAGAGTAAACGGGTTTGGAGATTGCTGCACCGTCGCCAAATCAAATGGTGATGCATGTGTCAATAGTGGGGCGGCGGCCATATTCAAAAGAAAACGGATTGTCATCCCGAACGCAGAGAGGGATCTGATGATGTTGTTACGAGTTACGAGTATGCGTAGGGGCTGCCCTTGTGGCTGCCCGTAAACGGGTAAACAAGTAGTCATTTCTCTCAGTGCAACTCAGTGTATCCTCAGTGCAACTCAGTGTAAATATTTTTTTTAGTTACGGGTTACGAGTTACAAGTTACAAGTTACAAGTAAACTGAGTAAACAAGTAGACAAGTAAACGGGTAAACAAGTAGACAAGTTACAAGTTACGGGTTACGAGTAGACAAGTAAACAAGTAAACAGAGCAAACTAGTAGGTAGGTGTTGTGCCTAAACGTAAAACGTATAACGTATAACGTATAACGTATAACGTAAAACGTACAACCTAAATCGTTCCAATACCAAATATTCCTAATATAGAGTAGCCAATTTGGGTTAGTTTCATTTATTGTGCTATTTTTGCAAAAAGAAAAAAATATCGTGACCGAATTTATAGATCAGCTCAACGAAAATCAAAAAAAAGCCGTGGTGCACAACGACAGTGCCTCATTGGTGATAGCCGGTGCCGGGTCGGGTAAAACAAGGGTTTTGACCTTTAAAATTGCCTGGCTAATGCAAAACGGTTTTCCCGCATATACTATTCTTGCACTGACATTTACCAACAAGGCCGCCCGCGAAATGAAGGAGCGTATTGCCCGTTTGGTGGGGGAGCGGGAAGCTTCGCGGCTTTGGATGGGAACTTTTCACTCCGTGTTTTCCAAAATCCTGCGGCGTGAGGCAGCGGCGTTGGGTTATACCTCCAACTTTACGATATACGATTCGTCAGACTCGAAAAACCTGATCAAGGATATTGTGAAAGAGATGAGTCTCGACGAAAAGACCTATAAACCAAATTTGGTACAGTCGCGTATTTCCAATGCTAAAAACTGTTTAGTTACGGCTGGCATGTATGCCGCCAATCGCGAATTGATGGAGGGTGATATTCAATCCAAAATACCCCTGGTTCGCGACATTTACCGTGTCTATCAGATTCGTTGCAAAAAAGCGGACGCTATGGATTTCGACGATTTACTGCTCAATACCAATATTCTCTTTCGCGACAATCCCGAAGTGCTGGCCAAATATCAATCGCAGTTTCGGTATATTCTGGTGGATGAGTATCAGGATACAAATTTTGCTCAACATTTGATTGTGAAGCAGTTGGCTGCTCAGCATGGATTGGTGTGCGCGGTGGGAGATGATGCGCAAAGCATCTACTCATTTCGGGGAGCAAACATAGATAATATTCTGAGTTTTAAAAAGAGTTTCCCCGGTTCTCAGGTTTTTAAGCTGGAGCAAAACTACCGCTCAACGCAAAATATTGTGGATGCGGCCAACAGCCTGATCCGCAAAAATAACAGACAGATTACCAAGAATGTCTTTTCTGAAAATGAAATAGGCGATAAGATCGAAGTGCTGAGTGCTTATTCCGATTATGAGGAAGGGTATCTGGTGGCGGGCAAAATACTGGAGCTTCGCATGCGTTTGCACGAGCCTTACAGTCAGTTTGCTGTGCTTTACCGCACCAATGCGCAGTCGCGGATTATGGAAGAGGCATTGCGCAAAAGAAATATTCCTTACAAAATATATGGAGGCCTGTCGTTTTATCAGCGTCAGGAAATCAAGGATGTACTCGCCTATTTCCGGCTGATAATAAACCCAAACGACGAGGAGGCGCTCAAGCGGATTATCAACCGGCCTGCCCGTGGCATTGGTGACACAACGGTGAACAAGCTCAAAGCGTGTGCTGTGCGCAATGAGGTGAGCATCTGGATGGTGTTGCAGGACCCAATTCGGTTTGCCCTCGATGTAAATGCCGGCACTGCCCGCAAACTGGCCTCTTTCCGCGATTTTATTGCCCTGAAATGTGCTCAGTTACACAATGTCTCGGCTTACGAAATGGCGGAAATGGTGATTAAAGAGTCTGGTCTGCTCACCGAAATGTATGCCGACCGCACCCCGGAGAATCTGAGCAAACAGGAGAATATGCAGGAGTTGCTCAATGGTATTCATGGATTTTGCGAAAGCCGGCTCGAGGAGGGTGAAGAGCAACCGGGTCTGGTAGATTTCCTGGCCGAGGTGTCACTAGCCACAGATCAGGATACGCAGGGCGATGAAAACAACGAAAAAGTGACCCTGATGACCGTGCATGCCGCTAAGGGGTTGGAGTTCAATAATGTATTTGTAGTGGGAATGGAGAAGGATCTCTTTCCGAGTATGTGGGCCAACGAAAGTGAGTCTAGCCTCGAAGAGGAACGTCGTCTGTTTTATGTCGCCATTACCCGTGCCGGCAAACAGTGTACACTCACGTTTGCCAAATCGCGTTTCCGGAATGGCAAATCAGAAATCTGTTCGCCAAGCCGTTTCCTCAATGATATTGACCCGAAGTTTCTGAATATGCCTACGGACAATCGACTGGCAGAGGAGGTGCGCGAGCGGGCTGCTGGTTTCAACCGCACTGCATTTGGGCGGAAAGATAGTCCGGTGCAGCAACGTCCGCAGCCGGAAATTTTCTCTAAAACAAGACCCGATTCCACGAAACATCTCACCCCTGTGGATAAACTTCCGGTGGCGCCTTTTGCCGGGGCGCAAACCAACACAGATGTGCGTGCCGGGCAACACATCCTTCACGATCGCTTTGGCAATGGAGTGGTGTCGGCCTGTGAGGGTGATGGCGATAATCGTAAAATAACAGTTTTGTTTGAACATGCGGGTGAACGGAAATTACTGCTTAAATATGCTAAGTTCGTTATAACAGATTAATAATAAGATAAATATGTTGGATGTAAATCAGGTGACTACACCTTGTTTTGTGCTCGAAGAGGAGTTGTTGCGTCGCAATCTGACCACCATTAAACGTGTGAAAGAGGAGGCAGGAGTTGATATTATACTGGCTTTCAAAGCCTTTGCTATGTGGAAGGCGTTTCCCGTTATTCGCGAATATATTCCTTACTCAACGGCAAGTTCGGTGCTCGAGGCTCAGTTGGCCTTCGAAGAGATGAAGAGTCGTGCACACACCTTCTCGCCGGCTTATACCGAGCGCGATTTTGCGCAGATTGTCACGTATAGTTCGCACATCACATTCAATTCTTTATCGCAGTTCGAACGTTTTTATCCCGCGGCTAAAGGGTTGTCTTCTTGTGGTTTGCGCATCAATCCAGAGTTCTCGCTGGTAGAGACCGATTTGTACAACCCCTGTGCGCCGGGTTCGCGGCTGGGTGTAGCTGCTTCGCAATTGCCCGACCAGTTGCCCGAAGGGGTGGAGGGGCTGCACTTTCACACCTTGTGTGAGTCCACCTCTTTTGATCTCGAAAAAACGTTGCTCGAAGTAGAAAAACGTTTCGGGAAATACCTCTCTCAGGTGAAATGGCTCAATATGGGCGGCGGTCACCTGATGACACGTAAGGGATACAACGTAGAGCATCTTATCCTGCTGTTGCAATCGTTTAAGGCAAAATATCCTCACCTGCAACTCATTATGGAGCCCGGCAGTGCATTTGTGTGGCAAACCGGCACGCTTGTGGCGTCGGTTATTGATATTGTGGAAAATCAGGGTATTAAGACGGCTATTCTGGATGTCTCTTTTGCCTGTCACATGCCCGACTGTCTGGAGATGCCCTACAAGCCGGTTATCCGGGGTGCCACCGATGAGGTGGAGGGCAAACCGACTTACCGCATGGGTGGAAACTCGTGTTTGAGTGGCGATTTTGTAGGCAGCTGGTCTTTCGACAACGAGCTAAACCCCGGCGATAAGATTGTTTTCGAAGATATGATACACTATACAGTGGTAAAAACCACGATGTTTAACGGTATTCCGCATCCTTCGCTGGCCTACTGGACGTGCGACAACCGGCTGGAGATGTGGCGTGAGTACGATTATGCCGATTATCGGGGGCGGATGTGTTAGTAGTTCAGCCTTCTGTTTATATCGTATAATAGAGTCTTGAATTCGGTGCTGTTGTATATTTCCTGAAAAGAGCGAATGGGCTCAGGGTGATCCTGTAATTTGGCAAAGTTGTATTGCAGCCAATCGACATCGAGCCATTGCCCGAATTTGAAGCCTACGTTTTTGAGTTTGGCCGATGGAACGAATCCCATTTTTTTGTGGAAATCAAGGCTTTTTTCGTTTTCTGATGTCACGACAGCTATTGCCTGACAGATTCCCTGAAGCCGTAACACCTCGATAAGTGCATGATACAATGATTTACCGATACCTCTGCTCAGGCTATCCTGAGTGAGGTATATTACACTTTCGGCCACCCATTGATAGGCGGTTCGGGGCTTGAATGTGGCACCGTATGCATAGCCGATTATTCGACTGTCCACTTCGCAAATCAGGATGGGGTAGGTGTGGGCTATATTTTGCATTCGCTGTGCAAACTCTTCTTCTGTGGGTATTTCGTATTCGAAGGTAATCGTTGTATTGGTGATGTAGGGCGCATAGATGTTGCGGATAGCTGCATAATCGGCGGGCGTTGCCGGTCGTATTATTCTTTCGCCATTGTTATTTAAAGAGGATGAGTTCATGGGCTTTGGCTTTTTTATACACAACAAATTGATGAGTCATTCGTTTGTTGGGCATCTGTAATTGTGGTACAAAGTTAATTGAATATTGTTTTGATATTCTTTTAAAACCCGTTTTAATGCAACGGGTCATGCCGTATTGTTGGCAAAAAACAATATTTTGAACGATCTTGTTTGTATTCCATTCTCAAAACCCCGAATTTGTAGTAAATTTGCATCAAAATGGCAGGGAATGACTAATCAGGTTGACAATGGAAAAGGTTTTTTAGGTGGATGGAGGGGGTTGAAAGAGCTTTTGCCTAACAATACCGCTGTTTGGAAACAGACCTTTTCGTCGCTCAAATCCCGCAATTACCGCCTCTATTTTTACGGACAAATGATTTCTCTGATCGGGTCGTTTGTACAGTCTATTGCACTTAGTTGGCTTATTTACAGGGTGACGGGTTCGGTAATGCTTTTGGCAACAGTCTCTTTTGTTTCGCAAATACCGAGTTTTTTTCTTACACCCGTTACCGGGGTTTTGGTCGATCGTATTGGCCGAAAAAAAGTGTTAATAGCCACACAGTTATGTTTTATGATTCAGGCCTTACTACTGGCTTTGTTAACATTACTTTTCGATGTAGAGGTTTGGCAGATAATCTCTTTGAGCCTTTTTATCGGCGTGGTTCATGCTTTTGATATGCCTGCCCGTCAGGCAATTACCATTGATTTAGTAGAAGATAAAGAGAATCTGAGTAATGCGATAGCACTCAATTCGGCCATGTTTAATGCTGCACGGCTTATTGGCCCGTCTATTGGTGGGGTGTTGATCGGGTTAATCGGCGAAGGGTTCTGTTTTTTAGTAAATGGGGTTACGTATGTGGCGGTTTTGTATTCTCTGCATCATATACATATTCCGTCGGTCATAAAGAAAAAGGATACACACAACATTGTGCGGGATATGAATGATGGTATATTGTATGTATATCGCTCTTTGCCGCTTCTTAGTGCATTGATAATGGTTGGAATAATCAGTTTCTTTGGTTTCTCTATTTTAGTCTTTATGCCGGCATTTGTCAAAGATGTGTTGCACAAAGGTAGCGATGTGTTGGGTTTTGCCATGGCATCCATCGGTGCCGGTGCTCTTGTTGCCGCGCTCTATCTGGCAGCCCGAAAGAGTGTGTTGGGGTTGGGTAAAATAATTATGCTTAATACCTTATTGCTGGGCCTGAGTTTGTGCGGGCTTGCCTTTATGGATAGTGTTATTCCGGTTTTTCTTATTGGTTTTCCCATTGGTTTTTCCCTGATTGCGTCGGTGGCTTCGATGAATACGCAGTTGCAAATGTTGTCAGACGAGGCATTTCGTGGCCGGGTGATGAGCTTTTACACCATGGCTTTGATGGGTGTTGTGCCTATCGGGGCTATGTTATTAGGCTATGTCGAAAAATTTGTTGGGTTGTCTAATCTATTTTTAATCAACGGAATAGTTTGTGTGTTGGCTGCTTTGGCGTATGAAAAGGCCCGGCCCACATTGAGAAAGCAAATGCGAAAAGTGTATGTAGAGAAAGGGCTTGTGCATGAAATCGCTACAGGAATGGCCTCTACTATTGATAAATAAATTTCATACTATATATGATACAGGAAGATACAATTTGCGCAGTTTCTACCGCCCCCGGACAGGGTGGGGTGGCCATGATTCGTGTGGCCGGTAAGGATGCTGTTGAGTTATGTCACCGCATATTCATTCCTTCCGGAAAGGGTGGTGGCTTGCTCTCTCAAAAACCATATACGCTAAGTTATGGGGCAATAATGGAGGGTGACGAGAGGATCGACGATGTGTTGGTTGCACTATTCAAAGCACCCCATTCTTTTACCGGAGAAGATACGGTGGAGATTACCTGCCACGGGTCAATTTACATTCAGCAGCAGATATTGAAGTTGTTGATAGAAAATGGCTGTCGCTCTGCGCTTCCCGGCGAATTTACGCAGCGGGCTTTTATGAACGGGAAAATGGATTTGTCGCAGGCCGAGGCTGTTGCCGACCTCATTGCGTCCACCTCTGCTGCTACTCATAAACTGGCTCTTAATCAGATGAGGGGCGGGTTTAGTGCAGAACTGAATCTGTTGCGTGGCCGGTTGCTCGATTTTGTTTCGTTGGTAGAACTCGAACTTGATTTTAGTGAAGAGGAGGTTGAGTTTGCCGATCGGCTGAAGCTGAAATCGCTTTCGCAGGAGATTATGGATATTATTCGTCGGTTGGCTGATTCGTTTAGCGTGGGAAATGCAATCAAAAACGGTGTGCCGGTGGCTATTGTTGGCGAAACAAATGCCGGCAAATCGACGCTGCTCAATCTTTTTCTCAACGAGGAACGTGCCATTGTTTCGGATATTCACGGCACTACACGCGATGTGATTGAGGATACGGTAGTGCTTTCCGGAATCACATTTCGCTTTATTGATACAGCGGGTATCCGGGAAACTACCGATGTGATTGAGTCATTGGGAATTGAACGAACTTTCCGCAAACTGGAGCAGGCTGAGATAGTCATCTGGCTTATTGATGCAACTACTTCACCCGAATTCATCGAGGCCCTTTCCCGGAAAGTTGTGCCTCTGGCGCAGGGAAAACAGCTGTTGACGGTGTTCAATAAAGCCGATTTGCTGACCAATGATAACCGCAGTAAACTTTCTGCTCTTATGTCTGATTTGAATCCTCTCTTTATTTCGGCTAAAATGAGAATGGATACTGATCTGCTTCAAAAGCGGTTGCTGGAAGCAGCTCACCTTCCCGAAGTGAGTGCCAATGATGTGATTGTGACAAACATTCGGCATTTCGAGGCATTGACACGGGCGCTGGCGGCTATTGAACGGGCGCATAACGGACTGGATAGTGGTATTTCGGGCGATTTCCTTTCGCAGGATATACGCGAATGTATGCATTATCTGGGTGAGATAACCGGGTCAATCAGCACCGACGATATTCTGGGTTCTATCTTCGAACGTTTTTGTATCGGAAAATAATTCGGATTATAGTATACCTTACAAAAAAAGCCTGACGACAACGTCAGGCTTTTTTTGTAAGGTATTTTGGGTTTAGCGCTTGCTCTTTTTAGAGTTGTCGCGGGCAATTTGTTGCTGGCGTTTTTGCATCTCTTCCACACGTGCCATAAAGCCCGATTTCTTAACCGGCTTTTTGGCTTTTTCCTGTAGTTTTGCCAACAGTTTTTCTTCGTTGATAAACTGACGGAAAGCCAATGTTTGCAATATGGTAATGAGCGTTGATATGAAGTAGTAATAACTCAAACCTGAAGCAAACTCATTCAGGAAAAAGAGGAACATCAACGGCATGATGTACATCATGGTCTTCATGCCCGGTATCTGAGCTTGTCCTGTATTGGTTGCATCCATATTGAATTTGGTATACACGATATTGGTCGCTGTCATCAAAAGACAGAACAAGCTTATGTGATTTCCGTAGTATTGGCTCAGGACCGGAATTTGTGTTGTCCAGCTGTATATTGAATCGTAGGTAGAGAGGTCAGTTGCCCACAGAAAACTCTGTTGGCGCAGCTCTATCGACGACGGGAAAAACATATACATGGCAATGAGTATTGGCATTTGCAGCAACATGGGTAAACACCCGCTCAGCGGATTTACCCCGGCTCGCTTGTACAAATCCATCGTTGCTTTTTGTTTCTCCATCATCTTGTCCTGACCCTGAAATTTTTCGTTCAATTCCTCTACCTGAGGGCGAAGTACCCGCATTTTGGCAGAAGAAAGATACGACTTGTAGGTAAGCGGGAACAGAAATAATTTGATCACTAATGTCAGTAGCAAGATAATCAGACCGTAGCTGCCAATGAACTTCTCGAAAAAGTTAAACATCGGAATCACAGCGATCTTGTTGATATAGCGGAATATGCTTGCACCCAAAGGAACAATACGGTCGAGGCGTAGTTGCTCTTCATCAACCACTCCTTTGTCTAAGCTGGTCAGTGTTGGGAAGTGGTTGGGGCCAAAGTAGTAATTGAACGCAATTGTTTGCGATGTTTTGACATTAACATCTATAAATGCACGTGTATTGTATTCCTTGATATAACCTGTGTCGGACAATACTTTTGATTCGACAATGGCTGATGTAAGCTCTTTTTTGGCAATCAAAATAGACGAAAAGAACTGATCTTTGTAAGCTACCCATTTGATTTTGTTGGTCAGCTCTTTCGAATCGTCTTTTGCATCACTCAAATATTCCACATCTTCAGTCAGATATTTAAAATAGAGGTTTGAGTAACGGCTTTCGTTTTTGTGTCCTTTTTCCTGTTGTCTGAGTTTCTGATACCAGCCAAGTTCCAAAGAAGTGGTGTTGGCAGCCAACACCGAATCGAGACCTGCTGTTTTGATGTCAAACTTCATCAAATACGATTTTGGGTCGATGGTGTACACATAATCCAGATAGCGACCATTACCAGCGCTCAGTCGCATTGTTATGCTGTTTTGGCTCAACGAGGGTTGAAAGTAAAGATCGGCAGTGTTGATTTTCTTGTTGTCCCGGGTGTTGAGTGTAATGCCAAAAGAGCTCTCTTCTCCCTGAAATAAAATCAATGGTTTCGCATCGTGAGTTTTGTATTTCTTGAGTCGGACAGAGTAAATGCGTCCGCCTTTGTTGCTCACCTTTACCTCCATCAGGTCGTTTTGCAGAGTCTGAATAGATTCAATACCCACAGCAGCCTGAGCGAAACTGCCAAATGTAGCGGCTGTATTGGCGGTGGCTGTATTGACAGCAGTTGTTGTCTGTGCAGATGGTTTAGCTTTCACCGAGGCTGCTTTTTCGACCAGCGCAATCGAATCATTGTATTTCTGTGTGGCTAATTGCTGCTCTTTCGAGGGTTGATTCAGCCAGCTGAAAGTGAAGAGAATGGCTCCGATAAGCACGAAGCCCAAAATGGTATTTTTATCCATGATTGATGTTGGAATAAATTCTTTTTTTTACGATTAGTTGATTTTGTCAGTTACTACAAATTCAAATTCTACTTTTGATTTGCGATAGCAGCTTTTACAAAACCAATAAACAAAGGGTTTGGTTTCAATACTGTACTATTGTATTCGGGGTGATATTGTACACCAACGAACCATTTGAGTGATGGTATCTCCACAACTTCTACCAGGCCGGTGTCGGGATTGTGTCCCACGCAGCTCATGCCTGCATTTTCGAAATCAGCCTTGTACTTGTTGTTGAATTCAAAACGGTGGCGGTGTCTCTCCTGAATCAGCGTATTTTTGTAGGCCAATGCTGCTTTTGAGCCGGCTTCGAGTTCGCAATCGTAGGCGCCCAAACGCATTGTTCCGCCCATGTTGGTAATTCCCTTTTGTTCTTCCATCAGGTCGATTACGTTGAATGGCGTTTTGGTGTCCATCTCTGTCGAGTTAGCATCTTCAAAGCCGAGTACATTGCGGGCATATTCAATCACCATACACTGCATCCCGAGACATACACCCAGGGTAGGTACATCGTTTTGGCGGGCATATTTAATGGCGGCAAATTTTCCATCTATTCCACGTTGTCCGAATCCCGGTGCGATCAGCAATCCATCCATGCCGCTCAGCAGCTCAGCCGCATTGCTGTCGTTCAGCTTTTCAGAGTGAATAAAAGTCAGTTTAAGCTTTTTATCGTTATAGATAGCCGCCTGCATCAACGATTCGTTGATTGATTTGTAAGCATCGGGCAGCTCCACATATTTCCCAACCAATCCGATTTTTACAGTGCCGGTAGCATTGGCTTGTTTTTGCAAAAACTCAATCCACGGACCCAGTTCAGGCTCACCATCAGTTGGCATATCCATTTTCGATAATGTTACCACATCCAATCCCTGCTCCTGCATTTTGAGGGGAACCTCATATATAGATGCCACGTCGATAGACTGAATAACCGCGTTTGGCTCAACGTTACAGAAAAGAGCTACTTTGCGTCGTACCTCTGCGCTCAATTCGTGTTCGGTGCGCAGAACCAATATATCGGGTTGAATACCCAATTCCTGAAGTTGTTTTACTGAGTGCTGCGTCGGTTTTGTTTTCAACTCTTTGGCAGCTGCCAGATAAGGCACATAGGTCAGGTGGATGCAAAGACAGTTTTTGCCCAGCTCCCAGCGCAACTGACGCACGCTTTCTACAAATGGCAAAGACTCGATATCTCCCACTGTACCACCAATTTCGGTAATAACGAAATCAAATTTGTATTTGGTGCCGAGTAGTTTTACATTTCTTTTTATCTCGTCGGTAATGTGAGGTACAACCTGTACCGTTTTACCCAAATAGTCGCCACGACGCTCTTTATCAATTACACTTTGATAGATTCGTCCTGTGGTAATATTGTTGGAACGGGTGGTTTGTACATTTATAAAGCGTTCGTAGTGACCCAAATCGAGGTCTGCCTCATGTCCGTCTACTGTTACATAGCACTCTCCGTGTTCGTATGGATTCAAAGTACCCGGGTCAATGTTGATATACGGGTCGAATTTCTGAATGGTGACGTTGTAGCCGCGAGCCTGCAGCAGTTTTGCCAATGATGCTGAAATAATTCCTTTTCCCAATGAAGAGGTTACGCCTCCGGTCACGAAAATATACTTGGTATCGCTCACAATGATAAAAATTAGTTGATTTAAATTCAGCTGCAAAAGTAGAAATTTTTTCTCATTTATTTTTCAGTCTGTTCGTTACAACAGCAAAATATACTAATTTTGTACCCGATATGGCTTTTGTTTTATCAATATACATAAATAAGAGATTGGTTGTGGGGCCCCACCGAAACTACAAATGCCATTGATTGCTCTCTTTTTGCCCCGGGGGCGACTCGTTTTGTTAATTACGCACAACATAAACTAAAAAAATAATCTGATGAGAAGTGGTCTGATGTTCACTGTTGTATTCTTGTTTTTTATGTTCACTTTTTTGAGTGGTGGAATTCTGGCTCAAACGCCTGTTGGAGGCAAATTAGCCGTAGATACGATTGAACGAAAATTGGAAAACGGACTATTGGATTTGGTGGATACAGTGTTGGTTGTTCCTGCACCTGTAGAGATAAAATACAACAATACAAAATTGATTCAGGTGAAAGCTGATTCGCCGGCCGTAACCGAATATGAATTAACTCTTGCCGATAGTGTCTATTCGGTTTACAACCGCTTTTTGTTGCCGTTAGAGTACCAACGGCCCTATTTCTCCGATGTTTGGCGTGTACCCCGTCCATCATTTTCTTTCGAAAAAAAGAATCAATGGCTCTCGGTGGATATACCGTCATGGCAGGGCGAATTTACCCGCTATTTTGCAATTGACTCACTCCGGCTTTCTATTCTTCACAATATTATGTATCTGAATCCATATTTGATAAACCCACCGCACGAGGCATTGCCTTCCGATTATTTATTGTCTGATGTAGTGAAGCATCCTATCGAAAATAGTGTTGCCCTCCAGGGTTTTTTCAGGCCCGAAGCCATTGCCCGAAAAAGTAAAGTCTCGAATGCTTTTTCGGTCAAAAATAAAGTTGGTTTCTGGAATTTTGTCAACCGGGTTGCTTTGCAATTTTCTCAAAACTATTTTTCGACCAACTGGCAGCAGGGTGGTGAGAGTAATCTGGCTCTCATGAGTTTACTCAATATGAAGGCCAGCTACAATCACGAAAAAGGACACTCTTTTGTCAATGAGCTCGAGTGGCGTAGTAGTTTTTACACCGCGCCCAGTGATACAATGCGTTCCTGGAGGGTGAATGATGATATGTTTCGGCTATCATCTCTTCTTTCTGTTAAGGCCATTCTCAAGTGGAATTACTCTATTTCAAGCGAGTTTAAAACCAGGTTTTTCAATTCATACAAAACAAATACCAATACACGTCTTGGCTCTTTCCTTTCTCCTGCCGAATATAGTTTGGGTATAGGTATGAGCTATTCCAACAAGTTTAAAAAGCTTCATGTCAAGGATTTGCAATTGATGCTTGCACCTTATTCTTACAATTGGAAGTTTGTGAATGATAAAAAGGTAGATGTGACCCGATTTGGAATTAAAAAGGGTGAGCAAAAACTTGAGCAGTATGGTTCGAGGCTCGATCTCAGATTTACTTCTGATATTCGAAAAAATATCACTTGGCAATCTCGCCTTTACTATTTTACCACATATAAAAATGTAGAATCGGAGTGGGAGAATACGTTCAATTTTGTGGTCAACCGGTATTTCTCTACCCGACTGTTTTTTCATCTTCGTTACGATGATAAACGAAAACTTAAGAGCGAAGATGATTCATATTATCAGCTCAAGGAGCTCATGAGTTTTGGGTTGACCTATTACTGGTAAATTATGGAAATAGAAAGCGGGGCAGTCTCAATATGCCTGAGATTGCCCCGCTTTCTTTTTTCTCTTCAACGTCTATTTCATGTCGCACATTAGCAGCGAATCTGGCTTGATGTGTTCCTTTTCAATTTCTTTGAAATAGCGGTAGGTTCCAACTTTGAGTTCCGTGGTAGAGTCTTCGTCGCACACAATAATGCTCTTGGCGTGCATCTGGAGTGCGCTGATGGTCCATAGGTGATTTATAGCCCCCTCTACGGCCTGATAAAGTGCACGGGCCTTGTTGTGCCCACTGGCCATGATCAACACTTCCTGTGCATCCATAATGGTGCCCACGCCAACCGTAATCACATTCTTGGGCACTTTGTTGATGTTATTGTCGAAGAAGCGCGAATTGGCAATGATGGTTTCCATCGTAAGCATTTTTGTGCGCGTGCGGGAGCTGAGCGACGAGCCTGGTTCGTTGAACGCAATATGTCCGTCGGGGCCTACACCGCCAATAATAAGATTGATGCCGCCCACATCTTTTATTTTTTGCTCATACGAAGCGCATTCTGCCTTCAGGTTTTCTGCGCTACCATCGGGGATGAATACATTCTCCGGTTTGATGTTTATGTGGTTGAAAAAGTTGGTCCACATAAACGAAGAGAGGCTATGCGGATGGTTTTTGGGCAGCCCCACATATTCATCGGTATTGAAAGTGATGATGTTTTCGAACGAGATTACCTTATTCATGTATAGCTCAACAAGATGGCGATAGAGACCCAGTGGAGAAGAGCCGGTGGGCAAACCCAATACAAAGGGTTTGTCGGGTGTGGGTTTGAAGTCGATGATTTTTGAGGCAACATAGTTGGCCGTCCACATCGATATCCGGGCATAATCCGGTTGTATGATCAGTCGCATATCTGTGATTATTACACTTGTTTATAAATTGAGAGCCAATATTTTTTCGCCAACAGATTTGCCTAATGCAACACAAGCGTCGTATTGCTCGGCTTTTAAGCCTTGTTTCATCTCTACCGGATTGTCCACCACATCCCATTTCATGCGGATACCGAAATTGTTCAGAGCTTTAGCTGCGGTACCTGCCCAGGCGAAACTGCCGAAGCAGCCGAATACTCTGTGTTTAATATCTCTTGTTTCGAGTTTATCGCAAAGAGATTTCACATTCGGGTACAACTCGTTGCTGTAGGTGGGGCTTCCGATTATCAGACCTTTGTATTTAAAAATGTCACTTAGAATGTAAGATGGATGGCTTTTGGAAACATCGTGTATCACAATGTTTTTTATGCCTGTTTTGGCCACACCTAAGGCTACAGCTTCGGCCATTTGCTCTGTGTTGCCATACATCGATCCGTAAGCTATCACAACACCAACTTCGGCATCGTATCTGCTTAGCTTATCGTATATAGCAATGGCTTTCTGACGGTATTTCTTCCAAATCGGTCCGTGGGTGGAACAAATCATCTGAATGTCAAAATGGCCCAGTTTGTGAAGCGCTTTTTGTACCGGTCCGCCATATTTACCCACAATGTTGGCGTAATACCTGTACATCTCGTCCCAATATTTATCGAGGTTGAGATCTTCGTCTATCACTGCACCATCGAGTGTGCCAAAACAGCCAAAAGCATCGCCGGCAAAGAGTATTTTATTGGTCTTGTCGTAGGTCATCATTGTTTCAGGCCAATGCACCATGGGGGTGAGGTGAAACGAAAATGTGCGTTGTCCCAGATTGAGCTTGTCGCCCTCTTTTACCTCTTCGAAGCGATCGGTAATCCCATAAAAGCCTTCGATCATACCAAATGTTTTGCTGTTGCCTACAATCTGCATATTCGGATACTTTTGGTAGAGCATGCGGATTGATCCCGAGTGGTCGGGTTCCATGTGGTTGACTATCAGATAGTCAATCGGTCTGTCGCCTATTACGCTTTCAATTTTGTCGATGAAAAGTTGTGCATAACAAATGTCTGCCGTATCAACTAACGCAATTTTTTCGTCCACAATCAGGTACGAGTTGTAGGATACGCCATAGGGCAGCGGCCACATGTTTTCAAACAGATGTTTTGATCTGTCATTGACTCCTACATAGTAGGTGCCGGGAGCTATTTCAATATTTTCGAACATAAGTGTTATTTTTTTTCTCTGCAAAGATACTCATTTAACGGGATGTAATTTCTTTCTGTTTTCATAAAAAAGTAAAATAGAATGAATTCAATTTATTCTATTCTGTTTTGTAAATGTCAATAATACAATAGGTTATCTTAATAGTCCTTTCCAAATGTAATATTCATTGTAGGCTGGTAAAGATTTGGGTTCATCATCGAAAATGCCAAATACAGATGATCCGGAACCTGACATGGCTGCATAAGTTGCACCACTGTTAATCAGAGACTCTTTTATCTTTTTAATCTCCGGGAAAAGCGGAAAGACAGTCGATTCAAAATCATTAATCATCTCTTTTTGCCAGGTCTCAATGGGTTGTTTGCAAATTTCGGTCAATGATTTGGCCGGTTTTTGGGGGATTACCCTTGAGTAGGCCAGCGGGGTAGAGACGTGGATATCCGGTTTTATTAAAACCAGAAATTTACCGCTCAAAGATAACGCTGTTTCCGTGAATTCATTTCCGGTTCCGGTGGCAAATACCGGTTTGTTTTTGATAAAGAATGGACAATCTGCACCAATCTGCGCCGAAATTTTAAGCATTTCCTGTTCGTTCATTTGCAGGTCAAACAGTTGATTGAGCAACAATATCATGGTTGCAGCATCGGCCGATCCGCCTCCCAGACCGGCCCCAAAGGGGATTGCTTTGTGCAGATATACGGATACAGGTGGAACCGGGTGAATACTTCTGATCAGGCGCAATGCTTTCATGACAAGGTTGTTGTTTGGGTCTCCATCTACTTGTATTCCGCTGATGTGCAGCGAGTCTGCTTCTGTGTCGGAGGGCACAACTTCAAGTGCATCTTCCAGATCGATGGGGTAAAACAGGGTTTCTATATCGTGGTATCCATCGGCTCTTTTGGCAACAATATTGAGGCCGAGATTAATTTTGGCGTTGGGGAAAAGTATCATATTTATCTGATTGTTGTTGAGGTGATTATATTTGCAGGCGCCTGCGAAACTCTGCGCATACAACAGCTGTGGCGATGGCTACGTTTAACGATTCGGAGGTTGGGTTTCCTGCCGGATAATTGGGGATAAACAGTCTGTGGCTGATTAGTTCTTCGAGCGAAGATCGTATGCCTTTGCCTTCATTTCCCATTACAATAATGCCGGATTGTGTCAGTTCTGTCTGGTAGAAATTATCACCATCCAGAAAGGTGCCATATACAGGCAACCCACCGAAAAAATCCGGCCATTCGTTCACATTTTTGTAATGAACCTTCACACGCGCCAGGGCACCCATCGTCGCTTGTACTGTTTTGGGGTTGTAGATATCGGCTGTATCTTCCGAACAAATAATGTTTTCGATGCCAAACCAGTCTGCCAGGCGAACTATTGTGCCCAGATTGCCCGGGTCCTGAATGCAGTCTAAAGCCAGTGTCAGTTTGTCTTGAATATCCTTTGAAGAAACCTCATAATCCGGTTGCCGGAATATGGCCAAAACATCTGGCGGAGAGGGTAGGTTGCTTGCTTTTTTTATCTCATCCTTACCCGCTTCTATAATGGCATCGGCCTGTATTGTTTTTTCATTGACTAACCATTCCCGGGTGGCAATTAGTTTTACGCAATGCATGTAGGGGAGTAGGTCGTGTACAAGCTTATTGCCTTCGGCAACAAAACAGCTCGATTCTGTTCGCTGTTTTTTCTGTTGCAGTGATTGTATAAACTTGATTTCGTTTTTACTTAACATTCTTTTTCTTGTTTGTTTTTTGAAGTGCTTTTCTGCCGGCTTTTTTATTACCGTAAAACAGAGAGCTGAAGATGAAAAAAAAGAGGAAATGCTATGTCATAAATAATCAATAGACTATCTTTGTTGCAAAAATAGTATAAATTCAAATCATTTGTTCTTCACTCACCCGGCATTAATGACAAAATATATCAGATATCTGCTTTTGGGGGTTTCGTTATCCCTGTTTTCCTGCAAAATAACGAAATATGTACCCGAAAACGAGACGTTGCTCGATCGGGTTACTATTGAAGCTGAACGAAAAAAATTCAAGGTGGAAGAACTTGAGCCATACCTCAAGCAGAAGCCCAATTACCGGATCTTTAAACTTTTTCGTACACAGTTGCATGTTTACAATCTATCAGGTCGGGATACAACAAAATGGTACAATCGGTTTATGCGCAAATTGGGTGATGAGCCGGTTCTGTACGATTCAATTTTGAAGGATCGAACACAGGAGGATTTGCGAAAAGTTTTGCTGAATAAAGGTTATATGAATGCCCGGGTGGAAGCATCTGTTGCTGAGAAAAAACGAAGAACCCGTATAGTCTATAACGTTGTAGCCGGAGAGCCATACCGCATACGCGAATATCAAACAGAAGTGGGCAACGCGGCCATTGCTCATCTTATTCGGTTGGATTCGTCGGCTTCATTGATCAGACCGGGGGTGGTTTTTGACCGTGTTTTGCTCGATCAGGAGAGGCAGCGTATAGTTACGCTCTTGCGTCGAAAAGGGTATTACGGATTACTAAAAGAGCAGATTACGTATGTCGCCGATTCTGCGCTTGCAGCCAATAAGCTCGATTTGACGATGCGCCTGTTTGCAGATAATTCAAAGATTAAAGAAGATAAATTGCCTCCCGAGCAATGTAAATATAAGATAAACAGGGTTTTCTTTGAAACGGATTTTAACCCGACTGTCTCTGTGGCTGAAAGTCGGGATGTCTCAGATACGTTACAATACAAAGGGTATGATATTTTGTATGGGAAAGACCGGTGGATACGACCCGATGTGCTTGTCAGTAGTTGCTATATTTATCCGGGTAGAGAGTATAATGAGAGGATGGTGGAGCTCACCTACAACTCTTTCAGCCGGCTTAAGGCGGTCAAGTATGTCAATTTAAGATTCGAAAATGTGGGTCATCCCGATTCCTGTCTGATCGATTGCTATTTGGTCATTACAAAGTCGCGCACGCAGACCTATTCGTCAGAATTAGAGGGTACTAATTCGGCCGGAGACTTTGGTGTGGCTGTGGGAATTACTTTTCAGCACAGAAATTTATTTAAAGGTTCGGAAACCGTGACGGCTAAAATCAGAGGTGCGTATGAGCGATTGTCTGGTGCCGGAGTTAATTCAAATTTTACAGAATTGGGTACAGAACTAGGCTTGGTTTTTCCTAAGTTTGTTTTTCCGCTCATCAACGAAAGTATGCGGAAACGAATCAGGGCCACATCGGAGCTGGTGGGGACATACAACTATCAACAACGCCCCGAATATACACGGGTGATTTCGGGCCTGGGATGGCGATATAAATGGACTTCCCGTAACAATACAAATCGTCATTCTCTCGATTTGGCAGATGCCAGTTACGTCTATTTGCCCTGGATAACATCAGGCTTTTTTGATAACTTTCCTATTGACAATCCGCTATTAAGATACAGTTATGAGAATCATTTTATCATGCGAACAGGCTATATCTTTAGTACAGGAAATCAGGGACGAACCTCGTCTAAAAAAGTTTTGTATAATCTTCGGGTAGGGGTTGATGTTGCGGGAAATCTGTTGAATTTACTTTCGAAAATGCTGAATGGAACCAAAGATTCTATCGGCAGTTATCAGGTGCTGGGTATCAGTTATTCACAATATGCGAAAGCTGAAATTGACTATTCCAGAACCAGTTTTCTGGATGAAACAAACTCGATAGCCTGGCATGTCAATGTGGGGGTGGCTTACCCTTATGGAAATTCGCAGATTTTGCCCTTCGAAAAACGTTATTTTGCAGGTGGTGCAAACAGTGTCAGAGGGTGGAATGTACGCTCTTTAGGCCCCGGGATTTTCAAACAGACCAGTGCATCATCCGATTTTGTGAACCATTCGGGCGATATCAAGCTCGATTTGAGTGTAGAGTACAGGGCAAAGCTCTTTTATCCGCTGGAAACTACTTTGTTTATCGACGCCGGTAATATATGGACAATACGGGATTATGCTATTCAGCAGGGAGGTTTCTTTGAGTTTAACTCATTTTACAAACAGATAGCTCTGGCTTATGGTACCGGATTGCGTTTGAACTTCAACTATTTTGTGCTTCGTTTTGATTTGGGTGTCAAGGCTTTCGACCCATCCCGCGATGGAAAAGAGAAATGGCGTGTTTTAAGACCCGAAACCAATGATTTAGCACTGCATTTTGCTGTAGGTTACCCATTCTAAGGAAAAAAAATGAAAATAGTTTTTGTAATTAAAAGCAAATACCTATCTTTGCAGGCCAATTACACTCGTTACCAGTTTTTTGTCGAATATTAACTAAAATAGCAACATAAGGCAATGAAAAAAGATCTTCATCCTAAGAATTATCGCCCCGTAGCATTCAAAGATATGTCTAACGGCGATGTATTTCTTACCCGTTCAACTATCAATACTAAAGAAACAATCGAATTCGAAGGTGTTGAATATCCATTGGTAAAATTAGAAATCTCAAGCTCGTCTCACCCATTCTACACCGGTAAATCTAAATTGGTGGATACTGCTGGTCGCGTAGACAAGTTTATGAATCGTTACCAAAAGCATATTCAGGGAAAACAAAAATAATTTGTTTGAACATGATATTAAAAATGCCGTCTCCAATTTTGGGGGCGGCATTTTTATTTCTGCTCGTTGCAATTGGCTGTCCTTTTTTTGCCAAAACCGCAAGCCATACATATACATGTTGCCTGTAATAAGATTGTAGAAAGAGCTTACCCCACCGCCACGACTTTGGCGCTGCCTGCATATTTCACCTCCACCGGCTCGCCCGTAAAGCCCACATTGCCAAACTCCACCGCCACACAGGCAAGCACTGTGATCTCTGCGGTCATTGCAGTCCGTTCGGGTTCGCCCAGTGATGCCGTCATATCTTGTTCGGGCAATATGGTTTGTGTACTCTGCCAGGCGCCTGTAGTGGTTTGGCTCATGCCGTGGAGCGCCGGTATGGTAGGTTCGTAGTCGTTGAGCGCGGCGTTATAATGCAGGTCGCTCACCGTACCAATACTCACAATCAGCCGGAAGAACGGAAGTCGCTGCACGTTGAGCAGGTCAATGGCCGTATGTATGCGCGGAAAATGCACCGTTGCGGTCAGCGTTTCCCGGTTTAGCTCCACGCGCAGCAATACACGCAGCACGCTGCTCAACGGATATGTGCGGTTCAGATTAAACCCTTCCAGCGCCTGTCGGTAGGCCGATAGCCGTAAATTCCGTTTATTTAATCGTCGTGCAGATAGTCGGAATTAAGACAGTATGAATGAATGTGGGGTGGGTTTTGAAAAGAATTTGAATTAAAGTTGAGGAAATTCTATCAAACGAATGTGAAAATACCAAAAGTAAATGCCGACGATGTGGTGGTAGTGGCAAAACTAAGAATATTCAATTTTGTATGTAATGTTTACCCTAATTGAATAAAAATGGAAATAACCGATTGAATTTCAATCGGTTATTTCCATTTTTAGTGATCCGCCTGGGGCTCGAACCCAGGACCCCAACATTAAAAGTGTTGTGCTCTACCAGCTGAGCTAGCGAATCCTCCTGATTGCCGATGACGTTGTTGTCAAAAGCGGTGCAAAGGTAGTTCTTTTTTTTATATTTGCAAATAATATCTTTGAATAATGGTCTTGTTTAATGTTTTATAGCTTTTATTGTTAATATATGCTTATGGTTGTTGTTGTGCTTTTTTACTTTGTAGTTCTGATTTTAGTGTGTTGATATTTAGGCGTTTGAGGGGTTGTTTGTTGGTCGGTTATTTTATTGTTTTCAGAAATTCGGATAGTTTCCCGATGCTTAAATCTTTTTCCAGAATAGTGCCGTTTTTATCCAGTAATACATTGTGGGGTATGGCACGTACTGCATACGTTTTTGCGCCATCCGAGTCCCAAAAGCGAAGGTCTGACATTTGTGGGAATGTCATTTTCAATGCAGAGATGCCCTCTTTCCAGGCTGTTTCGTCCCGGTCGAATGATATTCCGACAATTTCGAATTTGTCGCTCTTTTGTTTGTTGTATAAATCTACCAAATATGGGATATCTTCGCGACAGGATGGGCACCACGAGGCCCAAAACAGGATTAATGTGTATTTTCCCCGGCCTGCATATTGAGATAGAGCTACTTTGTTCCCCTGAGGGTTTGTCATGATCAGGTCGGTGTATTTCTTGCCAATAGCTACATGCTCCATCATTTTAAGTCTTCCGGCAATAATTTGGACAAAGGGTTCTTCTTTAAACAGTTTTCCCGCTTTTATAAGAATTTCGCTCTGTTTTTCGGGAGTGAAAGAGGCTCTGTTTTGCCAATAGATATAGGCGCCGGCTGCGTTGTTCAGGTTGTTTCTGATATATCTTTCTGAAATATCGTTGGCCTGTTGTTCCAGTTTATCCAGTTTAACGGTCATTTTATTTCTAATGGATTTTGTCGTCTGTTTATTCTCCTCCAGTCGATCGTATGTGTCCGAAAGTTGATCAATGGCCTTTTGGATCGGTAATATGGTGTTGTTATACGCTGTCAGGGTGTCGTTTAGTGGAGTTCCTTTTGCGCCGGATGCTGAGTCGAGATGAGCGATGATTTTTCCGTTTTCGAGAATGAATGTCAGTTTTTCAACCTTGTCGGCTTGTAGTTCGGATGTGCGTATTACTTTCAACGAGGCTTTATCAGCCTTTCCGCTGAAGGAAAAGGCACTGTTTTTTACAAATGTACTATCGATATTGTGTAGCGTGCGTCCTTCGTATTGGCTCAGGTAAACTATTTTACCCTCCAATTCAGGTGCAGAAGTGGTGCCATAAATGGTGTATCGGTTGCTGTTGTTGCAGGCGATAAGGAGAATCGACGTGAGTGAGATAAGAGCTGTTTTATACATGTTTATGTGTGATTTCTATATTCAAAGACAAAGATAATTATTTATTGTTTTAGCAGCTCAAAAACAAAACCTATCTTTGTGGCATGAAGATTTATTTTGAGATTTTCTGGAGCTTCCTGAAAATAGGTAGTTTTACAATCGGTGGCGGATGGGCTATGGTGCCGGTTATCGAGAAGGAGGTGGTTGGCAATAAAGGCTGGCTTACCGGCGAAGAGTTTGTCGATGCGCTGGCCATTGCACAGTCGGTGCCCGGTATTATGGCTGTAAATATAGCGAACTACATAGGTTTTCATCTGAAAGGGAAAAAGGGGAGTCTTTTTGCGATTTTGGGCAGTACATTGCCCTCTTTTATTATTATTCTGGCCATTGCCCTCTTTTTTCGCGATATCAAAGACTTGCCTGTGGTGGAGCGTATTTTTAAAGGAATTCGCCCTGCTGTGGCTGCGCTTATTCTGGTTCCTGTGTTTTCGACGGCCAAATCGGTGAAATTGAACAGCCGTACACTGGTAATACCGGTTGTTTCATCTTTGATAATCTGGCAATTCGGGGTGTCTCCGGCTTATATTATTCTGCTGGCAGCTTTGGGTGGTATGTTTGTGTATGGCTGGAATCAGCGGCGCAAAGATTAATATTGTGGTGTCAAATTTAGGTAGATATGATTTATTGGCAGTTGTTTGTGGTTTATTTTAAAATAGGTGTGCTCGGTTTTGGTGGTGGATATGCTATTTTATCGATGATACAAACCGAGGTTGTTGTGCGTCATCATTGGGTGAGTGCGCAGGAGTTTACGGATATTGTGGCTATTTCTCAAATGACTCCGGGTCCGATTGGAATTAATAGCGCTACCTACATAGGTTATGCCACTACTCAGTCTGTTTGGGGAGCGGTAGTCGCTACGTTTGCTCTCTGTTTGCCTTCTTTGATTATCATGTATGTTATCACCCGGTTTTTTCTTAAATACAAAAATAACCGATGGGTAGAGGCTGCATTCACGGGTATTCGACCGGCGTCGGTTGGCCTGATTGCGGCTGCAGCGCTGATTTTAATGAACAAAGAAAACTTTACAGATTATTTCAGTGTCATTATATTTGCACTTGTGTTTGTGTTGGTGCGTTATTTTAAGATCGGCCCTGTTCCGGCCATTATACTGTCTGGCTTTTTGGGTTTTTTGTTTTATAATTAAAATATTTTTTATATTGTCGTTGAAATATTTTGTAATATTCAATAACAATTATATATTTGTCGAATAATAACCTTTTAAATGAAAATACAATGTCAGTAAACAAAGTGATTTTAGTTGGAAATGTGGGTAAAGACCCGGAAGTGAGGCATTTGGATAATGGAGTGGCAGTGGCCAATTTAACTTTAGCGACATCCGATAGAGCTTATACTACGTCTAACGGTGTGCAAATTCCGGAAAAAACAGAGTGGCATAACCTCGTTTTGTGGCGTGGTTTGGCAGATGTTGCCGAAAAGTATGTGAAAAAAGGTACACAAATTTATGTGGAGGGGAAAATTCGTACCCGCTCGTACGATGACCAGGCCGGAAATAAACGCTATATTACAGAAATATATGTAGATGTTATGCAGTTATTGGGCAAAAGAGATTCTTCGGGTGAGGCGGCGGCTCAACCGGTAAATGCCTCTGTGGTTTCAGAATCTCAGCCAGATCCATTTGTAGAAAAAAGTGAATCGGATAATCTTCCGTTTTAAAAAAATGTATATCTTTGCGAAGTGCCTGTTTTCTGTTCTGTATTGAAATAGGTCTTCGTGGTTTTGGAATGCTGTTGTTCTTCTGTTTGTATGAACAACAGCATTCTTGCTTATATTTGCCGGTGGTCGGTGGGTATAAGTTTTGTTTAACTAATATTTTCTGTTTTGGACTCTGTTGATGATTATTATTCCCATTGGGGAAACTGGTTTTTTTTTACGTCTCCTTCTCCGGAGGCTTGGTTGGTCATACTGTCAGCCTTGTTTTGTTTGGTTGCCACAGCATTTATTTCAGCCTCCGAAATTGCTTTCTTCTCGCTTTCGCCTTTGGATGTAAAATCAGTAAAAGTGGGAGATACATCCCGGGATAGGGCCATTGTTCGCTTATTGCAGGTGCCCAACCGGCTGCTGGCAACGGTGCTTATTTTCAGTAATTTTCTGAATGTTACTTTGGTTATTCTGGCTAATTTTGTGGTGGATAGTCTGGTCGATTTTCGAGGAAATGGCTGGGTTGAGTTATTTGTCAAAGTAGTTCTGTTTACCTTTCTTCTGCTTCTGTTTGGCGAGATAATGCCAAAGCTTTATGCCGCAGGTAATCCTTTGCGGGTTGCCCGTAAAACGGCTCCTGTAATTCGTGTTTTGGAACGACTGCTTTCGCCCTTTTCAACGCTGTTGGTCTCATCGAATGGTTTGCTCAACCGGCTGATTATCCGCAAGAGTCGTCAGATTTCCATGGATGAATTATCGCATGCACTGGAGCTTACTTCTGATGAAATTAAGGATGAAAAGGAGATTCTTGAGGGGATAATTCGTTTTGGTGATAAGGTGGCGGCTGATGTAATGTCGCCTCGTGTCGATATGGTTTGCATGGATATTCGGTTGACATTTAAAGAGGCACTGGCGCGTATAGTTGAGTCCGGATATTCGCGTATTCCGGTTTATACGGGTACGCAGGATACGATTAAAGGGGTGTTGTATGGTAAAGATTTGCTTCCTTATTTGAGCAAGCCGGAAAATTTCAGGTGGCAATCGTTGATCAGACCGGCCTATTTTGTCCCCGAAACCAAAAAAATTGATGATTTGCTGGAAGAGTTTAAGACGAATAAAATACATATCGCTATTGTGGTGGACGAGTATGGCGGTACTTCGGGGCTTGTTACGATGGAAGATGTTTTGGAAGAGATTGTGGGAGAAATCAGCGACGAGTATGATACGGATGAGCGTTTATATGTAAGGTTAAGTGATGATTCCATTGTGTTTGAGGCCAAAATTTTGCTCAACGATTTTTACAAGGTTACCGGGGTAAATGAGTCTGATTTTTCGGATGTTGCCGGTGAGGCAGATACGCTGGCCGGTTTAATACTGGAGATGAAGGGCGATTTTCCGGCCCGGCGCGAAGTGATTGTGCACGGACGGTATTCCTTTCAGATTTTGGAAATGGATAAGCGACGTATTCAAAAAATTAAATATATTTTGTTGCCGGAGTAGAAGTACCGGTTATTATCATGAAACAGTTTTTTTGTTTGCTTTTGTGGGGTTTATTGGTTGTTGGTTGTAGCAATCCTGTGCCCAAACCCTCTGCTTATTACCGCATTGCTTTGCCCGAAAAGAGAGAAGTGTCATTTAAAAACAGCATTTCCCCCTTTTCCTTTGTTTATAATTCGGTTTGCACGGTCGATTTTGATTCTACCGGTAAAGATGTAACCTGGTTTGTGTTCGATTATCCCTTATTTCAGGCCAAGGTTTTATGTACCTATTCCCCCATCGGGGTGGGCGGCTTTCGTCGGTTGGCTGAAGAAAACCATACTTTTGTTTACCGGCATTCGGTTAAGGCTCAGTCTATCGACGAAGAGCGTATCGGAGTGCCCGGGCAACGGGTTTATGGCCTGTTCTATACTTTAAAAGGCGAAGTGGCAACACCCATTCAGTTTATGGTTACAGATAGTACCCGGAATTTCTTTCGGGGAGCGTTGTATCTCGATTGTGTACCCAATCCTGATTCGTTGAAGCCTGTGGTGGCTTATATCAAAGCCGATATGCTGCGTGTGTTGAATTCTATGAAGTGGGAGCGTTGATATGGCATTGATTCAGCAGGGCGAATACAGGGGAGCACGTTGGGCGGTTTGGGCAATGACGGAGAGTGTTGATGAGTTGCTGTCGTTTACACCCGATGAGTTGCGTTGTCAAGCCGCTCAGGATATAGTACTCGATAAGCGTAAGAAAGAGTTTCTGGCCACACGTTTGTTGCTCGATTTGCTGTTGGGAGCTACCTGTTGGGTGCAATACCACGACTCAGGTAAGCCATATCTGGCGAATTCATCGTGGCAAATTTCTATTTCGCACACAGATGGTTTTGCCGCAGCCATCATTCATCCAACACAGTCGGTGGGAATTGATATTGAATATATCTCTTCGCGGGTGTTGCGTATTCGCGACCGCTTTTTATCATTAGCAGAAACAGAACATCTTTCAGAATTACATCCTGTCACTCATCTGCTGTTGCACTGGTCGGCCAAAGAGAGTGTTTTTAAAGCATTGGGCGAATCGGATGTCGATTTTCGTTCCCAACTGATAATCTCTCCTTTTGATTGTTTGGCCGGGGGAGAATTTAAGTTGCAGGAGTTCCGGAGCGGGCGGAATGATTGGTATGATGTTTATTACTGTCAGAATGATTTTTTTGTGCTCACCTGCACTGTCGGGCCTGAAGCGGTTTTATAGCCTCATTATCAATCTCTTTGTGTGCTGACTTGTTTGTCTGTTATCTATTGTTTCCCGAAAATATTCTATTTGTGTCAAAAATATGATGGTAAAACTTGCAGGATAAAAAAAAGAAGTGTATCTTTGCATCGCAATTGAGAAAAACAATTGTCGAAGACCATGGTGTGGTAGTTCAGCTGGTTAGAATACCTGCCTGTCACGCAGGGGGTCGCGGGTTCGAGTCCCGTCCATACCGCAAAAGAGCTTTTCAGAAATGAAAAGCTCTTTTTGTTTATTCTATATTTTTGATCTGCTTAAATGTGCATATCTTTTCGAAAAAGAGATGTTGTGAAGCCAATAATTGCGGTAATTGTCATCAGATAAATAACGGCAATCTGCATTTCCGGCTTTTGCAAATGAGCAATGTTGTGGCCAAAAGTAGCCAACGCCCGGATGAAGACAGATATAGCACCGCTGACCAGGGCTGTCAGGATTCCGAGTGCAGAGAAAACCCAGATAATCCATTGGTTTGAAGATCGTTTCTCCTGAGGCAATGCATGCATGACCCGTTTCGTGAATCCGCGATCCGGTATCTCTTTTCCTGCTTTTTTGAAGAGGTTTTTAAGCTCTTTATCCGAAGTTAAATTCATATCCTGTTCCTTTAAAATAGTCTGCTAATTTTTCGCGCCCCCGTGCCAGATGTGATTTTACTGTGCCGGTAGGGCAGTTCATTATTTTTGATATCTTTTCCACAGGATGATCTTCCATATAGAATAGCAGAATGGCTGTTCGTTCTTCCGGTTTCAGAATTTTCAACGATTCGAAAACATCCATCTGACAATCTGTTTGTGGGCGATCGCTCTCTGTGTAGGGGTCGATTTCGCTATAATCCACCTCCAGTTGCGGTTTGCTGTTGCGAAGATAATCATAATATACATTGTATGCAACACGAAACAGCCAGGTGGAAAAACCGGCTGTTCCTTTGAATGACTGCAAATGAAGATAGACTTTGATGAATGTCTCCTGTGCCAGGTCGTCGCTTAGGGCTTCGTTGCCGAAGGTGAGATTCAGAAAAAAACGCCGGATGCTGCTTTGGTATTTTCCGACCAGTTTTTCGAAAGCCCGGTGACTATTGAGCAATACAACCTGAGAGACCAGTATCAGGTCATCAGATTTGCTTATCATCGTTTTTCATCTCCTTTTTCTCTTGTTCTTTTTTCTCCAAAATATAGGCGACCAGTTTGCCTACACCGATGAAAAAAGGAATAGCGCCGATAAATGCAAGACGGGTAGTTTCTCCGTTCAGAAAAAACAGCATAATGGATAATCCCAGTCCGACTCCGATAAGTGTGAGCGCGCTTTGCAGTGGCGATTTGTATCTGTTCTTCTTTTCTTCTTCGAAAAACGATTGAGGAATGTCGCGACCCGCTTCTATTGCTTTTTCCATCAGCGCATATTTTGCTTTCTTGTTTCGGTGGTTAAAAATCAATACGATCAAAACAATGGCAAAGGCTGCCAGAAAGGGAGAAACAATGGCCGCAAAGCCTACAACATCCCAGTGCGAGTCGCCTCCTGCGGCAATGTCCAGTTTTTGCAATTCTTTCAAATCTTCTAAATCATCCGAGCCGATGGTAACACTCACTGATGCATGGTTGTTTTTGGCTGAATCAATCGAAGACATTGTGTCTGATTTGGCATTTGCGATTGCAACAATTGGTTTTGCGTAGCTGGTTACGGTTGCAGCGGCAAGCAGTAACATAAAAATAAACTTTTTCATATGGGCTAATTATTTGTATGGGTTTGACATTTGTCTTTTAGACGTAGGCTTTCGGGTGTTTGGTTGCAAAGAGGTGATATTTTCCCGCTAAATTAAAATATTTTTGCATCTAAATCCGTTTTTAGGGTATATTTATTGCTATTCTGATTGAATTTAACTGAATGCGAAAAATAATCTACTATTTAACAGAAAGATAACATGATATTGGCAAAAAGAAGATAATTTTGCAAGAAAAACAGATTGACATGATCAAGCGGGAAGAATTAATTAAAATAGGTGATTTTGTGAAGCCTCACGGCATACATGGTGAGCTTTCGTTTACGTTTACAGATGATATTTTTGACAGAAGTGATGCTCCCTATATCGTTTGTGATATGGATGGCATTTTTGTTCCTTTTTTTATTGCCGATTATCGGTTCAGAACCGAAAATTCGGCACTTATTACTCTTGAAAACATAGATTCGGAGGAAAAAGCAAAGAAGTTTATCAAAAAAGAAATTTTTTATCCAAAGTCATTTGTGCCCGAAGATGAAGAGCATGAGGTGGCAGATGATTATTATATCGGATATACAGTAGTTGACAAAAATCAGGGTGAAATTGGTCGTATTATTGAGGTGGATACCTCTACTCCAAATATATTGTTTGTGGTGAAATACAAACGTCAGGAGCTGTTGATTCCTGCCAGCGATGAGTATGTGTGCGAAATAGATGATGTGGAGAAAAGTATTTTAATGGATATTCCGGACGGATTGCTCGATTTGTAAATCGAGCAATCAGATGCAATATTTCACCTATTTCGATGTTTAATATGTAGTATTCCTATTTATATATACACATGAGATTAATAACCACGGTTCGTATTCTTATTTTGTTGTCTTTCATTGCTTTATATTCTTGCAAATCGGCATCGGTCAAAAAAGCAAATCTGCTATTCGAAACCGGAGATTATGATGCTGCTTATATGATGTATAGGTCGGCCGCAAGTAAAATACCTTCTGAAAAACAGGATCTGAAAACAGAAGTTTATCTGAAAATGGGAATATGTACCCAATATTTGCAGCGGGTGCAACCGGCAGAAAATGCATTTAATACGGCATTGAAGCTCAAGTCGAAGTCGGCACAATTGCGGTTGCAGTTGGCGCTGCTCTATCACCGGCAAGCGAAATATGCAGCTGCGATTACTCAATACAAACTCTATTTAGCTACAGATTCGGCAAATGTGTTGGCGCTTAACGGGATTAAAGGTTGTCAGTTGGCCGATACATTGAAAAAATATCCGACAAGATATTCAGTGAAGGCCGAGGCACGCTTAAACTCAAAACAGGCTGATTTTGCACCGGTATTGTTTGGCAAAGAGTTTGACCAAATCTATTTTGCATCCACGCGCGATCAGGCAGTCGGAAAAAAGAAAAGCCGCGTAACGGGTATGAAGAATGCAGATATTTTTGTTGCTAAAAGGAATAACAGTGGTGCCTGGGAAGCACCGAAACCTATGCAGGGGGCATTTAATTCACCTTCCGACGAAGGTGCGGTATCATTTAGCGGGGACTTTTCCAATATCTACTTCACACGTTGCCAGTTACCGGCTCTTTCATCATCAACGGCCGAAATCTTTACATCGAAACGTTCTGATGCGACATGGAGTGAACCCCGAAAATTGCAATTGTTGAAGGATTCTACCGAAATGTTTGCTCATCCGGCAATTTCGCCCAAGGGAGATTATCTTTACTTTGTTTCCGACCGACCCGGTGGTTTAGGCGGAAAAGATATCTGGCGTTCCAAAATAGAAGGTGGTAAGTTTTTGCTTCCGGAAAATTTGGGCAGTCAGATTAATACACCGGGTGATGAAATGTATCCCTTTGTGCGCGAAAACGGTGAACTCTATTTCTCTACCAATGGGTTGCCGGGATTGGGTGGGCTCGATTTGTTTGTGGCTGAACCGGTATCGGAAAATGAGTGGAAGGTCCGAAACATGGGAATGCCGGTCAATTCGTTTGCTGATGATTTTGGGATTACCTTTGCCGGCCTCGACGAGTCAGGTCTTTTCTCATCAAACAGGGGAGATGCCAAGGGTTTTGACCATATCTATTCCTTCGAAATGCCTACAGTGAAACGGTTTGTCGAAGGAAGTGTCAAAAACGACAACAAGCAAATACTGGCTGATGCACGTTTGCATATTGTGAATAACAACGGATATAATTCGCGTCAGACTGTCAAAAATGACGGAACATTTAAATTTAAAGTCGAAAAAGGCTTGAAATACCTGATTCTGGCTTCGTGTAAAGGGTTTCTGAATAGCTCAAAAGAGATTGTGGTAGCTGATCAGGAAAAAGATGTAACCTTTAAAGCTGATTTTTCGCTTATTCCTATCGCAAAACCCATTGCCGTTGATAATATCTTTTTCGATGTAGCCAAGGCTACTCTGCGTCCGGAATCAACCGAATCGCTCAATCAGCTCGTGAAGTTGCTCAAAGAGAACCCCAATATCACGATCGAACTGAGTGCTCACACCGATATGAATGGCACTGATGAATACAACTTAAAGCTATCAGAAGAGCGGGCAGCGTCTGTAGTGGCTTTTTTGATTAATGGAGGAATAGAAAAAGAGAGACTCACCCCGAAAGGCTATGGCAAATCGCAACCTAAAATGGTGGATGAGGCAATGGCTCAGAAATATAAATTTCTGAAAGAGGGAGATGAGTTGACTGAAGCTTTGATTTTGAAACTTCAACCTCAACAACAGGAAATTGTCAATCAGATTAACCGTAGAACTGAATTCAGAGTGCTAAAAACTACCTACAATTTGTTCTGATCTTTTTTTGTATAATTGCCTGCATCACAATGTTAAATATCTTAATAAGCCTGTAATATTCAGATTTATTGCCTATTTTTGCGCCCGATTCTGCGGAAAACAGATTATCCGCCGTGTACTTGATAAACCACGTAAAAAACAAGATAGATGAAAAAACAGGTTTCCCTTGCCTTTATGATTTGTGGCATACTCTTTACAGTGTGCCTGATTGTAGCGAATATTGTTGAATCCAAACTGATTGATCTTTTTGGAATAACAGCTACTGCCGGTCTGCTAATTTTCCCTATTTCGTATGTGTTGAATGATGTGATTGCCGAAGTCTGGGGATTTCGGAAAGCGCGTCTCATTATCTGGATTGGCTTTCTGATGAATTTTTTGGCTGTTGCCGTTTTTCGAATGAGCATTGCATTACCACCCTCTCCGTTTTTCGACAACCAGGTGGCTTTCGAAACGATTCTTGGAAATACAGAGCGCATTACAATAGCTAGTTTTATAGCTTTCCTGTGCGGCTCTTTTCTCAATGCCTATGTGATGAGCAAAATGAAATTGGCGACCAAAGGACGTGGTTTTTCTATCCGTGCGGTGGTTTCTACATTGTTTGGTGAAGGGGTTGATTCTCTGATTTTTTTCTTTATCGCATTTGTCGGAGTATTACCGGTTTCCGAATTATTGATGCTTATGGCTACACAAACTGGCCTGAAAGTGGCTTATGAAATAGTTGCGTTACCTTTTACAAATTGGGTGGTTCGTTGGGTGAAGAAAAGTGAGCAGGTTGATGTTTTTGATGCAGATATCTCATATAACCCCCTAAAAATAGGAGAAATAGAATGAATAAAAATGAATCTGCCCTGGTATTGTTTTCGGGAGGACAAGACTCTACCACGTCTCTTTATTGGGCCAAAAATGAGTTTAAAGAGGTGCATACTATCGGTTTTCACTATGGTCAGAGACACCATTACGAAACCGAGGTTGCCAGAAATCTTGCCAAAATAGCAGATGTTGATTTCGATCTTATTGAGATTAGCTCTCTGAGTCAGTTGTCTCCCAATGCTCTGACAAACAGTAGTATTGTAGTTGATAGAAATAAACCGGTAAATTCACTGCCCAATACTTTTGTGCCGGGTCGTAATCTGATTTTCCTGACTTATGCAGCTTCATTTGCTTATAGCCGGGGGATTCGGAATTTGGTTACAGGTGTTTCGCAAACTGACTATAGCGGATATCCCGATTGTAGAGACGGGTTTATTAAATCTGCCGCTAAAACCATAAATCTGGCTATGGAGTCTGACTTCGTTATTCATACTCCTCTTATGCGTAAAAACAAGGAGGCGATATGGGAAATGTCTGATGAGTTAGGGATTTTTGATTTGGTCAGATACAATACATTAACCTGTTATAATGGAATTATGGCTGACGGATGTGGACGCTGTCCGGCTTGTCAGCTTAGGGAAGCAGGGCTGAAGAAATATTTGAAAAAGAAAGAAAAACGAGCAAAAAGCCTGTAATATGGATTTGAAACTTCTGGGTAATAAAACAGAATATCTGACAGAATATGCTCCTCAGATACTTGAGGCATTCGACAATAAACATCCCGAAAACGACTATTGGGTGCACTTCAATGCGTATGAGTTTACGAGTTTGTGCCCCATTACAGGTCAGCCCGATTTTGCGACTATTCACATCAATTATCTGCCCGCAGACAAAATGGTGGAGAGCAAAAGCCTGAAACTATATCTTTTCAGTTTCAGGAATCACGGTAGCTTTCATGAGGATTGTGTCAATATAATTATGAAGGATCTGATAAATTTGATGCAACCCAAATACATCGAGGTAAAAGGTATTTTTACACCCAGAGGGGGAATTAGTATTCATCCTTTTTCGAATTGGGGCCAACCGGATACTAAGTATGCAGAAATGGCTTATACCCGACTTCTGAGCCGTGAATTTTAGTCGGTAAATCCTTTTACAATCTTTCCAGACGGGCCAGATCTAATCGTAAGAAAATAAACAACAGGATTGTAAATCCCCAGAGAGAGGAGCCTCCGTAGCTGAAAAATGGCAACGGAATACCAATCACCGGGGTCAATCCGGTCACCATTCCAATATTGATAATCAGGTGGAATAGTATAATACTCACCACGCAATAGCCATAAACCCGCGAAAAAATGGTTCGTTGCCTTTCTGCCAGATAAATGAGTCGCAGAATAAAAGCCAAAAACATTCCGACTATAAACAGTGATCCCAGAAATCCTTCCTCTTCACCTACCGTACAGAAAATAAAGTCAGTATCCTGTTCCGGCACATATTTTAGTTTGGTTTGTGTACCATTCAGAAACCCTTTGCCTGTAAATCCACCGGATCCAATGGCAATTTTCGACTGATTCACGTTGTAACCAACTCCCCGTGGGTCGTCCTGCATTCCCAGCGATACTTTGATACGTGTCTGCTGGTGCGGTTCCAGAATGTTTGAAAATACGTAATCGACAGATAATGAAAATAGTAAAGCCCCAATGGTTATAAAGATGATAACAGCATAATCTTTGCTCGACTCTTTTAGTGTTAAAAAAATAAGATAGAATAGCGCGGATAATGTGCCGATAAGTCCAATATAGGCATAGTTTATTTGGAAGTGAAGCAGCGACAACAGAAAGCTGAATGCAAACAGGATAACGACGCTAATCGCTATTCGTTGTGCTTCAACCTGCTTACGCGTTTGTATAAAAAGATAGAGTATCATCACTACTGTGATAATTACATAAACCAGTAAATCGCCTATTTGAGTAATTCCGGATAAAGTGTCGCCATATTTCAGTGAGGTAATAAATAGTGTTACGATGTAAACACCGATAAATAGTATCAAACCACTCATTCCTTCTCGGTAAAGCATAATCATAAAGGCCGCATAGACCAGCGCAGAACCTGTTTCTCTCTGTAATACAATGATTATGAACGGTAATGCAATAATTAGTGCTACCCGTAGATAGTTGTTGAGTTGGTTGAGTTGAAATTGATATCCACCAATTAGCCGGGATAAAGCCAGGGCAGTTGCAAATTTGCCAAACTCGGCAGGTTGAAGATTGATACCACCACCTAGTTTTAGCCACGACCCTGAGCCTTTTACATCCGTTGCCAGAAATATAGTTGCAATGAGTAGCAGTATAATAATGCCGTACAACGGATAGGCAAATCTTTCGTAAATGTCGCTATCGAGC
>CAZHNZ010000014.1:0-44903 GCA_964534355.1 uncultured Parabacteroides sp.
ATTTAGAAAAGTCCCATCTCCTCCTACGCTGATTGCCAGATCTGCCTCGAAATCAGAGTTGTCAAACAACCCTTTTACAATAGGGCAAAAACCAAGATGAGACTCCAGAAAATTGTAGAAAAGACGGCAAACGTACACATCGGCATCATGAGCATTGAGTTGCTCGAATAGTTTTATAACCGGATGTGATTTTTCTGTTTGATGGGTATTTCCAAATAATGCAATCTTCATCTTCATTTCATCCTTGTTTTTACATGTTGATGTAATAAAATAACTCTTCTAATCGCTTTTGCGCTGTATCATCTATTACCCCTGTATGCATAAATGAATAGACCAGTTTATAATTGAATCGCTCAAAGCTTCGGATGACCGCAGATGCATCCTCCTGATCCATTTTTATGGCTACATGAATATTGCCATTTGTGGTGGGATAAGAAAGTATATTTATTATTCGTGCGTTGTTGCTTTCCACAATCCGGGCTATTTCGCTGACGCTGTATTCCTGAGAGGGCATCTCCAGTACAACAACAGAGCCTGCAACATCTGTGCCAAGCAGGGTAGAGAGGCGTTCGATTATTTTATTTTGTGTAATAACACCCAGATATTCATTGTTTTCGCCAACAACCGGAATTAAACTGAGGTTATTAGAGCTCATGCGGGCAACTGCGTCAAATAAATGTCCGTTATCCTTAAGTGCAGGAGAAAAAAACCAGGCTTTTCCCAGCGGATTGTCGAGCGATTCCATCCGATATGCATCTCTTTCAGAAACCAGACAGAGATACTTTCCATCGTCCACCAAAGGCAAATGGCTCACTTTATACTCTTCCATCAACGACAATGTAGTCTCACCTGTATCGTTCGGATGAAGAAAAGGGATTTCTTTTGTGACTAATTCTTTTGTCAGATTCATAGATTATTGGTACAAATGAATTAAATTTGCAGACTATTACGCCGACTCGTGCGTTATATATTAGCCACAAAGTTTGTAAAAAGTTTTGGTATTACGGTGCTGTTTAGGCAAAAAAATATCAGGAACACCATTTTTATCTGTTTAAATTGAAAAGATTATGACCAAATTAAGTGTAAATATAAATAAAGTAGCCACATTGCGTAATGCAAGAGGCGGAAATACCCCCGATGTGGTGCAGGTTGCTCTCGATTGTGAGGCGTTTGGCGCTGATGGCATTACTGTTCATCCTCGACCGGACCAAAGACATATTCGTTATACCGATGTTTTTTCTCTGAAACCGGTATTGAAAACAGAATTTAACATTGAGGGATATCCTTCTCCCGAGTTTATAGAATTGGTGATAAAAGCAAAGCCTGCACAGGTGACTCTTGTGCCGGATGCGCCGGATGCAATTACTTCCAATCAGGGTTGGGATACGATTACGCATTTCGATTTTCTGACAGAAGTCATTGAGCGATTTCGTAATGCCGGCATTCGCACTTCAATATTTATCGGGACCGAACTACAAATGATTGAAAATGCAGCTAAAATTGGAACAGACCGAATAGAATTATATACAGAGCCTTATGCCACGGACTATCCCAAAGACAGGGTTGCTGCCATTGCCCCTTTTATAGAGGCGGCAAAGTTGGCCCGCAGTCTGGGGCTGGGAATCAATGCTGGTCACGATTTGAGTCTCGAAAATCTGAATTGGTTTTATCAAAACATACCCTGGACAGATGAAGTTTCTATTGGTCATGCCCTGATTTCTGATGCTTTGTATTTGGGCCTCGAAATCACAATCAGAAAATACAAAGAGTGTTTGCAATAGTATAAACCGTTTTAATACCTGAAAAATGCAAGTAATGAGTATGTTCACATTGATTCAAAATGAGGTTACATCTACCGCTGTGGGTGCAACTGCAGAAGTGGCGAAAAACAGCGTGGCCGAACTTAATCTCTTTGATTTAGCACTCAAGGGCGGCTGGATTATGATTCCGATTCTTCTACTTTGTATGCTGACTATTTATATTTTGATTGAGCGCGAAATTGTTATCCGTCGTGCTGCCCGCGAGGACAAGAATTTCATGAACAGTATAAAAGAGTATATCGTTCAGGGAAAGATTGATTCTGCCATTAAGCTTTGTCAGCATACAGATACACCGGCCTCGCGAATGATTGAGAAAGGTATTACCAGGCTCGGACGACCAATGAATGATGTATTGGTGGCAATCGAAAATGTTGGGAATATTGAAATCTCGAAACTGGAAAAAGGTTTTTCGTTGGTTGCAACTGCATCAGGTGGAGCACCTATGCTCGGCTTTTTAGGTACGGTAACGGGTATGGTACAGGCGTTTTATGACATGGCCAATGCCGGTAGTAATGCCGACATTTCGTTGCTGTCCGGTGGAATTTACGAAGCGTTGGTGACAACGGTTGCCGGTTTGGTCGTTGGTATTATTGCGCTGTTTTCCTACAATTATCTGGTGGCTCGTGTAGATGGAGTAGTGCATCAGATGGAGACCAAAACTATGGAGTTTATGGACTTGCTGAATGCACCGGGTAAATAACGATTCAAAGATTAACCGCATCAACCAATTATCGGAAAATGGCTCTTAAAAGAAGAAACAAGGCGAGCGCAGAATTTAGTATGGCATCTATGACGGATGTTATCTTTTTGTTGCTTATTTTCTTTATGATAACATCAACAGTTGTATTTCCCAATGCAATCAAGGTATTGTTGCCGCAAAGCAAGAAGCAGACGGCTGCGAAACCACTTACCCGTGTCACTATAGATAAAGATTTGCACTACTATGTCGCATTTGGCGGTGAAAAAGAGAAAGAGGTATCGTTTGATCAGATTGCCCCTTTTTTGCAGAGTTGCCAGGACAAAGAGCCTGAGATGTACGTTGCATTGTACGCCGACGAAACAATCGAATATAGCGAAGTGGTGAAAATATTGAATATTGCCAACGAAAACAAGTTTAAAATGGTATTGGCTACTCGTCCGGTAGAATGACCATGAAAAAAGTAAAAAGTAAAATAGCCGCAATAATCGGCACGGTTTTATTCCATTTGCTTCTCTTATTAATACTGCTGTTTAATAGTTTTAAACGAATAATCCCCGTAGAAGAGGAGGGTGTGGAGGTTATGTTTGGTCAGGTTGATCAGGCAAGTGGAACCTTTGTGCCTGCCGAAATTACGCCTGTTGTTCCGCCCGAAGTCACGCCACCAGTCGTTTCACCCCCAGTTGCTGATCAGGCGGAACCTGTAATTTCGCAGGATGCAGAAGAAAGTGTAGCTCTGCAGGAGAAAAAAAAGAAACAGCAGGAGCAGAAGAAACAGGAGTTGCAACGCCAAAAAGAGACAGAACAAAAAGAGGCGGAAGCGAAAAAAATAAAGCAGGAGGAGCAACGTAAAATTGCTGAAATAAATAAACGTGCCGGTGGCGCCTTTGGTCAGGGTGGAAGTGTTGGAAGTAGCGGTAATGCTGCATCAGGAAAAGGATTTCAGGGCTCACCCACGGGTAATTCGGACAAGGGTGCTACTACCGGAAATGGTGGAAAAGGCTCTACCGCATCGTTTTCTCTTAAAGGCAGAAACGTGAAGGGTGTATTGGCTTCACCGCGTGGAAATGAACAGCAGGAGGGGACTATTGAGGTTGAAATTGTGGTTTCGCCCGAAGGCAAGGTGCTATCAGCAGAAGTTGACATTGCAAATACATCCATTGCCAGCGCAACTATGCGACGCGCTGCGGTTCAGGCTGCCAGGCAAACTACCTTTACTGATATTGAATCGGTGGATAATCAGCGCGGGACGATTACGTATGTTTACAGATTATCTCGTTAATAAACAATTGTTTATAATTGAAGGAATATGAAAAAATGTTTTGTGTTTTTGGCTGAGGGTTTCGAAGAGACCGAAGCCGTAGCGACAATAGATGTGTTGAGAAGAGGCGAATTGCATGTAGAAATAGTTTCAATAACCGATAAAAAAGAGGTGACGGGAGCTCACGGGATAACTGTTGTGGCTGATAGCTTGTTTGCAGAAACCTCATTTGTCGGCGGAAGTGCTCTGGTTTTGCCCGGTGGAATGCCCGGTACCCTGAATCTGAAAAAACATGAGGGTTTGAGCGAGTTGCTCAAAGAGTATCATAAAAAAGAGAAATATTTGGCAGCTATCTGTGCTGCACCCATTGTATTGGGCGGTTTGGGCCTGCTCAAAGACAAAATGGCTGTATGCTATCCCGGATTTGAAGATCAATTGGGAGGTGCTATGCACGGAAATAGTCAGACTGTGATTTCTGATAAAATAATCACTTCTACCGGTGTGATTAGTGCGGTCGATTTTGGTATGGCTATTGTCAAAGAGTTGCAGGGAGCTGATATTGCCGGGCGAACAGCTGCCGGTTTGTTGATTGTATAGTTAAAAATGTGTGTTTTTTCAAAAAATGTGCCCCGTTTTTTTTTATATTACAATCAAATGTCTATTTTTGTATGTTGAATTTGGAGCAGAATGAACGAAGAACAAAAAAAACTGTTGAGTGATTTTGAAGCCCGGGTACGGCAACTAATGCTTCTTTGCGATTCGCTGAAAGAAGAAAATGCGCTTTTGCGCCATGTTGTTGCTCAGAAAACCGTGCAGATTGACGAAACAGAAAGTTCTTATAAAAATCTGATATCCAGGTACGAAAACCTGAAAATTGCACAGGGCGCTACTTTAAATATCGAAGAACGCCGAAATGCTAAAGCCAGGTACACTAAATTAGTGCGGGAAATCGATAAATGCATCGCATTATTAAAAGAGTAGATGCAATGAACGATAAATTTACAATCAACTTATCCATAGCGGAAGATATTCTGCCCCTGCGTATAAACCGGGAAGACGAGGAGTTAGCTCGTAAAGCCGGAAAAAGCGTGAGCGAATTATTTGCTAAGTATAAGGCGAAATATGAAAATAGTGAACTCAGTTATAAGGATTTCTTACTCTGTGTCGCCTTTCAGTTTGCTTATGGTTATTACCAACTGTTGGACGAAAAGAGTGTGGAACCAATGCTTGAACGTATTTACGATCTGAATGCAGATCTGGAGGCGTTCCTGAAAGAAAAACAGTGATTCGCTTCACATAGAATTGTACCTGCACTACATTTGCGACCTGAAGTTTTCGGGATTCGTGGGTTGTAGTGCTTTTTTTATAAATAATTATTAAATTACAAATTACAATGGATGTATTACTCATTATAGGTATAGGTATAGCTGGCCTTGCGGTTGGTACTATAGTCACCTGGATTAGCACAAAAGCCATATTTAAATCTCGCTTTCAGGGCATTATAGATGAAGCGAAGAAGGAGGCAGAAGTGATAAAGAAAGATAAATTACTCGAGGTAAAAGAGAAATTTATCGGCCTGAAGGCGGATTTGGAAAAACAGGTTTCGGCTAGAAATGCCAAGATTCAGTCAATCGAAAGTAAGCTAAAGCAAAAAGAGTCTCAAATTACTCAGAAACTCGATGAGCTTCAGCGTAAAACCAACGAAGCAGAGACTCTGAAAGAGTCGTACGACAATCAGTTTTTGGCATTGGAGCGCAAAGAGGCTGAGGTAGAAAAAATGTACAACGAAGAGATTCAGCGTTTAGAAGCAATATCGGGTCTTTCGGCTGAAGAAGCTAAAGATAAACTGGTCGAATCTCTCAAGGAAGAGGCTAAAACAGGTGCAGCTTCTTACATCAACGAGATAATGGACGAGGCTCGTATGACTGCTAACAAAGAGGCTAAGCGGATTGTTATTCAGTCTATTCAGCGTTTGGCAACTGAGACAGCTATCGAAAATGCTGTAACAGTTTTCCACATCGAATCTGACGAAATAAAAGGTCGTATTATTGGCCGTGAAGGTAGAAATATCCGTGCGCTTGAAGCGGCTACAGGTATTGAAATTATCGTGGATGATACCCCTGAGGCAATTGTATTATCAGGTTTTGACCCTGTGCGTCGGGAAATAGCCCGTCTGGCACTTCATCAATTGGTGACTGATGGTCGTATTCACCCGGCTCGTATCGAGGAGGTTGTGACTAAAGTCCGTAAACAAATTGAAGAAGAAATAGTTGAGACAGGAAAGAGAACAACCATCGATTTGGGTATCCATGGTTTACACCCTGAGCTGATTCGTATGGTGGGAAAAATGAAATATCGCTCTTCGTATGGTCAGAATTTGCTGCAACACTCGCGTGAAACAGCCAATCTGTGTGCTATCATGGCGGCGGAACTTGGGTTGAACGTGAAAAAGGCGAAACGTGCCGGATTGTTACACGATATTGGTAAGGTGCCCGATGATGAACCGGAATTGCCACACGCAGTTTTGGGTATGAAGCTGGCCGAAAAATACAAAGAGAAACCGGATGTTTGCAATGCTATTGGAGCTCACCACGACGAGGTAGAGATGACAAGTTTGCTAGCGCCAATAGTACAGGTTTGCGATGCTATATCGGGTGCAAGACCCGGCGCACGTCGCGAAATTGTTGAGGCATACATCAAACGACTTAATGATCTGGAACAACTGGCACTCTCTTATCCCGGAGTCCTCAAGACTTATGCCATTCAGGCTGGTCGCGAATTGCGGGTAATTGTAGGTGCAGACAAGATTGACGACAGAGCAACAGAAAGTTTATCAAACGAAATAGCTAAACGTATTCAGGATGAAATGACCTATCCGGGTCAGGTGAAGATCACCGTCATTCGCGAAACACGTGCTGTGAGTTTCGCAAAATAAAAAGATTTCGGGTGCAGGTTTTGGTTAGCTGAAGCCTGTGCCGGAAGTTAATAATGGGGCTGTCTGGATTTGACAGCGGGTAGAAGAGGTATGTAAGCATGCAGAGCGCGGTTGGTCGGCTCTATAATCCCGGTCATCAAAATTTTAACTGGCGAAAATAACTACGCTCTCGCTGCTTAATCGAATAATAGTAGATTAAAGCTCAATCCCGATGCAAGGCGTTGGGACGTGACATCACCCGGAAGCTCTGGTTTCGAAGCAGTCCGATCCGGTGGTGCAGAAATATCGGAACTAGCTGTGGGCTTTTCTCGGGCCTGCGGCGAAATTTAAGAGGATAAGGTTTGAGTGGGTGGCTTCGGTCTTGCTCAGGCACGAAAATGAAGGCGAAGATAAGCATGTAGAAAGCATATTGCTTCCTCGTTTGGACCGGGGTTCGACTCCCCGCAGCTCCACTATCAACACAGAGGTTGGCTCTTTTGAGAGACAATCTCTTGTTGGTTTAGACGTGAAGTTTTTTGTAACCAATTTTTTAAATTTAATGATTATGGATTCGTTCGCATTAGAAAGATTGAAAGAAGACCGGGCACTGTTGATTCGCAAAGTGTATGCCTGGATGTGTGCCGCATTGCTGATTACAGCTATATCTGCTTATGTAACAGCAAGTTCAGAGGCTTTGATGAGTCTTGTTTTTGGTAATAGGGGATTTTGGGTGTTGGTATTTGCGCAGTTGGGCATTGTTTGGTACCTGACTTCCCGCATTACAACCATGTCGCTCAACACCGTGTCGTTGATGTTTGTTCTCTATTCATTGCTGACAGGGGTTACTCTTTCTTATATTTTACTGGTTTATACACAACAATCTATCGTGGCAACTTTGCTGATTACAGCAGGTACTTTTGGTGCGATGAGTGTGTATGGCTTTACTACAAAGAATGATTTGTCGTCTTATGGCAGCCTCTTCTTTATGGGAATTATAGGGCTGATAATTGCTTCATTGGTCAATTTCTTCCTGCAAAGCTCTGTTTTGCATTGGGTGATATCTTGTGTAGGTGTGCTGATATTTGTGGGACTGACAGCTTATGATACGCAAAAGATAAAGGCATTGCTGGGACAACCCGATACGGAAATGAACCAAAAACTAGCTATTCTGGGTGCATTGACTTTGTATCTTGATTTTATCAATCTGTTTATCTATTTACTCCAATTGTTTGGCCGTAAAAAGTAATAAACTGTCTGATTTATACAACGATGCCATCAGTTGACTACCGGAATGCGATTCGGTATCAATTTATGGCATCATTTGTTTGTGATAGGTTAGATTATTTACCTGTGATAATCTTCTTTATCTCGTTTAGTTTATTGAGCGCCTCCATGGGGGTGAGGTTATTTATATCCACGCTTTTTATTTCATCCCGAATTTGGCTTAAAACAGGGTCGTCGAGCTGAAAAAAGCTGAGTTGCATTCCTTCGCGGCTTTCGGCAATCGCTTTTACGGGTTTGGCGATACCGTTTTTTCGGTTATCTGTTTCGAGTTGTTTTAGTATTTCGTTGGATCTTTTTACGATGCTTTGGGGCATACCTGCCATTTTGGCTACATGAATACCAAAGCTGTGCTCACTCCCTCCCGCAACCAGTTTGCGCAGGAAAATTACCTTATTATCCACCTCTTTGACAGAAACATTGTAATTTTTTATCCGCTTAAACGAACGTTCCATTTCGTTCAATTCGTGGTAGTGAGTCGCAAAAAGAGTTTTGGCGAAGGCTTTTTTGTGTTCGTGGATATGCTCAACAATGGCCCATGCAATAGAAATACCATCATAAGTGCTTGTTCCACGTCCCAGTTCGTCGAACAAAATGAGACTGCGGTTGGAAATATTGTTCAGGATATCAGCTGCTTCATTCATTTCGACCATAAATGTGGATTCTCCCAGCGAAATATTGTCGGATGCTCCCACCCGGGTGAAAATCTTGTCTGTGTAGCCAATCCTGGCTGATTCTGCAGGGACAAAGCTGCCAATCTGGGCCAGCAGTACAATGAGTGCTGTTTGACGAAGCAGTGCCGACTTACCGGCCATATTGGGTCCGGTAATAATAATGACCTGACATTTCTCGTTGTCGAGCCACACATCGTTGGCAATATATGATTCACCCGGTGGAAGTTGTTTTTCAATTACGGGGTGTCTTCCTTGTTTGATGTCTATTGTGTCAGACTCATTCACTTCGGGTCGTATGTATTTATTTTCTTTGGCAGTTTTTGAAAGCGAAAGCATACAGTCGAGTCGGGCAATCTGATTAGCATTGGTTTGTATTGCCTGAATGTATTCCGCCAGACTAATGACGAGCTCATTGAACAACCGGGTTTCAATGCTTAAGATTTTTTCTTCGGCCCCCAAAATCTTCTCTTCGTAATCTTTGAGCTCCTGGGTAATGTATCTTTCTGCATTGACAAGGGTTTGTTTTCGAATCCAGTCTGAAGGAACTTTGTCTTTGTGGGTGTTTCGTACTTCGATATAGTACCCGAAAACATTATTGAAGCTAATTTTAAGTGACGGTATCTCTGTGCGTTCACTTTCCCGTTGTTGCACCTCCATGAGGTATGATTTTCCGGAATGAGAAATGCCACGTAACTCGTCAAGATCGTTGTCAACACCTTGTTTGATTACCCCTCCTCTGTTGATGAGTGACGGAGGATCATTATTGATCTCACGCTCTATACGTTCGGATATAAGGTGGCAGGGATTGAGTTGTTCGCCAATAATGGCCAGACTTTCGTTGCCCGAATTAATGCAAATTTCACGAATAGGAACAATGGCGTTAAGTGCAACCTTGAGTTGAACAACTTCGCGCGGCGTGACCCTTCCGACTGCCACTTTTGATATTATTCTCTCCAGATCACCAATTAAGGCTAATTGCTGATCGAGAAACTCTTTTACTTCGGGTTCTTTGAAAAAATACTCAACCACATTGAGACGGTCGTTGATTGGTTTGATATCTTTGAGCGGGAACAACAGCCAGCGCTTCAGCAGACGTGCTCCCATTGGGCTGACAGTTCGGTCTATTATGTCGAGCAGACTTTTTCCCCCTTCATTCATGGTGCCAACCAGCTCGAGGCTGCGAACCGTAAACTTATCGAGGCGCACAAATCTATCCTCTTCAATGCGCGAAAGGGCAGTGATATGTTTGATTTGATGGTGTTGAGTGATATCGAGGTAATGCAAAACAGCACCTGAGGCAATTACCCCATTGACCAGATGATGTACCCCGAAACCTTTCAGATTTTTGGTCTCGAAATGCTTAAGCAGGCGATCTCTGGCAGCGTCCTCGGTGAAAACCCAATCTTCGAGATCAAAAGTGAAAAAGCGGGTGCCAAAGTTTTCTTCAAATCGTTTGCGGTTACTACGTTCAACCAGCACCTCTTTGGGCGCAAAGTTGTTGAGTAGTTTGTCTATGTAATTGAAAGAGCCCTCAGCTGTGAGAAACTCGCCGGTAGAGATATCGAGAAATGAAACGCCGCAAATCGTTTTTGAGAAATGCACGGCAGCCAGAAAGTTATTTTCTTTGTGATTAAGAATGCTATCACCGATCGAAACACCCGGCGTCACAAGTTCGGTAATTCCGCGTTTGACAATCTTTTTGGTCGTTTTGGGGTCTTCCAGTTGTTCGCAGATGGCCACCCTTTTCCCGGCTCTCACCAATTTGGGTAGATAGGTGTCGAGAGCATGGTGAGGAAAACCGGCCAGTTCGATGTATTGAGCGGCACCGTTGGCTCTGCGGGTGAGTGTTATACCCAAAATTTCGGCTGCGGCAACCGCATCATCCGAGAAGGTTTCATAAAAATCGCCCACTCTGAAAAGTAAAATAGCATCAGGGTGTTTTGATTTTATTTCGTTATATTGCTTCATTAACGGGGTTTCTACTACATCTTTGGCCACGGCGGGGTCTGTTTTTTAGGGTTTGAATGACAAAGGTACAAAAAATGCAGTAAAAATCTTTTTATTGCGGAATAACACGCCTATCTGCCTCAAATTTATTAACTTTGCACCGTTTTTTTAACGGTTTATAAATTAGACTTTTGTATGAAAGATACCGTTCAGCAATTCGAGCAGGTCATAGCCGAGTGCCGTACTTTATTTGAGAAGAAATTAAAGGATTATGGTCCTGCCTGGCGCATAATGCGTCCGCAATCGGTTACCGATCAGATATATATCAAGGCGAATCGCATCCGAAGCATCGAAATAAAAGGCATTACGCAGATCGATGAGGGTGTTCGTTCCGAATTTATCGGGATTGTGAATTACGGGATTATCGGTATTATTCAGCTTTCGCTGGGGTACGCCGAAGCAAACGATATTACAGCCGAAGAGGCTTTGGGTCTGTATGACAACTACATGACCCAAACCAAAGAGCTGATGTACAAAAAGAATCACGACTATGATGAAGCCTGGCGCAGTATGCGTGTGAGTTCGTATACCGATCTGATTCTGATGAAAATACATCGGACCAAACAGATAGAAGACAACCTCGGTAAAACGTTGGTGTCGGAAGGTATTGATGCCAATTATATGGATATGGTCAATTATTCGTTGTTTGGATTAATTAAACTTGAATTTGGGGAATAAATCAGATTTATCCCGATTCCGTAATTCCTGACAATAAGAAACAGCAAACAATGCAAAAACTGAATACAGCACTTTTGGCACTCAGTCGTTTGGTTATTGGTCTTACATTTATCTTTTCGGGATTTGTAAAAGCCATTGATCCGGTTGGCTCTGCCATAAAATTCGAAGATTACTTTGAGGCGTTGCATCTGGGTTTTCTTGCGCCCTATGCTTTGGGACTTGCTTTTTTGTTGGCAGCGTTTGAGTTTTTGATGGGGGTGAATGTCTTACTGTCGCTAAGCCCCCGACATACAGCCTACTACGTGTTGATCATGATGTCGTTGATGACACCGCTCACTTTGTATCTGGCCATTGCCAATCCTGTAAGCGACTGTGGCTGTTTTGGAGATGCCATTAAAATGACTAATTGGGAGACATTCGGGAAGAATGTTTTGTTATTTTCTGCATCGCTGTTTTACTTTATACACCGGAATAAAGTCCGATACATTTACCATTATCAAATTCATTGGATTCCGTCAATAATCTCTTTTGTATTTGCCTTGCTAATAGGCGTTTACTGCTATATTCATCTTCCTCTGATTGATTTTCTACCCTACAAGACCGGTTCGGATATCGTAAAAGGAATGAGTGTTCCTGAAGGAGCGAAAAGGGATTCGTTTAAAACTACATTTATCTATAAACGGGGAGATGAACTTAAAGAGTTTACCCTTGAGAAATACCCCGAGAATGATACAACCTGGCACTTCGTAGAGCAAAAATCTGTTTTACTGGAAAAAGGATACGAGCCGCCGATTACCAATTTCAGTATTCAGCAGGCCGAAACAGGAGACGATCTGACAGATATTGTGTTGCAGGACAGCTCTTTTACTTTTTTGCTCATATCGCCCGATTTGCCGGATGCTATTGATGCTAATATTCACAATATCAACACCATTTTTGATTTTAGCCGGGATAATAATTACTCATTTTACTGCCTGACTTCTTCGTCTGATGCCGATATAGATGGCTGGCGAAACTCTACCGGCGCAGAGTATATTTTTGCAAAAACAGACCGAACAACGCTGAGAACAATGATGCGAGCCAATCCGGGATTAATACTCTTGAAAAAGGGAGTTGTAGTCGGAAAATGGAGTTCGTTTGATGTCCCCGACGAAGAGGCGATGAAGCAATACATAAAGAGTGCAGATAAAAATGTGCTAAAAACAGAAACGCACAGAACACAAGCCATTATTTGGAGAGCGTTTGCCCTTTGGGCGATTATTTTGGCCATGCTGTTGTTGTTCGAAAAAGCTCTTTTGGCCATACTATCTTATTTCGAGAAATTATTTATCAAAAAAAATAATAACATCCAAAACAAATCAATTATGAGAAAGAAAATCGTTGCAGGAAACTGGAAGATGAACAAAACCTTGCAAGAGGGTTTAGAGTTAGCAAACGAATTGAACGCGGCTTTGGCTGGTAAAACCATCAACTGCGATGTCGTAATCGGAACACCGTTTGTGCATTTGGCAAGCGTGGCTGCCGCTATCGATACCACTAAAATTGGCGTAGCTGCACAAAACTGTGCCGACAAAGTGTCGGGAGCATATACCGGTGAAGTTTCTGCTTCTATGGTAGCTTCAACAGGAGCTAAATACGTTATTCTGGGTCACTCAGAGCGTCGTGCTTATTATGGTGAAACTACTGCTATTTTGAAAGAAAAAACTCTTTTAGCTTTGGCAAATGGTTTGACCCCCATCTTTTGTATTGGCGAAGTATTGGAAGAGAGAGAAGCCGGAAAACAAAACGAAGTGGTAAAAACTCAGATTGAAGAGTCTTTGTTTGAACTCTCTGCAGAAGATTTTGGTAAAATTGTATTGGCATACGAGCCTGTATGGGCAATCGGAACAGGTAAAACTGCTACTGCTGCTCAGGCACAGGAGATTCATGCTTACATCCGCGAAGTTGTAGCCGCTAAATATGGCAACGCTGTGGCTGATGCAACATCTATTCTTTATGGTGGAAGCTGCAATGGCTCGAACGCGAAAGAATTGTTTGCTAATCCTGACGTGGATGGTGGTTTGATTGGTGGCGCTGCTTTGACTGTGGCCAACTTCATGCCTATCATCGAAGCATGGGGATAATTATCCCTGGTTAAACAGAATATAAACCGCAAAACCGATCCCCGTTTGTCCGGAGAATAGGTTTTGCGGTTGAATTGCTTTTAATACAAAACTACTATTACAGATTTCCCTATCACATTCTCAGATAATTATATGAAAAGAGATGCCGATATTATCCGATATATAGGTCCAAATGCGATTCAGTGGCTGTTGTTTCTGCTACTACCGTTGATTGGTCAGCCGCTTTTTTCGGCGAATCAGCAAAATGACACTATTCAATCCATTATTCAATCGTTGGAAAAAGAGGCTGTTGGTCAGGGGGTTGTTAAAATCTATCAGGATAGCCGGATAGCCGGATTGATAGGAAAGAAGCGTGAAAAGGAGGTGGCTCGGAGCAACTTTTCCGTTGGAAAAGGATTCAGGATACAAGTTTTTTCGGGAAACAATCAAAATGCGTCCAAGAAAGAGGCTTTCGAGCGGGAGGCAGTTATACGAAGAGATTTTCCTGATCTGGAAACATTTGTGTCATTTAAGTCGCCATTCTGGCGATTGCGTGTAGGTAATTTTCAGTCGTATGAAGAGGCTTACAATGTCATGCGTAAAATAAAAGAGGTCTTTCCAAAATACGGAAAGGAGACCTATATCGTGAAAGACGATATTAAAATTTACCATTAATTCAGCAAGAATGGATTTTCAACAAAATATATTTCCGGTGGATGAGAAAACCACGCAGGAACTATCGTTTCATTACGGTAAAATTTTAGAATTACTTGGGGAAGACACTGAGCGTGAGGGGCTTGTAAAAACCCCCCATCGTGTGGCAAAAGCCATGCAGTTTCTGACACAGGGATACAGCACAGATCCTGAGGCGATTATCAAGAGTGCTATGTTTCGCGAAGATTACCGGCAGATGGTGATTGTAAAAGATATTGATCTTTTTTCGATGTGCGAACACCATTTGTTGCCCTTCTTTGGCAAAGCGCATGTGGCCTATATTCCCAATCATTATATCACCGGATTGAGTAAGGTAGCGCGGGTGGTTGATGTTTTCTCACGTCGTTTTCAGATTCAGGAGAGGCTGACCACGCAGATAAAAGATTGTATTCAGAATACGCTCAATCCGTTGGGTGTGATGGTGGTGATTGAGGCGCAGCACATGTGTATGCAGATGCGTGGCGTACAGAAACAGAATTCTGTGACCACTACCTCTGACTTTACAGGCGTTTTTGAGCAGGCAAAAACACGGGAAGAGTTTATCTCTTTGATCCGTGGAAAGTGATGATTATTGAGGATTTCAACGGGTATATTTCAGATGGATTTTGTACTGGTTATAAATGTATTTTGCATTCTTAATCTATATATACTGTCCTGACTTCTTTTTTTTATAGTCGTTTGTAGAGCGTTTTATTTTTTGTCATTTTACAATAAGAAGCCCTATATGAATCCGGACTTAAATATCAAAGATCTTGTCAGAGATGATTTCATTGTATGTTCATCAGCCTTCAGCAGTGATCAATCTGTATTTCAGACGTTTTTTATGGTTTTGTAAATGCAAGCTCAACAATTATTGCTTAATTTCGAGATAGAAAAGTATACCATCGAATTGTTAAAGCATGTGGTTTTTGTACTAGTTCTATTTTTTATTCTTCGTTTTGCAAATAGACAGGTAAAACCGCATATGGGTTCAGACAGCAGAAAGAATATCTGTGATCCGGTTTGTTTTTGTAAATAGTGTCTGAAATTAGGTCGGAAGTTTTGGTTTGTTTTCCATTTATTTGTCTGAATCAATAAAGGCAGACGTTTATATTTTGCAAAATATATAATTCTGAACTGTTTTTTGATTTCTAAGTTACTGTAATTGTAGATTGGTAAAGTATTCGTTTGGTGTGGAGTTGGCCTTTTGGTATTTGGGCTTCCACGTAGCATGGTTTGTCAAAGGAATACTTTGTAGATTATTTTAAACAAATAATTGAAATAATGTAGATTGCAACTTTTTTTGTTTATATTTGTTTTTCTTTTTATTATGTACAACAAAAACTATTGAATATGAATAAAAGAATCAAAGTCTTTGGATTTGCAGCAGCTTTTACTGCAATGTTTTCGCAGTTATATGCGCAAGAGAGTATTTCATCAATTATGGCAGCCGGTGTTTCCGACATGAATAAACTGGCAGAGGGTTATCTGAAGCCTGCCGGTGTTGGTTTTTCTGCCGGATTGGGTTCTAACTGGTATAACACGGCGGCTACGCATAAGTTGTTGGGGTTTGATTTGACCGTGGGCGCAAGTGTGTCAACAACTCCATCTTCCGATCAGACGTTTAGTCTGGAAGGATTTCAAAAGCTATCACCTGTCGGGTCAGTAAAGACTGCACCAACTTTTGGTGGTAACGGAGATGGTGCATTGATGAATCTAACGCAGAACGGCGTAGTTATTTCGCAATTCACTACCCCTAAAGGCATTACTAAATATACACCAACTCCGAATTTGCAATTAACCATTGGATTGCCATTGGGTAATGATCTTTCTGTTCGATATACTCCCTCTTTGAAATTGGAAGGTCTGAGCACTCAATTGTGGGGGGTTGCGGTGAAACATGATGTGAAGCAATGGATTCCGGTTGTAGAGAGCTTACCTTTTGATGCCTCTGTATTGGTGGGCTATACCAATTTTTCGATGGATTATTCTTTTAAATCAGCCATAACCCCTGATGTTCTTAAGCAGGGTGGTACTTTAGGCGTGTATGATGGTACTGGTATTGATTGGGCTAAAGCCGGTCAGGGCTTTGATATTAAGGCGAATGCTTTAACGGCAAATCTGATTGTGTCGAAAAAAGTGGCCTTCTTTACACCTTATTTGGGTGTGGGCTTTACCAAAGCTAATTTTGATATTTCATTTGCCGGTAAATATCCTGTATTGGGAAATCCGATATTGACACCCGGGGCCAATTTTGGCAAACTCTCTGTGGATGCAGTAAATGACCCCATAAACCTGAGTTATTCAGAATTTATGCCGGGTGCGACAGTTGGTTTTCGTATGAAAGTGCTGTTTGTAATGGCTTTGCATGCGCAATACACAATGCAGAAATATCCGACAGCATCCATTGGTTTTGGTATTAACATCCGATGATTTGAACAAAAAAATAGGAAAGGCCAACTCAGTGAAAAGAGATTGGCCTTTTTTATTTTATTGCGACTTTGCGAACGATATTTTCAGATTTCAGAATGTAGCAACCTTTGGGCAATTCTATTTGATATTCGTCGGCTGCTTTGGGCAGTTTGTATTGTTTTAGTTTTACCCCGACTACGCTGTACACTTCTATAATGGTGTTGGGTTGCGCGTTTTGTATGCTCACCCGATTGCCATTTACCTGTATTTGCAGGCCTGAAGATTCGCGCTCAGCCGTGTTTCTGGCTGGCGGATTCTGAGCCAATGTCGGGATGAAACCCGCCAATAGCACGAAGCAGAGCATTGGGTAAATGAGAAAGCGTTTCATGTGAAATGATGTATTATGACGCAAAGTTAGTGCAATTTTCTCAAAATTATCCGTTTAAATGCAATTTAAATGGTCAGACCGGGTTGATTTGCTGCCATGTCATGTCAAATTTTTTGTTTATTTTGAAGATATTTCCCATTTTTCGAAGAGTGGCAGCCGGGGTATAGGCATCGTGCGAGGTAATCAGCATCTGATTATTATTGTAGATCTGTTGGAGTAGTGCTTTTTTGCTATCGACCGAAACCATGGGTTGTAAATCGTAGGCAGAAATCCATGTATCAGACAGGTGAGCCAATGTAGGAATTACATCGCCGGCAAAACAGATTCCTCTGTGATCGGACCGGATGGAAACGACAATTTGACCGAATGTATGGCCATCAAATAGTTTTAGTTCTATCTCATTTGTTAAACAGGTGTCTTTTGTTATTGTTTTTAGTAAATTGCTTTGGATCAATGGCATAAAATGGTCTGCCTGATAAGCATCGCGGTCGATAATGTGGGGATTGAGTGCATAATCGAGTTGCGATTGGCTCACCCAATGGGTGGCATTGGGGAAGGTTACTTTTAGTCTGTTTTCATCCCGGTAAGTGCATCCGCCGCAGTGGTCGAAGTGAAGATGCGTGAGCACAACATCTGTAATCTCTTCGGGCAGAATGCCAATCGTAGGCAGGTATTGACGCAGGTGCGTAACCCCTTTGAAGCCATACGATTTCAGTTTGAATGCCTCTTTGTCGCCCACGCCGGTGTCAATCAGTATCTTCCTGTCTTTGTAAACAATTAATAATGAATGCAGATGCATAGGGCACAGTCCATTTGTAGAAGGATAATGTTTTTGCCAAACCCGGGGTGGAATGATACCAAACATAGCGCCGCCTTCGCACGAAAAAAAAGCTGTATTTATAAGGTATAACTGCATGATAAGTATTAAATTTGCAGCAAATTTAGCTTTTGTATTTTACAAAGCCGCTGAATGTAAATAAAAATTTATTTTAATGACTCGCATTCACATTATTTCAATAGGGGATTTCACTATGTGTCACCTGGCCATTGCACTCAGAAAGAAAGGCCTTTTGGTATCCGGCTCGGATACACATATTGAGGAACCGCAGCGATTGCTTCTTGAAAAACACGGACTGATGCCTTCCGAAATGGGCTGGAATGCAGATTCAATAGTGAAAGGAATTGATGCTATTATTCCGGCCATGCATTTGGATGAGAAGAATCCCGAGTTGGCCCGGGCTCATGAAAAGGGATTGCTGGTTTTATCATTTCCCGATATTATATACAGACAGACAAAGGATAAAGTTCGGCTCGTAGTCAGTGGTAGCAAGGGGAAAACAAGTGTAATATCGATGATGTTTTATGCATTGAAAAAAAACAAAATAGCCTTTGACTACGCAACTTTGGGGCAGATCAAAGAGGGTGTTGCCTCGGTAAGTCTTAGCTACGATACCCGCATTGCCCTGCTCGAAGGGGATGAATTTCGGACATCACCGCTTGAAAAAAAACCGGTGCATCAGTTTTATCACCCACAAATTGTGTTACTCACCAACCTTAAATGGGAGGAGTGCGATGAATTCCTCACGTTTGAGTCTTATTTGTCGAGCTTTAAAAAACTGGTGGAAGGAATTGCCCGGGATGGCAAATATATTTATTACGAAGGCGACCTGCCTTTGCAAAGTCTGACTTCAAAAATCAGGGAAGACATTACCGAAATGCCCTACAAGGCGCATGATATAATTGAAGATGAGAATGGTACGCTGCTCAAAACTCGTTTTGGCAATTTCCCGATCAAAATTATGGATGACTATTTTTTGCAAAATCTGAATGGCGCGCGTCTGGCTTGCCGTCAGTTGGGGTTGCCCGATAAGGAGTTCTATGTGGCCATATCCGAGTTTTCAATGATAAATAACTGATCGACTTATGATAATCGCACATCAAAAGAAACAGGAGAACATTGCCGAATATCTGCTTTATATGTGGCAGATAGAGGATTTGATACGTGCCTATGAGTTGGATATCGACCGGATTCAGGAGGCCATAATAGATCGTTTCGATCAACCTGAGGAGGTGAAAATGCAAATCAGGGAGTGGTATGAGAGTCTGATTGATATGATGCGCCGGGAGGATGTGGCCGATAAAGGGCATTTGCAGCTGAATAAAAATGTGATTATTGATCTCACAGATTTGCATCTGCGGATGATTGAATCCGGCAAAGAGCCTTTCTATGTCACGTCTTATTACAAAACCTTACCTTATATTGTCGAGCTGCGTGCAAAATCGGGCGAGAACAAATCGGGTGAGATAGAGACCTGCTTTTCGGCATTGTACGGGTTGCTGATGATGCGTCTGAAAGGACAATCGGTAACAGAGCAAACCATGCAGGCATTTAAGCAGATAACGGTGTTTCTGGGAATGCTTTCTGATAGATACAAACAGGAAAAAGCCGGCGAAGGATTGACAGAATAGTCTGAAAAACGCATTAATATAAATCTGAAAAAGAATAAGTTATGTCAAATATTTTAATCACCGGAGCTTACGGACAGTTGGGCAGCGAACTGAAAGAGTTGTCGGATAATTTTCCTCAGTTTTCGTTTTTCTTTACCGATGCCGATACGCTCGATATCTGCGACAAAGAGGCTGTAAACAGCTTTGTGGTGGAAAACGGCATTACCTATATCCTTAATTGTGCAGCTTATACGGCTGTTGATAAAGCTGAATCGGACAGTACGCTCTGTTTCAAAATCAACCGCGATGCTGTTCGCAATCTGGGCGAAGTAGCGTCCGCTAACGGTGCTAAGGTGATTCAGGTTTCGACAGATTATGTGTTTGATGGCTCTAATTGTCGCCCCTACAACGAAGAGGATCAGGTTTGCCCCAAATCGGTTTACGGCGAATCAAAGGTTCAGGGCGAACAGGCTTTGATGGAGGCATGTGCCGATGCTGCTATTGTTCGTACGGCGTGGCTTTATTCTTCGTACGGAAACAATTTTGTAAAAACCATGATTCGTCTGGGTAACGAGCGGGAGAGTCTGGGTGTGATTTTTGATCAGGTAGGTACGCCTACTTATGCGGCCGATCTGGCTTTGGCAATGATGAAGATGGTGGTATATGCCGAAGAGAATGGTTTTGTGCCGGGCATTTTCCATTTCAGTAATGAAGGAGTTTGTAGCTGGTACGATTTTGCTAAAAAAATTCATCGCTTAGCAGCTGTCGACTGCAAAGTAAACCCGATAGAGACGAGTGACTACCCGACGCCGGCAGCCCGTCCGCAATACAGCGTGCTGAACAAGAAGAAGATAAAGAGCACTTTTGGTATGACTGTGCCTCATTGGGAAGAGAGTCTGTCCGATTGTATTGCCAAAATGTATTAATCGTTTGGCCTGTAAATCCGGTAAATGGATTTTATTCTATTCCCCTAAGTAAAAAATTAATCAAGCAAAATAAAATGACCGAGCTGGAAGAAGAGATTCTGAAAAGAAGAACATTTGGTATAATCAGTCACCCCGATGCGGGAAAAACAACGCTTACCGAGAAGCTTTTGCTTTTTGGGGGCGCCATACACGTAGCCGGGGCTGTGAAGTCGAATAAAATTAAGAAGACCGCCACGTCCGACTGGATGGAAATCGAAAAGCAACGTGGTATTTCGGTGGCTACATCGGTCATGGGATTCAATTACGGCGACTACAAAGTCAATATTCTCGATACGCCCGGTCACCAGGATTTTGCCGAAGATACCTACCGTACGCTGACGGCGGTGGATAGTGTGATTATTGTTGTTGATGCCGCCAAAGGTGTTGAGGCTCAAACCCGTAAACTGATGGAGGTGTGCCGTATGCGTCATACGCCTGTTATCGTTTTTATCAACAAGATGGACCGCGAGGGAAAAGATCCGTTCGATTTGCTCGACGAGGTAGAGGAGGAGCTCAGTATCTCTGTCCGGCCGTTGAGTTGGCCGATTAATATAGGTCAGAAGTTTAAGGGCGTTTATAATATTTTTGAAAAGAAGTTAGATCTCTATACCCCAAACAAACAGGTAGTTACAGAGTCGGTTGCATTTAGTGATATTTCAAATCCCGATTTGGAAAACCACATCGGAGAGGATGCAACCAAGCTTCGCGAAGACATAGAGTTGATAGAGGGTGTATATCCCGAATTTGACACAGAAGAATACCTGAAAGGCAAGCTGGCGCCTGTCTTTTTTGGCTCTGCGCTCAATAATTTTGGCGTTAAGGAGCTGTTAGACTGCTTTGTACGTATCGCCCCGTCGCCCCGCCCTGTTCAGACGCTGGAGCGCGAAGTGAAGCCGGAAGAGGAGCAGTTTTCGGGTTTTATTTTCAAAATTCACGCCAACATGGACCCCAATCACCGCAGTTGCATAGCCTTTGTCAAGGTCTGTTCTGGTAAGTTTGTTCGTAACGATAATTACAAACATATCCGCCACGGCAAAATGATGCGTTTTTCGAGCCCGACTGCCTTTATGGCGCAAAAGAAATCGGTGGTAGATGAGGCCTATCCGGGAGATATTGTCGGTTTGCCCGACACTGGGAACTTCAAGATTGGTGATACACTTACCGGAGGAGAGGAGTTGCACTTCAAGGGGCTGCCAAGTTTCTCGCCCGAGATGTTTAAATACATCGAAAACGCCGATCCGATGAAAACCAAACAGCTCAACAAGGGTATCGATCAGCTGATGGACGAAGGTGTGGCTCAGCTATTTACCAATCAGTTCAACGGTCGCAAGATTATCGGAACGGTAGGGCAGTTGCAGTTTGAGGTTATTCAGTATCGTCTGCTCAACGAATACGGAGCGCAGTGCCGCTGGGAGTCGCTTAGTCTCTACAAAGCTTGCTGGATAGAGAGTGATGATGCCGCTGAGCTGGAAAACTTCAAGAAACGGAAACATCAGTTTATGGCCATAGACAGAGAAGGCCGCGATGTCTTTCTGGCCGATTCGAGTTATGTGCTGATGATGGCTCAAAACGATTTCAAGAAAATCCGTTTCCATTTCACATCCGAGTTTTAAGCAGCAAACACAAATACCATCTATCCTGTCGGCAGGCAGGATAGATTTATACCCTAAAACACCATGAAAAACAGGCTTTTACTTCCATTGTTGCTTTTTGCAACCGTACTCTCTGCGCAGCAACCCAAAGTATCACTCAATAAAAAGAGCGGTCGCGATGGCGAAAGTTATCGTTCGGCTACCTTCAACGGGGTCTGGCACTGGTTTACCAATCCGCGCGCAGTTTATCACGAAGGTAAATACAAACGCACCTATACGGCGTGGGTCGATAACTACGGCGATGCCACAGTGGGTTATTACGATCAGATCACAGGTGCAATGGTTACACACGTGGTGGCCGACGGTCTTGAAGTGAGTGACCACAACAATCCGGTTATCTGTTTCGACGAAGAGGGGCACATACTCCTGTTTTTCAACAACCGTGTGGCGGGTGATGTACCTGTTATTTTCCTGAAATCGAAAAATCCCGAAGATATTTCGCAGTGGAGCAATCCCAAAACACTTTTGCTGAATGACCCGCAACTCAATACCAAAACCGGAGTTGGCGGCAGTCACCGCCTGGTGCATCCGGTCAGACTTTCGGCCGAAAAGGGCAAACTCTTCCTCTTCTGGCATGGTCCCGATTTTCGCCCGACAATGTCCACATCTACCGACAATGGCGAGACCTGGTCGGCAGGTAGGGCCTATTTCGAACCCGAACTCGCCGCCGGAAAAGGGAATGCATTTATCCAAATCTATTCCGACGGTGTTGATAAAATTCATTTCTTTGCCACCGACGGCTCACCCCGCAAAAAGTACAATGCTTTGCGCTATTTCTACTACAAAAACGGAGCGTTTTACAAAGCCAATGGTCAGCAAATCGGAACCCTTTCCGGTTTACCCCTGCCTTCTGCCAAAACTGATATGGTATACGATGCCACTCAGTCTCAGCACGACGCCTTTACCTGGGATGTTGCTCAGGAAGCTACCGGGAATCCGGTGGTTGCCTATGTGAAATTCCGCAATGACTCTACCCATTGCCTCTGCTACGCCCGCTGGAACGGCAATGCGTGGGACAATCGTGAGCTGATCGATGCCGGCGGTTGGTTTCCCCAAACGCAAAAAGGAAAAACAGAAACAGAGCCCTTCTATTCCGGCGGTCTGACCATCGACAAAGAGAACCCCAATCAGCTCTACCTCTCGGTGAAGCGCGACTCTGTTTTCGAAATAGAAAAATGGACCACCAAAGATTTCGGGAAGTCGTGGAAAGCCGAATATATCACCCGGGGATCCTCGAAAGACAATGTTCGCCCCACCGCAGTGTTGGGCGCCAAAGAGACCAATCCACTGCAACTGCTCTGGATGCAAAACACCCGCTACATCCGCTTCAATGCTGCGCCCGTAGCCTGGAAAGATCGCTATCAGGTAGCCATCAAAACCAATCTGCCATCGCCTGCCACACCCAATCCGCTCGACACCACAGCCATCAAAAATCTGATGCGTCGCGCCGCCGACTGGCAACTGGCCAATCCACGCAAAGATGACCTGCGCGACTGGCACTATGCCGCCTTCTTCATCGGTCTCATGGATCTCTGGAAAACTACCGGCGACGAGCGTTACCTCAATGAAATGTATAACCTTGGTCAGCAAACCGGCTGGAAACCACTCGACGAAATTCTGCACGCCGACCGCGTAGCCATTATCGACATGTTTATCAAGCTCTACGAAAAATATCAGGATCCCGTCATCATCGACAAATCCCGCTTTGCACTCGACATCATTATGAGTCGTGGCACCGGCAAACGCGTCATGGTCAACCTCAAAGACAATCTCTATGCCTCAGAGTGGATTACCTGGTGCGATGCCCTCTACATGAGCCCGCCCGTTTTTGCCCGTATGTCAAAAGCCACCGGCGACCCGCGCTACCTCAATTATATGGATGTCATCTGGAGCAAAACATCCGACTACCTCTATTCCAAAACCGACTCGCTCTTTTACCGCGACGACCGCTACTTTACCAAATTGAGCGACAATGGTAAGAAAATATTCTGGTCGCGTGGCAATGGCTGGGTCATCGCCGGTCTGGCACGCATACTCGAAGTCCTGCCCGCCGACTCGCCCCTGCGCCCCAAATACGAGCAGCAATTCAAAGAGATAGCCCACAAACTACTCTCCTTGCAGCTCAAAGACGGCCTCTGGACCTGTAGTCTGCACGATCCCGCCTATCTGCCCGACGGCGAAAGCAGCGGAAGCGCCTTCTTCTGCTACGGCCTGGCCTACGGTATTAACAATGGCCTCATCGACGCCAAATACCGCCCCAATGTACAAAAAGCCTGGGTGGCGCTATCCAAAAATGTCAATGCCAATGGCCGCCTCGGCTACGTACAACAAGTCGCCGGCGACCCATACCCGTTCACCGCCACACAGTCGCACGTCTACGCCACCGGCGCCTACCTCAGTGCCGGCAAAGAGATGCTCATCATGCAACGAAAATAAAGATTTTTTCGCGCAAAAAAGATACCACCCTTTTCATCGCCTTCGTTCAGGGCTTATTTTTTCATAAAAACAGACTATTTTCTGTTTGAAATTATATTTATTATTATCGCAACCGGGGTTACTGTAACCCCGGTTGCGATAATAATAAATTACATCCTCACTCTATCTTCTTAATTATCCGCTGCATAAAGTTAATAACCCTAAAAACTATTCTCTATCAGTATGATTATTAGGCAGAAGTTTTTATCTTTGCCTGATTTTTTAAATAACAGAGTAAGTTTATACATACATGCGTAAAGAAAAGCCTGTTTCATTAGTTTTAGAGAATGGAGTTGTTTTCCACGGGAAATCGTTTGGTTACGATAAACCCGTTGCCGGTGAAGTTGTTTTCAACACGGCAATGGTGGGGTATCCCGAGAGTCTGACAGACCCCTCTTATTCGGGGCAGATACTAGTTTCAACGTTCCCGTTAGTTGGCAATTATGGCGTTCCGGAAGGTAAATTTATCGACGGCTTATCCGCTTTCTTTGAATCAGAAAAGGTTCAGGTCAGCGGATTTGTTATTTCTGATTATTCCTTTGAGTATAGCCACTGGAACGCGGCTCAGAGTTTGAGCGAGTGGTTGATTGAGCACAAAGTGCCCGGTATCTACGGAATCGATACACGAGAGCTCACCAAAATATTGCGCGAAAAAGGTGCAATGCTGGGCAAAATCGTATTCGAAGACGAAAACGAGATCGAGTTTCACAATCCCGACAAAGAGAATCAGGTGGCTATCGTTAGCTGCAAAGAGGTGATAACCTACGGCAGTGGCGAGAAGAAAGTGTGCCTGGTAGATTGTGGCGTGAAGCACAACATCATCCGCTGTCTGCTCAAACGCGATGTGACAGTCATTCGTGTGCCCTGGGATTACGACTTCAACACCCTCGAATTTGATGGTTTGTTTGTGTCGAACGGTCCCGGTAATCCCGACTTCTGCGATGTAACGGTAGAAAACATACGTAAATTTATGGATACCGGAAAACCTATTTTCGGAATCTGTATGGGAAATCAGTTGCTGTCGAAAGCCGGTGGTGCTAAAACTTACAAGCTGAAATATGGTCACCGCAGCCACAATCAGCCGGTGCGTATGACCAACTCAAACCGTTGTTTTGTGACAAGTCAGAATCACGGATTTGCAGTGGACAATGATACACTGAGCAGCGATTGGGAACCATTGTTTATCAACATGAACGACGGCACCAACGAGGGTATCCGACACAAATCGAAACCCTACTTCTCGTGTCAGTTTCACCCCGAAGCCGCAAGTGGTCCTACGGATACAGAATTTCTGTTTGACGACTTTGTGAAAATGCTTTAATTGATTCTGTTTCGTTGAACAGCAATCAGGCATTGACAACAAACATTTTTGACTTACAACATATTACTTACGACTTACGACTTCAATATATAATATGAAAGAGATTAAAAAAGTTCTTATTCTCGGTTCGGGTGCACTCAAAATCGGTGAAGCCGGTGAGTTCGACTATTCGGGTTCGCAGGCGTTGAAGGCATTGCGCGAAGAGGGAATAGAAACCGTCCTTATCAATCCGAACATTGCGACGGTGCAAACCTCAGAGGGTGTGGCAGATAAGATTTATTTCTTGCCGGTGACACCGTTCTTTGTTGAAAAAGTGATTAAAAAAGAGAAGCCCGATGGTATTCTTCTTGCTTTTGGTGGCCAAACGGCTCTCAACTGTGGGGTGAAGCTTTATACTGCCGGATTGCTCGAAAAATACAACCTGAAAGTTTTGGGTACGCCTGTTCAGGCAATTATGGACACCGAAGACCGCGAACTTTTCGTTCAGAAACTGGATGAGATTGATGTCAGAACCATCAAGAGTGAAGCGGTGGACAATATAATAGATGCCCGCCGGGCTGCCAAAGAGCTGGGTTACCCCATTATTGTGCGTGCCGCGTACGCTTTGGGTGGTCTGGGTAGTGGTTTTTGCGACAACGAGGCTGAGCTGGATGTGTTGTGCGAAAAAGCACTCGCATTTTCGCCACAGGTTTTGGTCGAAAAATCGCTCAAAGGCTGGAAAGAGATTGAGTACGAAGTAGTTCGCGATAAATACGATAACTGTATCACCGTTTGTAACATGGAAAACTTCGATCCGCTGGGAATTCATACCGGTGAGTCTATCGTTGTTGCACCTTCGCAAACTCTGACCAACAGCGAATACCACAAATTGCGTGAGCTGGCTATCCGCATCATCCGTCATATCGGTATTGTGGGTGAGTGTAACGTACAATATGCATTCGATCCTTATTCAGAAGATTACCGCGTAATCGAAGTGAATGCGCGTTTGAGCCGCTCATCGGCTCTGGCCTCAAAAGCAACCGGTTATCCGTTGGCTTTCGTAGCTGCCAAACTGGCACTGGGTTACGGATTGTTCGACCTGAAAAACTCGGTGACAAAATCTACCACCGCGCTTTTCGAACCCGCACTCGACTATATCGTTTGTAAAATACCACGTTGGGATTTGGCTAAATTTCAGGGTGTTGACCGCGAAATCGGCAGTAGCATGAAGTCTGTCGGTGAGGTTATGGCTATTGGTCGTACTTTCGAAGAGGCTATTCAAAAAGGTCTTCGTATGATTGGACAGGGTATGCACGGTTTTGTGGCTAACAAAGAGCTCAAAATTGAGGATATCGACAAATCATTGAATGCGCCAACTGACAACCGTATTTTTGTGATATCCAAAGCATTTGCCCAAGGATACACCATTGATCAGATACACGAACTGACTAAAATTGATAAATGGTTCCTGCACAAATTGCAGAATATAGTTGATACAGCAAATGAGCTCGAAGCTTTACCGGCATTGGAATCGGTTTCGGCTGAACTGTTGAAACATGCCAAACAACAAGGTTTCTCTGACTTTCAGATTGGCCGTTTAGTGGTAGGCAAGGACGAAGAAAAAGCATTGGCCGATGTGCGTGCTTACCGTAAGAGTCTTGGCATTGTGCCCGTTGTGAAACAAATTGATACACTGGCTGCTGAGTATCCTGCTCAAACTAATTATCTTTACCTGACTTACAACGGTACAGCCAACGATATGCAGTATCTGGGCGACAAGCGCTCGGTTATCGTATTGGGTTCGGGTGCTTACCGCATCGGTAGCTCGGTTGAGTTTGACTGGTGTTCGGTAAATGCATTGTTGACTATCCGCAAAGAGGGCTGGCGCTCGGTAATGATTAACTACAACCCCGAAACGGTTTCGACCGACTACGATATGTGCGACCGCCTCTATTTCGACGAATTGTCGTATGAGCGCGTGATGGACATTATCGAGCTGGAAAACCCACACGGCGTTATTCTCTCTACCGGTGGTCAGATACCTAATAACCTGGCTATCCGTCTGGATGCTCAGAAGGTAAACATTCTCGGAACAAGCGCTCAAAGCATTGATAATGCTGAGGACAGACACAAGTTTTCGACGATGTGCGACCGACTCGGAATTGATCAGCCACGCTGGAAAGAGTTGAGCAGTCTGGAAGACATCAACGAATTTGTGGATGAGGTAGGTTATCCGGTATTGGTGCGTCCGTCGTATGTTCTTTCGGGTGCGGCGATGAATGTTTGCTCAAACGACAGCGAGCTGAAACAGTTCCTGCAACTGGCGGCCAACGTATCGAAGAAACATCCGGTAGTGGTAAGCGAATTTATCGAAAATGCCAAAGAAATTGAGATTGATGCCGTTGCCGATCATGGCGAAGTGGTATTGTATGCAATTTCTGAGCACATCGAGTTTGCCGGGGTTCACTCAGGCGATGCCACTATTCAGTTTCCCCCACAAAAACTCTATGTCGAAACATTCCGTCGGATCAAGAAAATTGCCCGTCAGATTGCGGCAGAATTGCAGATTACGGGTCCGTTTAACATGCAGTTCCTGGCCAAAGACAACGATATAAAAGTAATTGAGTGTAACCTGCGTGCTTCGCGTAGCTTCCCGTTTGTGTCGAAAGTGTTGAAAATCAACTTTATCGAACTGGCGGCAAAAGTGATGATGGGAATACCGTACGAAGTGCCTTCGCAAAGTGCTTTCGACCTCGACTATGTAGGGGTAAAAGCATCTCAGTTCTCGTTTACCCGCTTGCAAAAAGCCGACCCTGTATTGGGTGTGGATATGGCTTCTACCGGCGAGGTAGGTTGTATTGGCGACGATTCGTACGAAGCTGTTCTCACCTCTATGCTTTCGGTAGGTTATCGCATTCCCGAGAAATCGATTCTGCTCTCTACCGGCGATGCCAAACAAAAGGCGGCTATGTTGCCTTCGGCTCAGTTGTTGCATCAGAAAGGATTTGAGATATATGCTACCAACGGCACTTATGTTTACCTGAACGAAAATGGTGTTCCTGCTAAGCTGGCTCAGTGGCCGGGTGATGAAGGCGAGCCTCAGGTAATGGATTTGTTGCAAAGCAAGAAGATTGATTTTGTGGTAAACATTCCAAAAAATCTCACCACAAGAGAGTTGAGCAAGGGCTATAAAGTTCGTCGCGCAGCTATCGATCTCAACATTCCGTTGATAACCAACGACCGCCTTGCATCTGCCTTTATTCATGCATTCTGCAACATGAATGTGGATGATATTCAGATCAAGAGCTGGGATGAATACAAGTAAACAAAATTTGCTTCGAACAGAAACAAGTTGAAATAAATATAAGAGGCTGTAATCGTGTAAAAGTGAGTACAGCCTCTTTTGTTTATAGAAATAAGGCTAATAACGTACTAAAAAATGGGAAATTGGCCGGTTATATGGTTCAAATTTACTATTTTTGCGGAACAAATAAAGAATATGAACTACATCGACTGGATCATAATCATATTAGCGGGGTTAGGTTTGGTAAAAGGATTACTGGACGGTTTGGTGAGGCAGTTGGTTTCGTTGGTGGGTATTATTCTGGGTTCGTGGATTGCCATTCACTATGCTGGTGATGCATCCTCTTTTTTGCACAGAATCTATGATTTCCCGGTTTTTGTAACCAAAGCACTTTCCTTTATAATCCCGTTTTTTCTTGTGATAATTGTTGGCAATCTGCTGGCTACAATTGTGAAGAAATTGTTGTCGGAAGTTGGGCTTGGTCCGTTAGACCATGTGGCCGGTGCTGTATTCGGTACATTGAAATCGCTTCTGATACTGAGCATTGTCTTTAATCTGTTTCAGATGATTGACCAAAACAATCGCATTGTCAAGCTGGAAACGAAGCAAAATTCTATCGGTTTTTATCCTGTTTTGAAGGTGTCACCTTTTGTGTTACCCTATCTTCAACAATACTTCGATTACGGAAAAGATGAGGGTCAAATGCAAAAAAAACCGGATGATATTTGAACTGAATACAAAGAATGAGGGTTATATGAATAGTGATAATTTCTTTACAATAAGCTATATATCTTAAAGTTATGCAAGAAGAATCAAATAATATATTGGATGAGGTAACATCGGGCGATTACAAATACGGATTTGTGACCGATATCGAGACTGATATTATTCCCGTTGGATTGAATGAAGAGGTTGTCCGGTTGATTTCAGCCAAAAAGCAGGAGCCACAGTGGTTGCTCGATTACCGGTTGAAGGCATTTGAATACTGGAAATCGCTTCAGATGCCCGATTGGGCACATCTCAATTTGCCCGAAATAGACTATCAGTCCATCAGCTATTATGCTGCACCGAAGAAGAAAGAGGGGCCAAAGAGTCTGGATGAGGTCGATCCCGAGTTGTTGAAGACATTCAACAAACTGGGAATATCTCTCGAAGAGCAGATGGCCCTGTCGGGTATAGCTGTAGATGCGGTGATGGACAGTGTAAGCGTGAAGACAACCTTCCGCGAAAAGCTGGCTGAGCTGGGTGTTATCTTCTGCTCATTCAGCGAAGCGGTGCACGACTATCCCGATTTGGTGAAAAAGTACCTCGGATCTGTGGTGCCCTATCGCGATAATTTCTACGCTGCGCTCAATTCAGCCGTATTCAGCGATGGCTCGTTTGTATATATACCCAAAGGCGTGCGTTGTCCGATGGAACTTTCTACCTATTTCCGTATCAATGCGGCCAATACCGGACAGTTTGAGCGTACTCTGATAGTAGCCGACGACGATGCCTATGTGAGCTATCTCGAAGGCTGTACGGCCCCTATGCGCGACGAAAATCAGCTGCACGCGGCCATTGTGGAAATCGTCTGTCACGACCGGGCTGAGGTTAAATATTCAACTGTTCAGAACTGGTATCCGGGCGATAAAAACGGAAAAGGCGGAATCTACAACTTTGTAACCAAACGCGGATTGTGCAAGGGTGACAGTTCGAAGATATCGTGGACGCAGGTAGAAACCGGTTCGGCCATTACCTGGAAATACCCGAGCTGCATACTGTCCGGCGACAATTCGGTGGGCGAATTTTATTCTGTGGCCGTAACAAACAACTACCAACAGGCAGATACGGGAACCAAAATGGTCCATTTGGGCAAAAATACAAAAAGCACCATCGTGTCGAAGGGTATTTCTGCCGGACACAGCCAAAACAGCTACCGCGGGTTGGTGAAGATTACCAAACGGGCCGACAATGCCCGCAACCATTCGCAGTGCGACAGTCTTCTGCTGAGCTCAACATGTGGCGCACACACATTTCCCTATATGGAAATCAACAACGAGACAGCCGTGGTAGAGCACGAAGCCACCACCTCTAAAATCAGTGAAGATCAGATCTTCTACTGCAACCAACGTGGTATTTCCACCGAAGATGCTGTGGGGCTGATTGTAAACGGATATGCAAAAGAGGTGATGAACAAGCTGCCTATGGAATTTGCCGTTGAGGCACAAAAACTACTGGCTATCAGCCTCGAAGGAAGTGTGGGGTGATTTATATTTACACTGGAAACAATAAAAAAATTCATATATGTTGACCATTAAGAACTTACATGCCAACATCAATGGCAAAGAGATATTAAAAGGAATCAATCTGTCTGTTCGCGCAGGTGAAGTTCACGCAATCATGGGGCCAAACGGCTCTGGCAAAAGTACCCTTTCTGCTGTTCTGGCCGGAAATCCGGTGTTTACAGTGACAGATGGTGAGGTAGAATTTAACGATAAAAATCTGTTGGATTTATCGCCCGAAGATCGCTCGCGCGAAGGTGTTTTCCTGAGCTTTCAGTATCCGGTTGAGATACCCGGTGTGAGCATGGTAAATTTCATGCGTGCTGCGATTAACGAACACCGCAAATACAAAAATCTGGAACCCATATCAGCTACCGATTTTCTGAAACTGATGCGCGAGAAACGCGAAGTGGTAGAGCTGGACAACAAACTGGCAAGCCGTTCGGTAAACGAAGGTTTCTCGGGTGGTGAGAAAAAACGCAACGAGATTTTTCAAATGGCGATGCTCGAACCCCATTTGGCTATTCTGGACGAGACCGACAGCGGACTCGACATTGATGCTCTGCGCATTGTGGCCAATGGCGTAAACAAACTGAAGAGCGAGCACAATGCTACAATTGTGATTACGCACTATCAGCGTCTGCTTGATTACATCAAACCCGACTTTGTGCATGTACTCTACAAAGGAAAAATTGTGAAGTCTGCGGGTCCCGAACTGGCACTTGAGCTGGAAGAGAAGGGTTACGACTGGATTAAAAAAGAGTTGGGCGAATAATTGCGCATTGCCTTTCGGCGTGAAAGGCTTCGAGTTCGGAATTGAATTATCACTCATCAAAATCCCCACGGGGAAGACAGAGGGACATTATTTATGAATACAGAACAAACCTATACAGAGCTGTTTCATCAAACCAAAGAGATGATAAACAGCCACTCTGCGGAAGTGCTGAATGCATTGCGGGATAAAGCGATTGCCGACTTTGCCCGTAACGGTTTTCCGGCCAAAGATGCGGAAGAATACAAATATACCGATATACCTGCCCTTTTTGCACCCGAATACGGTATAAACCTAAACCGGCTAAACATCCCGGTAAATCCATACGAAGTGTTTCATTGCGATGTGCCCAACCTGAGTACTTCGCTCTATTTTCTGGTGAACGACAGTTTTGTCAGTCAGCTCAATGCCCGCCGGTTGCCCGATGGCGTATTTGCCGGTAGTCTGAAAGAGTTTTGCGAAGAGCAACCTGCTCTGGCAGCACAATACTACGGTAAACTGGCTAAAACCGAAAAAGACGGACTTGTGGCTTTTAACACTGCCTTTGTTCAGGATGGTTTTGTGCTATATGTGCCCAAAGGCGTGATCATCGAGAAACCTGTACAGTTAGTGAATATTCTTCGGGGCGATGTGGACTGGATGGCCAATCGTCGTCTGCTGATTATAGTGGAAGAGAACGCGCAGGCTAAGCTGCTGTCGTGCGACCACACAATGGATGCCAATATTAGCTTCCTGGCCACGCAGGTGACGGAGATTTTTGTGGGTGAAAATGCCATTTTCGATTTTTATGAGCTCGAAGAGAATGAGGTCAACACCAAACGTGTAGCCTCTACCTTTGTGGATCAGCAGGCCGGATCGAATGTGATGGTAAACGGAATTACGCTCAACAACGGAATTACGCGAAACAACTACCATGTTACGCTCAACGGTCCTCACTGCGAAAGCCACCTCTGCGGAATGGCCATTGTGGATCAGCAGCAACGGGTGGACAATCACTCCTTTATCGATCACGCTGCCCCCAACTGCATGAGTAACGAGCTGTTTAAATATGTTTTAAACGATCAGTCGGTAGGTGCTTTTTCCGGCAGAATATTGGTGCGCGAAGGCTCGCAAAAGACCGAAGCCTACCAAACCAACCGAAACATTTGTGCCACAAGAGAGGCCAAAATGTACACCAAACCACAACTCGAAATATATGCGGATGATGTGAAGTGCAGCCACGGTGCCACAGTTGGTCAGCTGGACGAAAACGCCCTTTTCTATATGCGTGCCCGTGGTATTGACGAAAAAGAGGCCCGCATGTTGCTGATGTTTGCCTTTATGTCGGATGTCATTGAAAATGTTCGTCTCGAAGCCCTGAAAGACAGACTGAAAGTATTGGTTGAAAAACGTTTCCGCCACGAACTCAATAAATGTACAAGTTGTAATATCTGCAACTGATAAAACAATGCTTATGCTTGATACAGAGTCAATTCGCAAAGATTTTCCTATATTATCCCGTAAAGTTTACGGGAAAGATTTGATATACTTCGACAATGGAGCTACTACACAAAAACCACGTTGTGTGGTAGAGGCCATCGAAGAGGGGTATTACAATGTAAATGCCAATATTCACCGCGGAGTACACTTCCTGAGTCAGGCCGCTACCGAAGCGCACGAAGAGGCCCGCAAAACCATTCAACGGTTTATCAATGCGGCCGAAGCGCGCGAGATTATCATCACAAGGGGTACCACCGAAGCGATCAATCTGGTGGCATTCTCTTTTGGCGAAATGCTCGAAGCCGGCGATGAGGTGATTGTATCGGTGATGGAACACCACTCAAACATCGTGCCCTGGCAAATGCTGGAAGCCCGCAAAGGGGTGAAGCTGAGGGTTATTCCGATGAATGACAATGGCGAATTACTGATTGACGAATACGAAAAGCTATTTAACGAGCGCACACGTCTGGTCTCTGTGATGCATGTTTCGAATGTAATGGGCAGCATCAATCCGGTGAAAGAGATGATTGAAACGGCACACAAACACGATGTGCCTGTGCTGATAGATGGCGCACAGTCTGTGCCACACATCGCGGTGGATGTTCAGGCTCTGGATGCCGATTTTTACGCATTCTCAGGACATAAAATATACGGACCTAATGGCATTGGTGTGCTTTATGGCAAAGCCAAATGGCTCGAAAAGATGCCCCCTTATCAGGGTGGTGGCGAGATGATAGCCACCGTTTCGTTCGAAAAAACAACCTACAACGAATTGCCATTTAAGTTTGAAGCCGGAACGCCCGACTACATCGGATCCACCGGTTTGGCGGCCGCTCTCGACTATGTATCTGCTATCGGGATAGATAAGATTGCGGCTTACGAAGATGAGTTGTTGCACTACGCTACGCAAAAGCTGCTCGAAATTGAGGGATTGCGCATTTACGGCACTGCCGGCAATAAAAGTGGTGTTATTTCGTTTTTAGTCAGGGATATACACCATTACGATATGGGTATGTTGCTCGATAAACTGGGCATTGCTGTGCGTACCGGACATCATTGCGCACAACCACTGATGAAACGATTGGGCATAGAAGGAACTGTACGTGCCTCGTTTTCGTTTTACAATACCAAAGAAGAAATTGACACCTTTGTAGCAGCGGTAAAACGGGTTGCATCGATGTTTTGAATATAACCTTATTTTTGATAAATGAATATCGACGAAGCTTATTACTCGGCCGTTGACCTGCTTAAGTCGCTGATAGCCATACCCTCACTGAGCCGTGAAGAGGAACAGGCTGCTGCCTGTCTGAGAGCATTTCTTGATCAGCACGGAGTAGAATACCTGATAAAAGGAAACAATACCCGTGCTTTTGCTCATCCCTACGACCCGACAAAGCCCACCATATTGCTCAATTCGCACATCGATACAGTGAAAGCTGCATCGAGCTGGACACGTAATCCACTCGAACCAACAGAAGAGGATGGCAAGCTCTACGGGCTGGGCAGCAACGATGCCGGTGCGTCGCTGGTGAGTCTGTTGCATACATTTTTTGTTCTTCGGGAGAAAACATTACCCTATAATCTGCTTTTTCTGGCCTCGTGCGAAGAAGAGGTTTCTGGCCGGAATGGTGCCGAAGCTGTGGTGCCCGAACTGCCTGAGATTGCCTTTGCCGTGGTGGGTGAGCCCACTCAGATGCACGCTGCCATTGCCGAAAAGGGGTTGATGGTGCTCGATTGTGTGGTGCATGGCAAATCGGGACACGCTGCCCGCAACGAAGGCGAAAATGCCATTTATAAGGCATTGCCGGTCATCGATAAATTCCGCACCTATCAGTTTGAGAAACAAACAGAGCTGCTGGGACCGGTAAAAATGACCGTAAGCGTCATTCACGCCGGAACGCAACACAATGTAGTGCCCGACCGGTGCGAATTTACTGTGGATGTGCGTTCGAACGAATGCTATACAAACGAGGAGATTTTCAATATTTTGAAGGCTGAAATGGATTGCGACATCACCCCGCGCTCTTTCCGGCTCAACTCTTCGGGCATCGACATGCAACATCCGTTTGTGAAACGGGCAAAGATAATGGGACGCGACACATACGGTTCGCCAACACTGTCGGACCAAACATTTATGAACTTCCCAACCGTGAAGATGGGTCCCGGCGACTCAGCCCGCTCACACACAGCCGACGAATATATTTATCTGCACGAGATACGTGAAGCAATAGAGCTGTATGTCAAATTGTTAGACGGATTAACGTTATAGCAGATTATGACGGAGATAAGCGATAAAGAACACTATTTTTCCCTGATCCGGGATTTTGAACACCGCCCGTTTGTGCAAACAGAAGGATGGTACGATTTTCATGAGAAGCAGAAACCCGGTTCTGTCCGGCTTTTTGTGGATAATCCGGATGCACCCGAAGTCGCTTGTCTGGCACACGTAAAAAAGCTGGCCGGTATTAAAATGCTCTTGATACAGGGCGAATGCCTGAAATCGGCCACGGTAGAAAGCCCGAAAATCAGAGAATTCTACCGCTCGTTTCAATCTCAGGGATGGGATATCATTGAAGTCAATTCGTTTTTGCCCTATCAGACGGCTTACGAAATTGGCATTCGTGAAGCCGGCTATCTGAGACCGGTGGGACTATTCTCGATACACCTTTCGCTCTGGGTCGATCTGACGCAGGCGGCAAAATACAACGACAACTGGAAGCGAAATATCAAGCTGGCCCAACGGTCTGAACTGACTTTCTGTATAATAGAGAACCCTCAATCAGCGGATGCGGCCTGCTTTGCCGCACTCTACCGCGAACTGCTGGAAGATAAAGCAATAAACCACACACTGACCACGGCTCAGGCAGAGCTGCTGCTTTCGGGCCATAACTTTGGTCTGGCCATTGTGTCCAATGCAGAAGGCGAATGGCTCTCTGCCATTATTTTTCATAAATCGGGCCAACATGCCGGGCTGCTCTATGCCACCAAAAGCCAAAAGGCCAAAGCCTGTGGCGCCACCTTTTACATGTACAACGAGCTTTTCTCAGCACTCAATGGCAATGGATATCTTACCTTCGATATGGAGAGATTGCTGCCTTCGACACATTCGTCGCAGGGCGTTTATCTGTTTAAGCAGGGCATAAAGGGACAGATGGTCACTTACAACGGAGAATGGGCCTGGTATAAACGCAGCTATCTGCGACCGCTGATGTATTTTGTGAAACGTTTTCTGATGAAAAGAACAGAGATGTGATGAAACTGAAATACCTCAAAAACAACGAAATAGACAAACAGAAGTGGGATAAAACCGTGACTCTTTCGCCCGGTGCGCCCGTGTATGCCCAATCGTGGTATCTGGATGCACTCTGTCCGCATTGGGATGCACTGATCACAGACGATTACGCCTGTATAATGCCCTTGCCCTGGAATAGCAAATGGGGAATCCGGTATGCTTATCTGCCGGTTTTTATTCAGCAGTTGGGCGTTTTTTCGGCCAATGAGGTGGATGGAAGGCTAATTGAGCTTTTTTTGTCGGAAGCACGTGCCCGCTTTGCATATATGGAATATGCCATGCCACTGCCCGAAAGTGTGGCCGGCAATACAGACTGGATTTTGCGAAAAAGAGCCAATTTTGTGCTCAATCTGACCCTTCCCTACGGCGAAATAGCGGCCAAATACAGCAAAGACGCCCGACGAAGTCTGCGCAACAGCGAGCAGATATCGGTAGTGGAAGAGAACGATCTGGAATTCGTTTTGTCCAATTATCTGGCAAAATACGGGAAGATGAACAGGCTTACCCCATACAACCGAAAATCATTGAAGCGACTGATCGCAAGAGCTGTCGATATGAACAATGCAATAGCCCTGACGGTGATGAAAGATGATCAGCGTTGGGCATCGGCTCTGTTTTTCAGAAACGAAACGACCGCCTTCTACGTGATAGGTGCACCCACCCAAGAGGGTGAAAAACAGAATGCGACCCATTTTCTGATAGATGGATTTGTCCGAAAATTTGCCGAAAAATTGTCTCTGCTCGATTTCGAAGGTTCTGATATACCCGGCGTGGCCTACTTTTATCAAAAATGGGGTAGCGAAAACCGACCCTATTACCACCTGAAATCAGCAGAAAACAGATACAAAGCCATTCTTCAATATTTGAAAGGAAAACTCAGATGATATTGCAACACGGAAACAGAAACAAGGCGTGGGTGACGAAAGATAACATATCGGTAAAAGGATATTGTTACGACCGGTCGAACACTCTTTGTGCGGGCGAAAGTCTGGCCGGAATGTTTTCGGAACCGGGAGATGTGGCCGCATTTGTTGAGAAAATGGCCGAAGCCAATGGCCTGTTTTGTGTGGTGGCACAACTGCCCGGATGCACAATACTGGCATCGGACAGAAGCCGTACCTATCCGCTTTTCTACCGGATAGTGGGGAAGGAGCTGATGGTGTCTGACGATCCTGCGCTTTTGAGGCGGGAAGATGAACAGATAATTCCCGAAGCAGAGACAGAGATGCTCTGCTCGTCGGTAGTTTTTGGGTCGAAAACACTGATTGAAGGAATATATCAGGTGCCGCCATCGACGGTAGTGGTGTGGTGCGACGGAGAGATTTCGGAACACGTTTACAGCCACTATGCCACTGCACGGGTGAGCGAACTGACCTATGATGAAGAGAAAAAGCGATTTGAAGAGGCGTTGATGCAGACCTTCGAACGGCTGGTGCGAAGTGCGAACGGACGACAGATCGTGGTGCCGCTGAGCGGGGGCTTCGACTCGCGACTAATAGCAGCTATGCTGAAAAAAACCGGATACAAAAATGTGCTTTGCTACAATACCGGAAGACCTGATAATCCGGAAATGAGATTGTCGAAACTGGTGGCCGAAAGGCTGGGATTTCCCTATGTTTTTGTAGACTCGAGTGATGAGGAAAAACTGAAATCGTATGAAAAATCGGACGAATTTGAGCAATATTTTCGTTTTTCGGGGGCCTGTTGCGGTATATTCTGGATGTATGAGTACTTTGCTGTACGAGAATTAAGAGATAAAAACCGGATTGAAAAAGATGCTGTTTTTGTGCCCGGACATTCGGGCGATTTTCTGGCGGGAAGTCAGATTACAAAAGCCGGACTGAAAGAAAATGCATCGGAAAGCGAAATTGTTTCTACGCTATTGGTTCAGAAATTTCCGTATGGGGATGCAAAAAAGAGTGGCTATTTGGGTAATTATATGGCAAATTTTGTGACAGAAATAGTAAATGAAAATCCTGATTATTTGCCCTATTCGGTGTATGAAGAGTTTGATTATCGGGAAAAATTGCCGAAATTAATCAATAATTCGTGTCGGATTTATGAGTTTTTTGGCTACGATGTGCGATTGCCTTTTTGGGATAGAGAGCTTCTACAGCTCTTTCAATCAATGATATATGAGAATAAGTTGTACAAAAAACTGTATGACGACTATCTGAAAGAGGTGCTTTTTGCAGATTATAATCTGAATTTTGGGAATGAATTGCAGCCCGGAAAATATGAGATAAAAAAGCAGCAAATCAAGAATATTATTAAGAGATATGTGCCGATGTGGCTAAAGAAAATGGTGGTTTCTGACCCCGATTATACCTGTATGAAGGAGATATCTGCCCCGCTGAGAAGAGATTTAGAGGCTGCGGGTGTGCCAATCGGGACGACTTACAACGAGATTTTTGTGAAGTGGTATCTGCTGAAACTGAAAGAGGAATTGCGGGTAAACGGCTGATATAATGCCGGTTTAATAGCGCAAAAGACGGTGATGTTCCGAAGCGCGAGGGATAGTAGCGGATAGCCCACAGCCGGTTGCAAAGGGTTGAAAATGAGCTGAAAGGTGACCCGGCGAGGAATATGAGCGGATAGCCCGACCCGAAGTATCACGAAGGGACGCGCCCTGTATTTACTGAAGAATTTGATGATAAATATCGATTAATTTTTGAGCGACGACATCGGGTGAGGCTATGTTTCGGGCCTGAGCAACGATGGTTTGAGGGCTGAAAGATTGGCTGTTTTGCACCATTCTGTGCATAGCTTCGGCCAATTGAACGGCATTGTTGACGGGAACTTTGTAGCCGGTTTGGGGCGTGACAACCTCGTCGGGAACCACATCGGTGCAGACAACAGGCAGGCCGGTGCTCATGGCTTCGAGCACGGCAATGGACTGAGACTCGACGCGGCTGGCGAGTACAAAAGCGTGGGCAGACCACAGGTTTTGGCGAATGGCGGTTTTGTCGAGAAAGCCCGTGAAGGTGATTTTGTTGGCCGCTTTGCAGTTTTTGAGCATGGCCCGGAATGCAGAATTCTGAAATCCACCGCCGGCGATGACAAGATTGACGTTGGAGTGTTGGGTGCAAACCTGATCGAAGGCTTCGAGCAGAATATCGTAGGCCTTGGCATCGTCGAAGCTGTTGGCCGTGAAAAAGGTGAAATGATCTGTCGCCGGACGGGACAGTAGCGGCTGAAAAAAATCGGTATCCACGATGTTGGAAACCGGGATGACCGGGCTTTTGTGACCGGAAAGTTCGGTGAGGCGCGATACCAATAGCGATGATACGGGAATGAGCAACTCTGCATCGGAAAATGCTTTTTGCAGGCAGGGTATTTGCCACTTTTTGTGTATGGTGTGGCGCGATTGTGCCCGCTCGGAAAAACGCCCGCGATGCTCGGTGATGATGTATGGAATATTTTGTTTTTCGCGAATAAGCGCTGCCGCATAGCCCGCCCACATGGCGCTGTGTGCATGTATGAGGTCGGGTTTTCCGTGTGTGGCGATGTAGTGATCGACCTGTTTGAGGGTAGAGCTTACCCACCGGTGGAAGTTAGCCGTTTCGCTGCGCGGAATGCGACGCAGATAGTGGCGATGGGTGGGAATGCCCTCTTCGGTTTGCGAAAAGAAGCCCCACGGCAGAGTAAGTGATTTGATGCCCATTTGTGTCCAGGGAAGTTCTACGTTAGCCAGAATAGTGACATCTATTCCCTTATTTTGCAAAGCAATAGCCTGATCGCGGCAAAAGCTGCCACCCATGGGCAGGTACCACGATGGCAAAATGAGGATTTTGGGCGAACGCGTTTCCATGGTGTGCGGGGTTATTGTTTTATCAGATTTTTAGCCAATGAAAGATACCAGATTGTCTGACCAATCATAAACACCGAACTGACCGCCGAAAAGAGGCCAATAGAGAGATGAATGCTCGAAAACCAGATGCCGGTGAACAGTGCCAAAAAGCGAAAGGCCATGTAGGTGAACTCAATAAACATAGCCTCTTTCTGCTTGTTGGCCACCGATGGCATAAAACTAAGCGATGAGGCCACCACCGTGAAAAAGAACCAGGGCAACATCAACTGCAAATAGCTTCCGGCACCGGCCCATTCCTGTCCAAAGATGAATACGGCGATAGGTTTGACGGCAAAAATTAGAGGTATAAGAACAGGAAGACCGATGGCGAAGAACTTTTTGCTGAATGCAGAAAGCAGGGTGTAACTCGGAATGCCGTTGGCGGTATTTGCAGAAACTTTCTGAAAAAATACCTGATTGACAGAGCTTGTGAGAACGTTGATAGGTCTGAACCCTAATGTGATACCCAAAGAGAAGAGTCCGACCTCAGTCATGTTGAATTTGGCTGCTAAAACCAAAATCGGCAGATTGCCCGCCAGATTGTTGACAAAGGCATGAGGCATCTGATAAATGGGAAAGTGCTTGTGGCGGACGGCTATCTGCTTCATGGTCAGTTTGTTGAACCGAAATAGCCCGTCGGAGTGTTTTCTGTGAGAGAAGACCGACAAAATACCGGCAATCTGACCGGCCAGGTTGGCCAAAACCAGCCCGAGATATGTAAACTGAACAGCACCGAAGGCAATTTTTAGTCCGTTGTTGGTGACGCTTTGCGAAATGTTGTACCGCGCGCTGAGGCGAAAACGGTTTTGGCGGTTGAACCAAAAGGTGGCCGAGAAGCCCATTGCCGCCAGAAAAACCATGGGCGGAATGAACCAGACAAACGATGCGATGCTTTCCATTTGGAAAACAGAGATCAGAAACGGTTTGAAGAACAGCAATAAAACGCCAATGAGCAGGCAAAGTACGAGGTTGATAATGATTGTCAGATCGAAGGCAGCAGCCGCGTCGCTGTCCTCTTTTTCGAGCAGAACGGCAGACTCGTATTTGCCCGTTGCCAGAATGGTGCAGATGCCGACAATGGATAGCAACAGGCTGAGCGCACCCAGATCGGACGGGGCGTACTGACGCGTCACTATCGGATATACGACAATGGCAATCAGTTGGCTCAATGTGTTGGCAGAGAGCAGGGTGATGCTGTTTTTAACCAGTTCGGAACGAAACCTCATGATATTATTCTGTACGTTTTAATCTTTTTCCAGTGCAGAAAAAAGGATATGGAGACACCCAGTACACCCCATCCGTACACGATGCTGTCTTTCAGGTTGATAGACGATGCATCGTCGAAATATTTGGTCGGGCAGGTGATTTCTGCTATGTCATATTGTTTATTGAATATTTGAGCGATGACCTGATTGTCGAATACAAAGTTGTCGGAACAGCGGTTGTAGTCGATGTTGCGAAGCACTTCGGCCGAGTAGGCACGGTAGCCGGTGTGGTATTCAGATAGTTTTTGGTTCATCAGCAGGTTTTGCGCCAGTGTGAGTATGCGGTTGAGGATATACTTGTAGAGCGGCATACCCCCTTTGCGTGCGCCACCGCCCAGAATGCGCGACCCGAAGACAACCGGATATACGCCATTGGCAATCAGATAGGCCATCGAGTGAATCAGTTTGGGACTGTATTGATAATCGGGGTGCAACATAATTACGATATCTGCGCCAATTTCGAGAGCCTTGTTGTAGCAACTCTTCTGATTTCCACCGTATCCCTTGTTTTGTTCGTGCCGCACAATGTGATGAATGCCAAGATTTTCGGCCATAGCACATGTGTTATCTTTGCTTTGGTCATCTACCAGAATTACCTCGTCGACAATGTCGAACGGAACCTCGCTGAACGTCTGTTCGAGCGTCTTTTCGGCGTTGTAGGCCGGCATTACCACTACTATTTTATTTCCCTGAATCATTTTTTTTGTATAATGAAATAAACACAGCCCCTTTTTCGAATCTCTTCACCAACGACCAGCGCCCGGACGAGACAATCTCATCTATCGACTCATCGGGTAAGTTTGACAAATTGGAATAGACCACATATCTGCATTCCGGATCGGATAACGGGTAAAACGAGAAATCAGTTTCCTGCAAATCTACCTTTTGCTGATTTCCTTCGAAGCCAAATCCTCCGCCAATCTTTTCGCCGGACAAGCGGTTTTCGGTCAGATAATTCATCAAATCATCACGAAGCCCGTAGTATGGCCAGTGTGCCAGCGTGGCATCCCAGCCGGTAGCCACTCTTTCGGGATAGACCCAAAAGTTGCCCGACAAAAGTACACAGATTATTCCGATTGAAAAAATGGTTCTTTTTCGTTCGTTCCAAATTCGTTTCATAGCCAGAAACATAGCCAGCGCTACCATAAAATAGAGCGGCATAAAATAGCGATGCGCCACAAGTGAAACGTGAAAACCGGCCGAATAGATATAAAACAGCAGCAAAACTGTGGCCGGAATCAGCAACAACCGTTCAGATTGATTAAATTCAGTCCAACGCAACAATCTCTTTTTATATAATGTATAAACAACAATGCCCGAGCAGCCCCAGATTGCCACCCGGCCAAAGTCCAGAAAACGCCAGCCCAGCAAAGCCAGATTGCGGAAAAACTGAGAGGCAGAGTCGATTTTGCGAAAACAGTCAGCCCAGGGCGAGTCGGGATGATAAGCTGCCCACCCCTTCACCTGATAATGGTAGGCAAAAAAGAGCAAAAACAGTACTACACCCGGGGCAAAAACCAAAGCATTCCGAATAATCCGGCCAATCTGTATTTTGGTTGATGAGTTGTTGTAATTCAGAAAAACATCGAATACAAACAGGGCAAACGCCGTGGCCATTCCCCGCATGCTGATAAGCGTAAGAGGCAGAACAACCAACAGCAGTTTTACTCTATTGTTTAGAATGACATACCTGAGTGCTGCCACAAAGCAAGCCATGAGGATGACATCCGGCGAGACCAGCACCGATTGCGCCAGCGTAGTGGCATCGAGTAGCAAAACCAGTGAAATGAGCGATGCCATACGCCCCTCAAACCAGATTGAGATTAATCGCTGAGTCTGCCATATAAGCATGACTACCCAGAAAAAAATAAACAGATGCCCCACCCACAGCTTCATGCCAAACAGCTTCCACAAAGCAGCCAGTGCCATGCCCATCACCGGCGGGTGCCCGCTGTCGATATTGTCGGGCAGCAACAGTTGCGAAAATCCGGTGTTGTAGTAGTGCAGTGCATGCGAAGAGGAAAGCTGAATCGTATCGAAGAAGAAGACATGATTTAGAGATAAAATGGCAAGTATTGTATAAACAATGTATGGCGCAATTTTTAGTAAGGAATCTGTTTTGGGTGTATTTGTTTGACTCATAATGTTTTTCAAATTTTGCATCTATTGCGTACCCTGATTGACTGTATCAGGAATCCTAATTTGTAGAAATCGAACATCCTCAGGCTGACTATGCCTTTGCAAAGCAGCATTTTAATCATTGGTTTTGCCAAAAAGTATAAACCATTAATCAAGGGTTCAAACCTCATGCTTTTTACCAGGTTGTGGTATTTCAGTAGCGATACATCGTTGGCGAATTCATTGTAATCGGCCACATAATCGGCAATTTGAATCAGATTTAAAACGGCATCTTCTGTTTTTGAGAGGTATCTGTCGTTGGTCTCAATATCGCCGTTCAGCACCGCATTTTCGGTATGTAATACAGTAATGCCTTGTCGTTTCAGCTCAAAACCGAATAGAGTATCCTCGTGGCCGTAGTCCGATAGACGTTCATCAAAGCGGATGTTTTCGAGTATATCTCTGCGAATCAGGAAATTGTTGGTCATAAATGAGCTGTTTGGCGAAATCTGCCGGACATTTGCCGGTTTACTTTCGCGTTGGGTACCATATTTCCAACTCAGACGTTGCGCCCTGCCCGGGCAAACAGATGGATAAACACGACCACCGCACACCACATCGGGAGCCTGATGTTTGATTAGTTGACAATAAGAATTCAGAAAATCGGGTCTGATAATCAGCGAATCGCCATCCAGAAAAAGCAAATAATCGTAACGGGCATATTGCAGAAACAGGTTCCGGATGCGGGCGCGTCCTACATTGGCCTCCAGTCTGATATAGGTTTGGCACATC
>CAZHNZ010000015.1:0-9917 GCA_964534355.1 uncultured Parabacteroides sp.
TGATTTTGGCGACTCTGTAACCGGTAATGCCGCTGTTATGATTTTTTTGGAATAGAGATGTCTGTTCCTGTTTATTCTTTTTCGCTTCGCAAATATATTCCCTTTCGTTTATCCATATTATTCGGTTTTAACGGATGTTTTAGCCTGTGTATAGAAACACGGAAACGGCCCAAACTGAGCCTGTTTCTATATATAAAAACCGATATTTCAGAGCAATAGCCCTGTGGCACGGCAGATGAAAATGAAGACAATACCGACAAAAACAAGTATATTTGCAAAAAGAATAATTTCATGGATTTTAAATACGACGTAATAGTAATTGGCGCCGGACATGCCGGATGCGAAGCGGCAGCCGCTGCGGCCAATTTAGGTTCGAAGACAGTCCTGATAACGATGGACATGAACAAAATAGCTCAGATGAGCTGTAATCCCGCCGTAGGGGGTATTGCCAAAGGACAGATAGTACGCGAGATTGACGCCCTGGGCGGACAAATGGGTATCATTACCGACAAAACAGCCATACAATTCCGGATGCTGAACCGCTCGAAAGGGCCGGCCATGTGGTCGCCACGGGCACAGAGCGACCGTATGCGCTTCAGCGAAATGTGGCGACACACGCTCGAAAACACGGATAACCTGCACATCTGGCAGGATTCGGCCCGTCAGTTTATTATTGAAAACAACGTTGTGACAGGGGTTATCACCAACATGAATGTCACTTTCAGAGCTAAAACGGTGATTATCACGACCGGTACATTCCTGAACGGCCTGATGCACATTGGTAAAACACAGATGGTGGGTGGACGTATTTCGGAACCGGCTTCGTATGGCATTACCGAACAACTGAAATCGCTGGGCATAAAAACAGACCGGATGAAAACGGGTACCCCTGTGCGGATAGATGCACGCAGCGTCGATTTCAGTCTGACCGAAGAGCAGGTGGGCGACTTTGATTTCCACAAATTTTCGTACCTGAACCATGCGCCAAAAACACTTAAACAATTGAGCTGTTGGACATTATATACAAATGAACGGGTACACGACGTGTTACGCGGTGGTCTGGCCGATTCGCCTATGTACAACGGACAAATACAAAGCATCGGACCACGCTATTGTCCGAGTATCGAAACCAAAATAGTGACCTTTGCCGATAAGATTGAGCACCAACTGTTTCTGGAACCCGAGGGCGAAAATACACAGGAATACTACCTCAATGGATTCTCCTCCTCTCTCCCACTCGATATACAGATAAATGCACTCAGAGAGATTCCCGCATTCCGCGATATTCGCATTTACAGACCCGGCTACGCTATTGAGTACGATTTCTTCGACCCAACACAGCTCAAACATACGCTCGAAAGCAAACAAATTGGAAATCTATTCTTTGCCGGACAGGTAAATGGCACCACCGGATACGAAGAGGCTGCCGGTCAGGGAATGATGGCAGGTATTAATGCCCACATAGCGGCACACGGTGGCGAACCGTTTGTGCTGAAACGCGACCAGGCCTATATCGGCGTGCTGATAGACGATCTGGTGACCAAAGGTGTGGACGAACCGTACCGGATGTTTACCTCACGTGCTGAATACCGTATTTTGCTTCGTCAGGACGATGCGGATATGCGTCTGACACCACTGAGCGAAAAACTGGGACTGGCCCGCGAAGAGAGAATTGCTTTGCTAAACAGAAAAAAAGAGGAAATCAACCGCATTATTGAGTTTGCCTCCTCCTACTCGATCAAAGCACAATACATCAACGAAGGATTGGAACAACTGGGTACCTCGCCACTCAAACAAGGATGTAAACTGATTGACCTGATATCTCGTCCACAGGTTACAATTGAGAATATCGCCGCTTTAATCCCCGCTTTCAGAGAAGAGCTGGATAAAACAACCGAACAAAAAGAGGAAATACTGGAAGCAGTAGAGATTCAAATCAAATATGCCGGATACATTGAACGCGAAAGATTGATTGCCGACAAAATAAACAGACTCGAAAACATCCGCATTAAAGGAAGATTCGACTACAACAGCATACCTTCGCTATCGACAGAAGCGCGACAAAAGCTCACGCGTATAGATCCGGAAACCCTGGCACAAGCAGGTAGAATACCGGGTATTTCGCCGAGTGATATCAACATTCTATTGGTCTTGATGGGGCGATAAGAGGCCATTGTTTCACGTGAAACATTAAAGAATAGATAAAGGTAAGGCGGGCTAAAACAATGGCTTTAAAGGCAAAAGAACGGGCAATACGGGTATATTTAACAAAATAGCAATATTGATTGTAAACAGAAAATGAAAACAAAGTATGATAAATGAAGAGAAACTAAAATCCATTCTTTCGTCTCTTCCGGACAAACCCGGCATTTATCAATATCTGGACGATACAGAAACAATCATATACGTAGGTAAAGCAAAAAATCTGAGGAAAAGGGTATCCTCTTATTTCAACAAACAACACGACTCTACCAAGACACGGATATTAGTCCGGAAGATTGAAGATATCCGTTACATTGTGGTCGATTCGGAAGAGGATGCACTTCATCTCGAAAATAGCCTGATCAAAGAACATCAGCCCCGTTACAACGTATTACTAAAAGACGACAAAACTTATCCCTGGATTTGCATCAAGAATGAGCCGTTTCCGCGCATATTTCAAACGCGCACACTCATCCGTGACGGTTCGCAATACTTTGGCCCCTACTCCAACATCTACATGGTGCGCACCATGATAGAGCTTATTCGAAAGCTTTTTCCCATACGCACCTGTAAACTCTTTCTTTCTCCCGAAAATATCAGACAAAACAAGTTTAAAGTCTGTCTGCAATACCACATCAAAAACTGCAAGGGCCCCTGCGAAGGGCAGGAAAGCGAAAAAGAGTATGCCGAATACATTGCTTTTGCCCGCCGTGCCCTGAAAGGCGAAATATCGATGATTAAAGATACGTTGACCGAAGAGATGCTGGGATTTGCCAACGATCTGCGTTTCGAAGAGGCACAAAAAGTGAAAGAGAAATTGCAGCTGATAGAGAATTATCAGGCAAAAACGGTGATAGTAAGCCCCAATTTACACGACATAGATGTATTCTCGTGCGAAGACGAAGAGAATGCCGTTATCATCAACTATCTGCATGTGATGAATGGCGCCATAACGCAGGCATACACTTTTGAATACAAACGAAAATTAGAGGAAAGCAAAGAGGAACTGCTCCGACTGGCCATTGTGGATATGCGCAGCCGTTTCGGTAGCCTTTCGCGGGAAATATTAGTGCCCTTTTTGCCCGATATAGAGCTAAACGGGGTCAATTTCAGCATTCCGCAACGCGGTGATAAAAAAAGATTACTCGAATTGTCGGAACAAAATGTGCGCCAATACAAGGCAGACCGGATGAAACAGGCCGAAAAACTGAACCCCGAACAGCGCACCATACGCATACTGAGCACCCTGCAAAAAGATTTGCGCCTGCACGAACTGCCCATGCATATAGAGTGTTTCGACAATTCAAATATTCAGGGAACAAATCCTGTGGCTGCCTGTGTGGTCTTTAAAAAAGCCAAACCGGCCAAAAAGGATTACCGCCATTTCAACGTAAAAACAGTAACCGGCCCCGACGATTTTGCATCCATGCGCGAAATTATCTACCGCAGATACAACAGAGCTCTGGATGATGCGACTCCCCTGCCCGACCTGATTGTAGTGGACGGTGGTAAAGGGCAGCTACATGCAGCCTGTGAGTCGCTCAGAGAACTAAATCTGTATGGCCGTATTCCCATTATCGGCATTGCCAAGCGGCTGGAAGAGATTTACTATCCTGATGATTCGGTTCCTTTGTATCTCGATAAAAATTCTGAAAGCCTGAAACTGATACAACAGATGCGCGACGAGGCTCACCGCTTCGGAATTACCTTTCACCGGCAAAAAAGAAGCAAAGAGCAGGTAGTTTCGGAACTGGATCAGATAGACGGAATCGGTGAGAAGAGTAAAACAGCCCTTCTGAGCCATTTTAAGAGCGTTAAACGGCTTAAAATGGCATCTGTGGACGAGATTACCACCGTTGTGGGAAAAAGCAAAGCAGAAGCGTTGTATAAAGCATTGCATAAAACAGAAAAAGTGTGAACATAAACAGACAAATAAAGTATTCAATCCCTTGTTATCAAATAAATATCTTAATTTTGCATTATGAAAATCGTTATACAACGTGTATCCAAAGCATCGGTAAGCATAGATAACAGACTGCATTCGGCCATTGGTAAAGGGTTGCTGATACTGGTGGGGATAGAGGATTCGGATAGCGAAAGTGATATAGAATGGTTGTGTAAAAAGGTGATTAACCTGCGCATTTTTCCGGATGAGAGAGGTGTAATGAATTTACCTGTTACCGCTATTCAGGGCGATATCCTGGTGGTGAGTCAGTTTACACTGCACGCCTCTACAAAGAAGGGAAACAGACCCTCCTACATCCGGGCTTCAAGGCCTGAATTTGCCATACCGATGTACGAAAAATTCTGTGCTAAACTATCGGCTACACTCGAAAAAGAGGTAAAAACAGGCGTTTTCGGTGCAGATATGCAGGTAGAACTGATCAACGACGGCCCTGTAACACTGGTGATAGATTCAAAGAATCCGGAATAACTGACCAAATACCCGTAAAAGGGAAAGAATTAACAGAGAAAAAAGCATTCTGCTATGGAAAACTCAGACAAAAAAATGACGATTGAAGAGGCACAACAAGAGGTCGATAAGTGGATAAAAACCTATGGCGTTCGCTATTTTAACGAACTAACCAACATGGTATTGCTACAAGAAGAGGTGGGCGAACTGGCAAAAATAATGGCCCGGGTGTATGGCGAACAGAGCTTCAAAGAGAGCGATAAAGAGTACGATATGGCAGACGAAATGGGTGATATTTTGTTTGTATTGATTTGCCTGGCCAACCAAACCGGTATCAGCCTGACAGAGGCATTTGCAAAAAACATAGAAAAAAAGATAGTGAGAGATAAAGACAGACATACCAACAATCAAAAACTAAAATAGATGAGCAAATACATCGAAACAATCAGTCAGTATAAAACAAATATTGACAATGAGCATGTTACAGCAAAGGTAGAAGAGATTTTGCGTAAAAATTTTGATGCAAATAACACAACAGAGGTACACAAACTACTACTAAACTGCATCGATCTGACCTCTTTGAACAACACCGATCACACCAAACAGATAATCAGTTTTACGGAAAAAGTTAATCAGTTTGATGAAGAATATCCGGAACTTGGTAATGTGGCAGCGATATGTGTTTACCCCAATTTTACAGGGATAGTGCGCAGCCACTTGGTTGTTGACAGCGTAAATATAGCCTCTGTTTCCGCCGGTTTTCCCTTTTCACAGACCTTTACCGAAGTGAAGGTAGCAGAGACGTCTCTGGCTGTGCTGGATGGTGCAGATGAGATAGATATAGTGATGAATCTGGGCAACTATATGGCCGGTGAATTTGAAGAATTGTGCGACGAAATTGAAGAAATAAAGTCGGCAGCCCGTGAAGCACATCTGAAAGTAATACTAGAAACAGGTGCGCTGAAAAACGCCTCAGACATCAAAAAAGCCTCTATCCTATCCATCTACTCAGGTGCCGATTTCATCAAAACTTCTACCGGCAAAATGGAACCTGCCGCTACGCTGGAAGCAGCTTATGTGATGTGCGAAGTGATCAAAGAATATTTCGACAAGACAGGAAAAATGATTGGATTTAAGCCCGCTGGTGGCATTGTAACCACAGCAGACGCGGTGAAATATTACACCATTGTGAAAGAAATATTGGGTGAAAAATGGTTGAATAACTCCTATTTCAGAATAGGTGCAAGCCGTCTGGCGAACAATTTGCTGAGCGATATACTGGGCAAAGAGACCAAATTCTTCTGATATTGGAATAAAAAATAATGAAAAACGGCTGCTTTTCGAATGAAAAGCAGCCGTTTTTTTGTAGTATATAAGGTCTATTTTGTTCGGTAAATAATGTAATCCAACATCGAAATTAACGCATTTTTTTCGGATGATTCAGGTACATTTTTCAAAATATCAAGAGCAATAATTTTAAACTCTTCCATTTTCTTCTCTGCATATTCAATACCCTTATTGTCAATAGCATAACTAATTAGAAGAGCAATGTTATCCTCAGAAAAATCTTTACTTTCAATAATATTCATCATTATTTTCTTGTCCGAAAGAGATGAATTTTCGAGCGCATAGAGCAAAGGTAAAGTAATTTTTCCTTCCCGAATATCATTACCTGTAGGTTTACCAATCTCTTTTGAATCAAAATAGTCGAAAATATCGTCCTTTATCTGAAAAATCATACCCAAATAATAGGCAAAACGTTCGAACAATAGCAATGTTTCTTCGCTGCTATTGACAGACAATGCCCCTACCCGGAAACAAGTTTCGAATAAAGATGCGGTTTTTTTATAAATAATGCGGTAATAATTTTCTTCGGAAAGTACTATTTCTTTGGCAGAAGACATTTGGTGTATTTCGCCATCCACAGAAACAGAAGCAAAATCAGCAATTGCCTTAATTATCTCTAAACTAGCAGATTCAGTTGCTTTTTTGAGTGTAATAGAGAGGAAAAAATCACCTAACAAAACAGCCAATTTACTGTTGAAACGGGCATTTACTGTATCTATTCCACGTCGCATACTGGTTTCATCAATTACATCGTCGTGTAGCAAAGTAGCATTGTGAAGCAATTCGAGTGAAACAGCAGCAGAAAGCGTTTTATCATTGATTTGACCGGCAGAACATTTGGCTGCTAAAAGGACCAAAATGGGGCGAAGTTTCTTTCCGTTTTGTTGAAGAAAATGGTTTACAGCACGCTCAATCCATTCATTTTCAGAGAATAAAGACTCTCTAAAAACAACTTCAAATTGTGCTAACTCCTTTTCAACCGGTTTTTTTATCTCTGATAGTATGCCCATATTCGGATATTAAGCAACAAAAATAGTAATTTTTTTTCTATCTTTACGGTAAATATAGAAGATATTGAAACAGATGTATAAACGTTTGCAATAATTAGTTTTTATTTTTCTTTAAACAACAAAATACTTCGTGAAATATCGCGAATAATAAGTTCATATAAATAATACATAACAATGGAAGAGAGAAAAAGATTGTATTTATTAGACGGATACGCCCTAATTTACAGGTCTTATTATGCATTTATAAAAAATCCCCGAATAAATTCCAAAGGTAAAAATACATCAGCCATATTTGGATTTATAAATACACTTGAAGAGTTACTAAAAAAAGAGAATCCCACTCATATAGCTGTTGCGTTTGACCCTAAGGGACTTACATTCAGAAATGACTTGTATGAACAATACAAAGCTCACCGCGAAGAGACACCCGAAGTAATAAGAGAATCTATTCCGGTAATAAAAGAAATAATAGAGGCATACAACATTCCAATACTGGAAGTAAGCGGATATGAAGCCGATGATGTAATAGGTACCATGGCTAAACTGGCAGAAAACAGAGGATTTACCACCTATATGATGACACCTGATAAGGATTATGCACAGCTGGTGTCGGAAAATATCTTCATTTTGAAACCCAAATCACTGGGAAATGAATTTGAAAAACTGGGTGTAGAAGAGGTAAAAACAAAATTTGAAGTCTCCTCCCCTACCCGGATTATAGATTTATTGGGACTAATGGGTGATAGCGCAGATAATATTCCGGGTTGTCCGGGTGTTGGTCCAAAAACAGCAGTTAAACTTTTAGCTGAATTTGGTAGCATCGAAAATCTGTTATCAAAATCGGGATCTCTCAAAGGTGCCATGAAAGAGAAAATAGAAAACAACAAAGATCTGATTTTGCTTTCGAAAATTCTGGCCACCATAAAAATTGATGTACCTATTTCATTCGAAGAAGATCAACTAATAAAAAAAGAGTTTAACGAGAAAAAACTGACAGAACTTTTTGAAGAGCTCGAATTTAAAAATCTCACCACACGAATTTTGAAACCCAAAGAAAAAGTGGTAGAAAAAATATCAAGTCAGGGCTCTCTCTTTGATTTATTTGAAGATAATGGTACAGAAAAAACAGAATATTCAAATCTCAGCGACTTAAAATCTATACCACATAACTATTATCTACTTGATAATAAGGTAAAAATAGCCGATTTTGTAGGCAAAATTTCTGCATGCGAATTTGCAGCATTTGACACAGAAACAACAAGTGTAGATGCAATTTCGGCAGAATTGGTTGGATTATCGTTTTCTATGAAAGAAAATGAGGCATTTTACATACCTCTCCCACCCGACCGCGAAAAAACAATTGAAATACTCGAAAAACTGAAACCCTTCTATGAAAATGAGAATATTCTTAAAATAGGTCAAAATATAAAATACGACTACATCGTATTGAAAAATTATGGGATTGAAGTAAAAGGGAAAATGTTTGACACGATGGTGGCACACTATTTACTGCAACCCGAACAAAGACACAATATGGATTTGCTGGCCGAAGTCTATTTGCAATACAAGACTATTCACATCGACGAACTGATTGGTCCGAAAGGAAAAAATCAAAAATCGATGCGGCAGGTTGAAATTGATAAAATATGTGAATACGCCTGCGAAGATGCTGATGTTACTTTGAAACTAAAACATAAACTGGAAAAAGAGCTTAAAGATCAAAATTTTGAAAATCTGTTTTATGAAATAGAAATGCCATTGGTAAAAGTATTGGCAGAAATGGAAATAAGCGGAATACGACTCGACACAGTGGCTCTAAAACAATCATCGGAAGGAATTGGACAAAGATTAATCGATATTGAAGAGGCAATTTTTGAAATGGCTGGTGACCGTTTCAATATAAACTCGGCTCAACAGGTAGGTGATATTTTATTTAACAAGCTGAATATCATAGAGAAAGCTAAAAAAACAAAGACAGGACAATACTCAACTTCAGAAGAGGTATTAGAAAGTCTGAAAGGCAAACATCCTATTGTAGAAAAAATACTGGAATACAGAGGTTTAAAGAAATTACTGAGCACGTACATCAATTCATTACCGGAACTAATTAATCCGGCAACAGGAAAAATACATACCTCTTTTAATCAGACAGTTGCAGCAACAGGCAGACTAAGTTCAAGCAATCCAAATATGCAAAATATACCTATACGGGATGAAGATGGTAAAGAAATTCGTCGGGCATTTGTACCGGATGCAGGTTGTCTGTTTTTATCGGCAGACTATTCTCAGATAGAATTGAGAATAATGGCTCACCTGAGTGAAGATGAAAGTATGATCGAAGCATTCTTATCTGATAACGATATACATACAGCTACTGCCTCTAAGATATATAAAATAGAACTGAATGAGGTAACAAAGGATATGCGTAGAAAAGCCAAAACAGCTAACTTCGGAATTATATACGGTATATCAGTATTTGGTTTATCAGAAAGACTTACTATACCCCGTAGTGAAGCCAAAGAGTTAATTGATGGTTATTTTATGACTTATCCAAAAGTAAAAGAATACATGGATAAATCTATACATATTGCCAAAGAAAATGGTTATGTAACAACCTTACTCGACCGTAAAAGAGTTTTACCCGATATTAACTCTAATAATTCTATTGTGCGCGGATATGCTGAAAGAAACGCCATAAATGCACCTATTCAAGGTAGTGCAGCAGATATTATAAAGATTGCGATGATAAAGATTTACAACAGATTTAAGCAGGAAAATATTCAGTCAAAAATGATACTACAGGTACATGATGAGTTGAATTTCAGCGTATTAGAAAGTGAATTAGAACAGGTAAGAAATATTGTTACTGAAGAGATGGAAAACGCTCTGAGGCTACGTGTACCACTAAAAGTGGAAAGTGGTGTGGGTCGGAATTGGTTGGAAGC
>CAZHNZ010000015.1:10017-11276 GCA_964534355.1 uncultured Parabacteroides sp.
AAAAATAGATTGTTTCCCGTGAAACAATCTATTTTTTGTTTTATTAAAATGCTGATAAAAAGAGATTTATATCATGAGCAGGTTCATTAAAATAGTCTCCGATTGATGTATTTACCAGTTTACCCTGATATATATAAACACCGTGCCGGAAACCGACATCATTTTTGATCATCTCTTTAATACCACCTAAATCGCCAATATCTGATAACATGGGTACAAATATATTACTCAATGCAATAGATGCTGTGCGGGCAACACGGGAACTAACATTTGGTACGCAATAATGCAAAACACCATATTTTTCGAATACTGATCCATTTTTATCAAAATTACACTCTGAGGTATCAAAACAACCACCCTGATCTACACTCAGGTCGATTATAACGGCCCCTTTTTTCATTATCTTAATAAATTCTTCAGAAACTCTGTAATGTTTTGTACCGTTTATAAATCGTAATGTACCAATAACAACATCGGCAGTACGCAATACATTACCCAAAACACTGGGATGAAAAGTGGATGTATACAAAGTACGCCCAAGCGTAAACTGAATATCCCGTAATTTATTAATATCATCATCAAAAACTTTGACCAAAGCACCCAAAGCAACAGCTGCCCTGGCTGCAACAGTACCGGCAATACCTGCACCAAGTATCACCACCTCAGTAGGTGTTACTCCTGCTAAACCTCCTAACAGAATACCCTTACCCCCATTTGAATTACTCATCAATTCGGCAGCAATATGAATGGCAGTAGATCCTTCAATTTCGCACATTGAATTGACCACAGGAAAGCTTTTGCTTGCATCGCGCAACAATTCATAAGCGACTGCATTAATTTTCTTTTTAAGAATTTTATTGAGTACTTTCTTAGGGAAATTAACCAATTGAAGCAGTGAAAAAAGAGTAGAATTATCCTTCATTAAATCTACTTCCTGAGAGGTGGGCGGCATTATTTTCATTATAAAATCTGCCTGAAATACCTCTTTCTTAGTTTTTACAATAGTAGCACCCGATTCTGAAAACTTATTGTCAGTATAATTTATACCCAAGCCTGCCTCTTCTTGTATGACAACAGTATGACCTGCATCAACAAGAATACGTACGGCTTCGGGTGTAAGAGCCAATCTTTTTTCAAATTCCTGATTTTCACAGGGTAAGCCTATAACCAAACTACTCTTGTTACGGCTGAGCTTACACAAACACTCTTTTGGAAAAAGAGCAACCTCCGACTCAGTAAATTTGTAATTCATGGTGATA
>CAZHNZ010000015.1:11376-44831 GCA_964534355.1 uncultured Parabacteroides sp.
AAAGCAGCCGTGGATCCTATATAATCGGCCAAAGCCAAAACCACTCTTTTACATTCGGGATGTGCCAATACAAGCGCATCGGGATGTTCTTGTTTTAGCTTGATAATCTTTTCGGCAGAAAACTGCTCGTGAACATGACAGGCACCGTCCCACAACACCATTTGGCGGCCTGTGACGCTGTTTATATAATTACCGAGGTTGCGGTCCGGTCCGAATATAATTTTCTCATCAGCGGGCAGACTATCAATAATCAGCTTAGCATTGGTAGAGGTAACCACAATATCAGTCACTGCTTTGACAGCAGCTGTTGTATTTACATAAGAAACAACAGTATAACCGGGATGTTGGTTTACGAAACGTTCGAAATCATCTGCCGGACAACTATCTGCTAATGAGCAACCTGCATTTAAATCGGGTACAATCACCTTTTTATCGGGTGATAATATTTTGGCTGTTTCGCCCATGAAGTGTACACCACACAGTACAATGATATCCGCTTCTGTTTTAGCCGCCCACTGAGCCAGGGCAAGACTATCGCCCACAAAATCGGCAATATCCTGTATTTCGTCGTTTTGGTAATAGTGTGCCAAAATGACGGCGTTCTTCTCTTTTTTCAATCTGTTGATTTCGGCCACCAAATTCAAATCACTGTTCACCGGAAAATCAACATATCCTTTTGAAATATCAACAACCATATTATTATTAAATTTAGATATAAAGTAAAAGTAAAAATAATTGAATATTATAATAGCGTGTTGAAACTGTTGATAAAAAAATAGCTCTGAATCAGTCTTATAGAGTTATGAATAGGTTTTTTAGTTTATCAACAAGTTTTACTATATCAAATAAATTGATTTTCTTTGCTTTATATTCTTTTCAACACGCGGTTTATAAGTTACAAATTTAAAACTTTCCTTTGGTTTGACTATTGAAAACTACAAAAAAAGCGGTTTAAAAGAGATAAATAAATTTGTCAAAACTAATTTGGTAAGTTCAAATGTGGCTTTGTATAATAAAATAAATAAAAGAGCAATCAAAAGTTATCATTTTTATTACAGAATTTATTGGTAGGTTTTCAACACAAATAAAGAGGTTTTCAGCACCTGTGTAAAAAGCAGCCATGTGATGTAATGAAAAAATCAGGCTTATAAGAACAAATAAATTTAGTCATAATATGAGAAAACTCAAAATAACAGAGCTCAACAGATTGTCGAAAGAGCAATTTTGTGAAGTTGAAAAGATACCCTTAGTCGTTGTGTTAGACGAAGTTAGAAGTTTAAATAATGTGGGAAGTGTGTTCAGAACTTCTGATGCTTTTCTGGTAGAAGCTATTTATTTGTGCGGAATAACAGCTACCCCACCCCACCCCGAAATACATAAGACAGCTTTGGGCGCTGAAGATACGGTAAACTGGCAATATTTTGAAAAAACAACAGATGCTGTAGCATTGTTGAAAAGTAATGGATACAAAGTCTATTCCATTGAACAGGTGGAAAATAGCGTGATGCTGGATGTGTTGAAAATTAATCCGGATGAGAAATATGCTATTGTTTTTGGCAACGAAGTAAAGGGTGTGCAGCAAGATGTTGTGAACATGTGCGACGGAACAATTGAAATTCCGCAGTTTGGAACCAAACATTCGCTCAATGTATCTGTGACAGCAGGTATTGTAATTTGGGATTTGTTTAAGATGTTGAAAAGATAAGCTTGTCCCCTACTCTGTTTTGTGTAAATGTTTGAATATCATTTCTTTAATGCGTTTTTCAATAGAAAATATCCTACCAAACCCGAAACAAGAGAGGAAAATAGAATGATTAGTTTGGCGTTGTTGATAATGGTTTCGTTATCAAATGCCAGCAATGTAACAAATATCGACATAGTGAAACCAATTCCGCCCAGGAAACCGGTTGCAGCTACTGCTTTACTTTTCACATTTTCGGGCCATTTGCACCAACCTAATGAGACAGCCAAAAGGCTCATCAGGAAAATTCCGAGAGGTTTGCCAATGATAAGTCCCAGAGCTATGCCGGGTGTATAGGGCTCTGAAATTAGTTCTGAAATGCTAATATTTAGTGTAATAGCTGTATTGGCGAGTGCAAAAAGAGGTAAAATAATAAAAGCAACGGGTTTGTGTAAATGGTGTTGAAGAATATAAGAGGGTGATGACTTATCACCATTGCCAAAAGGAATGGCAAATGCCAGCAGTACGCCCGAAATGGTGGCATGTACGCCCGAATTCAGCATAAAATACCACATGGCCACACCACCAATCAGGTAGGGGATAAGCGTTCTTACTTTTAGCCTGTTGAGAAGCAAAAGCAGTACAAATACCGCCAGTGAAAGTGCCAGATAGAAGCCAGAAACCGATTTTGTATAAAAGATGGCTATGATGATAACAGCGCCCAAATCGTCGATTACAGCCAGGGCAGTCAGGAATATTTTGAGTGAAAAGGGTACTCTATTGCCCAGCAATGAGAGAATACCGAGGGCAAAAGCAATATCGGTGGCGGTTGGTATGCCTATGCCGGATAGGGTAGGAGTGTTGTAGTTGAAGAACAAATAGATAGCAGCCGGAAACAACATACCACCCACGGCTGCGAAGGCTGGAAGCAGGGCTTTGCGCGGTTCAGAAAGTTCACCTTTGTATATCTCTCTTTCGAGTTCGAGGCCAATCAGCAGAAAGAAAATGGCCATTAGTCCGTCGTTGATCCAATGTGCCAGAGAGTGGTTTGCAAATTGCCATTGCCATATACCGGTATAGATATCTGCCCAATACGAATTGGTCATCAGCAAAGAGAATATTGTGCAGAATATCAATAGTATACCTCCTGATTTTTCGCTTTCGAAGAATTCATGAAACAGCTTTGATATTTTCATTTTATTAATTCATAGTTTGTAATTCATAATGCATAATTGGATGAAATTCATAATCATGACTATACGTTATTGAATTAGAAACATACTATGGTTAAAATTCGTTCATCAACAGGAATTCAGCAATGTGTTTGTGTTTTATACCATTGATATTTTCTTTCCAGAAATCGTCCATTGTTACCACATATTTGGGGTAGTTGTCTGCAATGTCGGAAAAGTTTTTAGGGTTATAACCCTAAAAACTTCCCGAAAAATGCATTTCCTTAGGGTTATAACCCTAAAACTCTACCATTATGCCTATGGATGGAAGAACAGTTCCGCTTTCGTTTTTTATTACCTGTTTGATGTAGTAATCCTTATTATTGGCATCGACCACACCTGTGCTGTTGAGATTAGCAGCACCTATGTATTTTGAATTGGTCGCGTTTTGAATATCGAGGTAGAAGCCCAGCATCCAGTTGTTGAAGTTATAAGTTTTGTCTAAACGGATATCCAGCTGCGAAAAGAGTGGAAGCCGGAGCGTGTTGTAAGCCGAATAGTCGAGTATGGGTTTGTTACGCTTATCCCAGTTTGTTTTGAGCATAGAGGCTTTTTCGTCCCAGGGCGTGTAAGGAGCACCACCGGCTAAGCGGTATTTTGCACCGAACGACCAGTTTCTTTTGAACTGATAGCTACCGGTAAAGGTAAGCAGGTGCTTATTGTCCCATGCAGAGGGTATATAGCTGCCCGAGGCCGGCGATTTGAATTCGCTGCGAACGAAGGTGTAAGCCCCCATGAAATTGAGGTTCTTTTGTCCGAACCAACGTACAAAAAGTTCAAATCCGTATGCACGACCATCGGCGGTTGAGTTGATTTTTTCGGTGCCCAAAACCTCGTAATCGGCACCCTTGGACGATAGCGGAATATTGTCGGTAAGCGAGAGCAGGCCATTGCTGTATTGTTTGTAAAAACCTTCGAGCGTGAGGCGTATATAGCGGGTAGGACGCTTTTCTATACCCAACACCACCTGATCGGAACGAAGGTATTTGACAGCGGATTTGTTTACAAACAGATTGCCTTCCTGATAACCCAATACCGTGTAGGCAGGCAGTTGATAGAAACGACCCACATTACCGTTTACAAACAGATTATCCCTGATTTGATAGGAGAGGGAGAGGCGGGGTGATAGCTGTTTGAACGGATTATTCATGTTAGCAGAATAGCTGTTAGCATCGGTGCGAAGTCCGAATGAGCCGGTCAGTTTACCATTTTCGCTTTCGTAAAGCAAAGAGCCAAAGAGGCCGTATTTAAAAATGGTGAGATTTGTTTCGTAATCCGAAGGTACAGAGAGACCGGTGGTAGCATTGTGATAAGAAGCCACTTCGCTGTTCAGTCCCGATATCAGGCGGAAATAGCCCATACGACTGCTGTTTTCGAACCTCATTTTTGTTTCGCGTTCGTAGGAGTTGTAATCTAGTAAAGTGCCCTTTGACGCATCGTTGTCGCGGTATTTGAGATTCGAATTGTCGAGATTATTGGTGCTTATAACCACGGTTTGAACATGGTTTCCGGCAAAATGTTTGTACACGGCACCGAGTGTGTAGGTTTTTTGTTTAATTGTAGGTAATGTATTGAGAATGTATTTATTATCATCAGTCTGACCCACAGTGTCGGTGTTCAGTTTCATATCGTCGATAGCCCCGAGTCCGAGCAGAGTGAGCTCATTGCGTTTGTCGAACTTCACCTTCACCTTAAACTGAGCATCTGTAAATGTAGGCAGAAAGGGGAGGTTGATAGCCTTGAATAAAAACTGCAAATAAGACTGTCGCAGTGACACGATATAGGTTACTTTTTCGCCGATATGGCCATCGCTGCTGAAAGCAATATCGGAAGAACCGAGAGCAAACTTGTTGTTGTGTTCCTGCGTGCTACCATCTTTGAGTTTAAAATCGAGAACAGAGCTCATGGCATTGCCCTTGTTGGCCGGGAAAGCACCCGAGTAGAAGTCTGTTTCGCGAATAAGATCGGAATTGATTATGCCCACCGGACCGCCCGAAGCACCCTGTGTGGCAAAGTGGTTGATGTTGGGTATTTCCACACCATCGATGTAAAATCTGTTTTCAGAGGGTCCACCGCCACGCACAATCAGGTCGTTGCGGTATCCGGCAGCAGAAGATGCCACCCCCGGAAAAGATTGGATAACACGGGAGATATCGCGGTTGGCACCGGCACTTTTTTCTATTTCGGAAAAGCCGATAACGCGCAGGGCAAGCGGGCTTTCTGCCGTTTTGCGGAAGGGACCGGCCACTACACTCACCTCTTTGAGCAATTGCGGATTTTCTTCGAGTTCGAGTTCAATAAATTTGTCTTTACCGGCCAATTGAAATTCGGGAGTTATATTCGTTTTGTAGCCTATAAACGAAGCCTGAATGCGGTATATACCCGGTTTTACATTTCGTATGGCAAACTGACCCAGCGAGTCGGTGGTTGCGCCAATGGTTGTATTCCAAATAATTACATTGATATAGGGCATTGGTTCGCGCGTTTTTTTGTCAATCACGGTACCGCGTATCGTGTGGTTAGCCGCGAAAGCACCTATCGCGATAAACAGGAGAAAAAGCAATCCATATATTCTTTTCATAGTTACTTTTATTTTAAAATTTTGTAAATATGAAATATAACAAAGGGGTAGGGGGTAGGGTTCAGTTTTAATTAATTGCCATTTACCTTATTTTGCTATCTATAAGAAACGATTTTATTCGAAAAATGCTATTTATAAGAAACAATATTTTATCTTTTTATTCTGAAAACAAGGATAATACAAATTGGCGTGATGGAAAGTTTAGCTAAATATATCTACGACTTTTTCAAATAATTATCTACTCAAAATTATAGTTGTAAATGATAATAGTTATAACTATCGGTCATTACTGTCGTCCCGAATTATTAGAAAAGCTATTGCAAGTATTGACCAAAAGAATTTCCTTGGTTTTGTAAAAAACTGATTATTAGTATGTAAACATACTAATTTAATTCCGCTTTGGCTGTTTGGTATGTTTTATTGAGTTATAAAAAACAGCAGATATGAACGACTTAAAGAGCAGGTAACTTTGGAACAAATCTTTAAGCAGATAATAGTCTTATTGTTCAGAACAAAAAAAATGACCATCCAAAAGGATAGCCATTTTTTATTCAGGAAAATATGATAAAAGGGATGAAAAAGTTTCGTTAGAATTTGTAGTCGACGCCAATACCAAATACCTTGTTTGTGCGGCCCATTACATCGGTGCCGGTCAAACCCAAGCCGTTGTAGTTTGAAGAAACTTTGGTCCAATTGTCATAATTGGTAAAGAAATAGGCCACATTGAGGCGAAGTTTGGGCGAAATATTAACCGCGCCACCAAAGCCGATAGAGTAGGAGTTGAGACTGTAACTCATGTCAGTCTGATAGTCGTCTTTCACGCCTGTGCGGGTAATCTGTCCGCCGGCGCTGAGCATAAACTGATTGTTGATTTTGAATTCCGCACCGAGCAGATATTCGTTTACACCACCATCTATGTATTGTTGTTTGTCGTTAGACATTTTGGCATCTGAGTCGAAAAAGTGGTGATATCCACCCGACAGTTTGAAGTGCGAACAAACCTCGTAAGAAGCCCCCACAGTGTAAAGAGCAGGTATATCGTGAGGTGTATTTACACCGTCAGTGAATTTTCCTGTATCGTCAATTTTTGTTTTATTTTCCACATTGAGCGAAGTGTTGAATTCGTATTTCATACCGATATTCAGCTTTTCGTAGTGGTAGTTGAAACCAATAATGGGAGTAACGCCCCAACCGTTTTGGGTACAGTCGAGAAATGCATCTTTGGTTTTAGCAGCATTGGTTGTACTACCAATGGTGGTGAAAAATGAAGTAGCCGAAATCATATCTGCATTCGGATTCAAAGCCGGATGTTTTGGGTTAATCATAATATTTTTGAGATGACCGGTATAGCCGTTGCTTACCATATTGAGGCGAAGACCGAGGGCAGCTGAAAAATTATCCGATATTTTGTACGAACCATTCAATTGTAATCCGAATATAAACTGTTTTCCTTCCATATATCCGTCTACCGAATATTTTGTGGTTGGCAACATGGCATTCAGGCTTATGGGTAATAAAGAAAGAGGAGCCTCGAAAGACGCAAGTCCGTGGTTGAAAGTAGCCTTTCCGCCACCGCCGGTGATAGCAAAACCACCCGAAACAGCCCATTTTTCCTTTTTATACACAAACTGAAAACTGGGAACTACCGGTGCTGCCGCTTCGCCTTTGAACTCTTTGGTAGCGCTGCCGCCGTATCCGGCAAAAGGAGCGAAAGTAGAGTTGATGGTACGGGTTTGAAATACAGACTGATTGGTAAGAGAGAGATGAAAACCGTCGCTGAGCAGCGTCACCCCGGCAGGGTTGGTGTAAGCCGCGTCGATTTCGGTTGAAGCATCCCGTGCCGGATTGCGCAGAAAGTGAACACTTTGGTTGGTGTTGGTGAGCAGACCGCCTGCCAATGCGGCCGAACCTGCGGCCGAAACGAGAATTGCTGTTGCGAGTAGTTTTTTCATACAGTTGTATTTTAGTTTAATGCGACAAAATTACATATTATTTCTTTAAATGTTCAATTTAGAACCGTTATAATGCACAAATTGTTCAATATTGTGCAAAAACTATTCAATGATCCGTTGAGTTTCTTGTTTTGCAATTTCGTGTAAAAGCCTTACCTTTGCGCCCTAAATAAATAACAGACAAAACAATATGGCTTTACAATGCGGTATAGTTGGCTTGCCCAACGTAGGAAAATCGACACTATTCAACTGTTTGTCAAACGCGAAAGCACAGGCGGCAAACTTCCCTTTTTGCACCATCGAACCCAACGTTGGCGTAATCACTGTACCGGATGAGCGACTAAACAAGCTGGCTGAGCTGGTGAAACCCAATCGTATTGTGCCCACAACCGTAGAGATTGTAGATATTGCCGGTTTGGTGAAGGGTGCGAGCAAAGGCGAAGGATTGGGTAATAAGTTTTTGGCCAACATTCGCGAAACTGACGCCATTATACACGTTCTGCGTTGTTTCGACGATGAGAATGTGACGCATGTGGACGGGTCTGTCAATCCGGTGCGTGATAAAGAAATTATCGACTTTGAACTACAAATAAAAGACCTCGAAACTGTGGATAGCCGCATTTCGAAAGTTCAAAAGCAGGGTCAGTCCGGCGGTGATAAAGCGGCAAAACTGGCTTATGAGGTGCTTATCCGCATTAAAGAGGCGTTGGAGCAGGGTAAATCGGCCCGTACGGTGACATTCGACAACAAAGATGATATGAAATTTGCCCGCGAGTTGTTTTTGCTGACTTCTAAGCCGGTGCTCTATGTTTGTAATGTAGACGAAGCAAGTGCCGTAAACGGAAACAAATATGTGGATATGGTGCGTGAAGCTGTGAAGGATGAAAATGCCGAAATCATGGTGGTAGCTGCTAAAATTGAGTCTGAAATTGCGGAATTCGACACCTACGAAGAGCGTGAAATGTTTCTGAACGAAATAGGTTTGCAGGAGTCAGGCGTTGCCCGGTTGATAAAGGCAGCATACCGATTGTTGAACCTCGAGACCTATTTTACCTGCGGTGTGCAGGAGGTTCGTGCCTGGACTTACCTGAGAGGCAGCAAGGCACCACAATGTGCCGGTGTGATACATACCGATTTCGAAAAAGGATTTATTCGCGCAGAGGTAATCAAATACAACGACTTCATCACCCTTGGTTCGGAGGCTGCCTGCAAAGAGGCCGGAAAAATGAATGTAGAGGGAAAAGAGTATGTGGCTAATGACGGAGATATTATGCATTTCCGTTTTAATGTATAAATTTTAAGTATTACGTTATACGTTATACGTTTTACGTTTTACGTTGAAGGTGAAATTTTGGCCGGGGGGGAGACTTTCCGGCTTTTTTATTTGGTGTTATTGTTCAGAATTGTATTTCTATTCCTCTTTTTTTTATTTCATTGATAAACGGATCCCCTGAAATAAAGTAGTTAGTTGGATATGTTTTTGTCTCAATATCAATGAATTCTTTTCTGATATTAATTTTGGAAAAAAGTTTTCTGTCTTCATATCCAAAACCTGAAAAAGAGTTTGAAACAAGAGCGACATCTATATCTGAGTCTTCTCGCTGATTATTTGATGCATATGAGCCAAATAAAACAACTTTATCCAACGAAACACCTAGTTTAAGTATTTCATTTACAAATAATTTTACTTTGTTTATTGCATCTTCTCTTGTAAGCATTGTAGTATAGATTGATAGTTAATTGGGAGTAAATTCCCCTTCATCATCCGTTTGCACTAATTAGTTGCAATGTTTTTTTATTCAGAATTTCTATCTGTTTACCCGAAAGCCGTATGATGCCATCTTTGTCGAATTCGGAGAGAATGCGGCTGATGCTTTCGCGGCTGGTATCGACAAGATTTCCCATTTCGGACTGAGATAGGGGCAGGGTAAAGGTATCGTTTTCGAAGATGTGATTGGCAAATTCGAGCAGTACATCGGCAATGTTTCCGCGGGTCATTTTTTGCGTTCTGTTGGCACAACGGCGGAAAGACTCGAGTTCGTTTTTGCACAATTCCAATATTATTTCGTAAGAAAACTGTTTATTGTCCTTCAAAATCTTTTCGAAAATGGTGAGATCGATGAAGCAAACTTCCACTTCTGTAACAGCCGTGACAGAGTACTGATTGATCTTGTCGCCAAAAGTGGTGGGTAGCCCGAGGTATGTGGGCGCTTTCACCACGCGGACAATCTGTTCGTGATAAGGCCCTGCGAGGTGCAATTTGACAAGACCTTTGCGCAGAAAGACCACATTGGTAGAGTACATGCCCTGTTTGATAATGGCATCGCCTTTTTTGAATTTCAATACCAAATGATTTTCAGATAATTTCTGAAAGCTGCTGTCGTCGAGTGTGGCGGCAGCGCGGGCGTTGAAGGGACAGTGTTTGCATTCGTTTTCCATGCTGCAAATATACGAATTGTGATTTAAATCACAAAATAATGTATTTACTTACACAGGGTAAATCAGAAAAGAGAATGCAGAGAGCACTAACTTTGCAAAATAATTCAGCAGTTAATAACCCCATAAACAACATATTAATAAAATGGATGCATCACAGGAAATGACAGTAGCGCAACTTCAATCGCAGATTGAGCAGTTAAAAAGCCGAATTGATCAATTGGAAAATTCGCGCAAAGACCAACTTTCTATCGCCGTGGTATCGGGCGATCTGGACAAGATATTGGCTGCCATGGTCATATCTATTGCCGCTGCGGCTATGGATACACAGGTGAAATTATTTTTCTCATTTTGGTCACTTTCGGCCCTTCGCGATCCGAAGAAGAGCGTAGAGGGAAAAGATTTTATCTCAAAAATGTTTGGGATGATGTTGCCCAAAGGGAAAGGAAAACTGGCTTTGTCGAATATGAATATGGCCGGCATGGGACCCAAAATGATTAATTATCTGATGAAAAAGCAGAATGTAATGTCGCTGGAGCAGATGTTTAAAGAGGCCGGAGAGCTGGGTATCGAGATTGTTATCTGCGAGATGTCGATGGGACTGATGGGCTTTAAGAAAGAGGAGTTTATCGACTATCCGCACCTCAGTTATGCCGGTGCAGCTACTTTTGTGGCAGACGCGGGAGAGAGTAGTATTCAATTATTTATATAAAAAACTTACGATTATGACAACAGAAGAATTGAAATCAGTAGCAGTAGCTAAATCGGTAGATGCACGTGGTACCGCATGTCCGGGTCCGCTTTTGGAAGCAAAAAAAGCAGTAGGAAGTATAGCATCCGGAGATATCATGGAGATACTTTCGGCCGACGAAGGAACCAAGGTTGATATACCGAAATGGTGTGGCAAACAGGGTCATGAATACCTCGGATTTGTAGAGGAAAATGGCTATTTCAAGGTCTATATGAAGAAAAAATAAGTTTAGCTATGGCTGAAAACCTTCGTAAAAGTGCGAAAATACTTGTGTTTTCGACCGAGAAAATTTCCGATCCTGCCATTGATATGGCGGGATTGTTGAAATTACACTATCCGCCCACGGTTTATACCATATCGATACCCTGTTCGAGTGGAATAAAGCCATCGTGGATACTGTATGCCTATGAAAAAGGGTTCGACGGTGTGTTTATTGCCGCCGACGGAAGCGATTGTGTGTATGGTGAGTCGTGTACCGAGAAGACGGGAAATCTGGTGCAGAAAACACATAGTCTGATGAAAGAGAAAGAGATAGACCCGGCAAGGCTACGCATGGCGGCTATTTGCTCTGTGTGCAGCGAGTCGTTTGTGAAGCAGATGCGCAGCTTCAACGACTATTTGTTAAAAACAATACAACCTTAATTATGCAGGTATCCGAAAAAAATATCAGTTACGACGCATTAGTGATAGGCGCGGGCATAGCCGGTGGCGAAGCAGCCCTCAATCTGGCCAACACCGGATACAAGGTTTTGGTGGTTGAAAAAGATTCATCGGTGGGAGGAAAAATGATTTTGCTGAGTAAAGTCTTTCCGACGCTCGATTGTTCGGCCTGCATCACCACACCCAAGGTGTCTGAGATTTCTCGCCACCCCAACATCACCATTTTTACAGACAGTGAAGTAAAGCGCATTCGCAAAAACAGCGACGGAAGCTTCGAAGCCACTGTAAACCGGAAGCCCCGCTATGTGAAAGTGGAAGATTGCACAGCGTGTCAGCTTTGCGAAAAGGCCTGTCCGGTGAATGTCCGCGATCAGTATCAGTTTGGATTGATCGGACGAAAGGCAGCCTACATTCCGTTCAGCATATGCAGTCCGAAGGCCGCTGTCATTGATATTGCCAACTGCACATTGTGCGGTGCCTGCGAAAAGGTATGTCCGACCCATTGCATCGACTTTACGATGGAGCCCGAGAGTTATCAGTTGCAGGTGAAAACAGTGGTTTTAGCCACCGGTTTTGAGCTGTTTGACCCCCTGAAAATACCACGCTACGGATACGGAAAATTTCCCAATGTAATTACATCTATGCAGATGGAGCGGGAGATAGCCCCCACACGACCCTACAATACCATTTTGCGCCCCGGAGACGGCAAGGTACCCGATAAGATTGCCTATGTACTCTGTACCGGATCGCGTGATGCATCGGTGGGAAATCCCGTATGTTCGCAAATCTGCTGCATGTATTCCATTAAACAGGCACAGTTGCTGATGGGAGCTTTGCCCATGGCAGATGTGACAATCTATTATATTGATATTCGTTCGTTTGGCAAGGGATTCGAAGAGTTTTACCAACAGGCCAAGGGAATGGGAGTCAACTTTGTGAAGGCAAAAATCGGACAGATTTCGGAAAAAGAGAACGGCAATCTGACGCTTCGTTACGAAGACATCAGCGAAGGAAAATTGCAGGAGGCCGATCATGATATGGTGATACTGTCGGTAGGAGCATTGCCCAACAGGGGAGTGGCCGGGTTGTTCGACAACGAAGTGTTGACGACCGATCCGCATCAGTTTGTGGGTCAGACCGATTTGCTGGCATCGCCCGCACAGACGAGTATTGCCGGTGTATTTGTGGCCGGAACGGCGTCGGGACCGATGGATATTCCCGACGCAATATTGTCGGCCGGATCTGCCTCTTCAGAAGCCATTAGTTATTTAATTCAGCACTCATGAAAAAGAAAATAGGAGTTTATATCTGTCATTGCGGCGGCAACATATCCGATTATGTGGATGTGGAAAAGGTTCGTCAGTCTATTGAGCATGAAGATGTTGTCTTTCTTTCGCGAACGACCATGTTTGCCTGTTCGGACAACAACCAAAAAGATATGGTGGAAGACATCAAAGCCAATGGTCTGGATGGTGTGATAGTGGCCTCTTGTTCGCCCAAACTGCATTTGCAAACATTCAGAAATGTGAGTGAGCGGGCCCAATTAAATAAATATACCTACGTGCATGCCAACATCCGTGAGCAGGCATCGTGGGCGCACTCAGACAACAAAACCGCAGCCACCGAAAAGGCCATTCATCTGGTGAAGGCTGCCATTGCCAAAGTCCGGTATGCAGAGGCATTGTATCCGACCAAAATTGAGGCTAAAAAGGCCGTGGCAGTAGTGGGAGCAGGGGTGGCCGGTATGAAGGCCGCTTTGTCGCTTTCTGACAAAAATTGTCCTGTTTATTTAATAGAAAAAGAGACAAAGACGGGTGGGAGAGTGGCTCAGTGGGGAGCGCTTTTTTCGACTACCGAAACAGGCTCAGCACTTACTAACCGGCTTTATGCAGAGATACAGAAACGGGATAATATTACACTATACACCGGTTCGGAGCTGGTATCGGCAACCGGCAACATTGGTAATTTTACCCTTACAGTTAAACGAAAATCAGACAATACAGAAACAGAGTTGCACGCAGGCTCTGTGGTGATAGCCACCGGTTTTGACCCATATACCCCCGAAGAGGGAGAATTTGGATACCGCACGATGGATAATGTGATTACGCTTCCTGAGTTTAAAGAGCTGATAGATAAAAGCGAAGGAAAACTATTGTACGGTGGTAAGCCGGTTGAAAAAATAGCTTACATCTATTGCGTAGGAAGCCGGCAGGAAGAGGGCGAAAATAAATATTGCTCGCGAAACTGCTGTACATCGGCCATACATGCCGCTGTGCTGGCCAAAAAGAAATTCGAAAACATCACCAACTACCATTTTCACCGTGGCATTCGCACCTATGGCAAGCAGGAGTTACTGTATGCTGAGTCGTTGCAATCGGGAGATCTCTTCCTGCAATCAGACGATGACTCTTTGCCCACTGTTTGTGCCGGAAGTCGTGGTCCGATAGTGAAGATAAACGATATACTGAGTGCCGGTGAGGAGTTGGAAGCCGATGCAGATCTGGTGGTGCTGGTGACCGGTATGGTGCCCCGTGCCGACAACAGTGTGGGTGGATTGTTTAAACTGCCCAAAGGACGGGATAAGTTTTACAACGAAATACACATGAAGCTCAGGCCGGTAGAGACGGTGATTGATGGTATTACCATTGCCGGAACCTGTCAGGGTCCTAAAAATATCACCGAGACCGTAAATTCGGCTTTGTCGGCTGCCACCAAATCCTATTCGTACATCAATAAAGGTACGCTGGAGACAGAACCTATTGTTGCTCAGATAGATGCCAATGCCTGTAGCTGGTGTGGCGCATGTGCCCACGAGTGTCCGTTTGATGCAATCAGCAAAGCGGAAAAAGATGGAAAAACCATTGCTGTGATAAACAATACACTCTGCAAAGGATGCGGCATGTGTGCGCCTGTTTGCGGGCCCGATGCTATTGATTTGATAGCCTATTCGAGCAAAGAGATCATGTCGATGATAGATGCATTAGCTTAAAAAATGGGAATTATGGAAGTAGAAATTGGAAAAACAGCCAAATATTTGCGCGAGAAACAGGGCGTTTCGGAGCAGGCAAAGGAGAATTTGAAAGAGTTTACGCGAATAAAAAAGAGGATGCTGGATGCATTGGCAGAGCAGGATATGACTATTGCCGAAATGGCAGAAAAGCTCTCGATGGGTCGCCCCGATGTGGTTTACTACCTGATGTCGCTGGTGAAATACGGATTTGTGAAAACGGGCGATATTGATGATATGGACGAGTATTATACCTACAAACTGAACAAATAATGGCAAAGATAAACGCTGGATTTACAAAGGAATTGAAGGCATATGGGTCTGATAATTTCAATGCGTGTTACAACTGCGGAACCTGCACGGCTGTGTGCTCATTATCCACAGAGGAGGACTCTTTTCCGCGGGAGATGGTTCGGCTGAGTGCGCTGGGTCGGGAGGATGAGATATTGTCGTCGCTCAAACCCTGGTCGTGTTACTACTGTGGCGAGTGTTCCACACATTGTCCGCAGTCGGCCAATCCGGGAGAGCTGATGATGTCGTTGCGCCGGTATCTGACTGCCCGTTACGACTGGACCGGTTTTTCGGGTAAGCTCTATAAATCGTTGCCGGTCAGTCTGGCCGCTTTCGTAGCGGTGTTGCTGGGAGTTATTTATTTTGCTTTCAGTGTTGGTTTCGACACCGAAACGATGTTGCATTTCGGGCACTATTTCGAGATGTCGGCTATTGGGTTGGTATCGCTCTTTATCCTTTTGCCTAACGTCATTCGAATGTGGTATTTTACCATAAAGAAACCCGGTGTGACTGTCACTATGGATACCTATTTGAAGAGCAGTAAAGAGCTCTTTGTACACGCATTTACACAAAAACGGGCATTGGGATGCGATGACAATCAGTTTCGCTGGTTTGAGCACTTTGTGCTGGTAATAGCCTATCTTTCGTTGCTGTTTACATCCGTTTTTCTGGATTGGTTTGGAGCCGAAAACCTTTTTGTGGTGGTGTTGGGATACGTCGAGAGTCTGATAATATTTGTGGTGACAGTCCATTTTGTATCGGGCCGGATAAATAAAGAGAGACCTTCGAACAACCGTTCGCAGCCATCCGACTGGTTTTTTGTTATCTGGTTGTTGCTGATGGGATTAACAGCCTTTCTGGTACGTCTGTTTATCGATCTGGATATGCCTCAGGTCAATCAGTGGCTCTATCCGGTGCATTTGATGGTGTTGGTACAATGGGCGCTGATTATTGTTCCTTTTGGAAAATGGACGCACTTTCTTTACCGTTCTTTCGCCATGTATTTTGCACGGTTGAAGCAGAAATGAGAGATTGAAATTAATATTTACAGACGGGCGGAAAAACTGCCCGTCTTTTTTTTACACATTTTATTGTAAAGAAGAAATTATCCCGGTTGCTAATGTTAAACCAAGCAATCGGGATAATTAGTGTGATTCAAAAGCCTGAGACTTACTGCGGAATATCCACAGCAGGTCTCCGGCCTGACAGAGAGCTATCTGATTATTTTAAGCCCCGGTTTTTGAGCAGAGCATCCGGATTGGGTTCTGCACCGCGGAATTGTTTGTAGAGCTTCATCGGCTCGTCGCTGCCCCCTTTTTCGAGGATATTCTGGCGATAACGGGTCGATATTTGCTGATCGAAGATATTTCCGGCTTCGACGAATGCGTTGAAAGCATCGGCGTCGAGAACTTCGGCCCACAGGTAGCTGTAATAGCCGGCAGAATAACCATCTCCATCAAAAATATGTTTGAAATAGGTAGAACGATAGCGGGGAATAATCTCGCTGATGAGTCCGAGATTTGCCATTTGTTCCGTTTCAAATTTTCGAACATCTTTCAGTTCCGGCGTTTCGAGCGTATGCCATTTCATATCGAGAATAGCCGCAGCAACGAGTTCAGTTGTGGCAAATCCCTGATTGAATTTTGAGGCACTCTTCATCTTCGAAATCAAAGAATCGGGAATTATTTCGCCCGTTTTGTAGTGACGCGCATACATTTTCAACACCTGAGGATGTGTCGCCCAATGTTCCATCAACTGCGACGGCAATTCCACAAAATCGCGGGCCACGCTCGTGCCCGAAACTCGGGGATAAGAACAGCGGGTAAGCATACCGTGCATAGCATGTCCGAATTCGTGAAACAGCGTTTCCACCTCGTCGATAGTCAGCAGCGATGGCGCGTCGGCAGTTGGTTTGGTGAAGTTGCCCACATTCACAATTACGGGGCGTATCTCTTTTCCGTTTTGCACATACTGATCGCGGAAATTGGTCATCCAGGCACCCACACGCTTTCCGGCACGGGGGAAATAGTCGGTATAAAACACGCCCAAATGAGAGCCATCGGCATCCTTCACCTCAAACGCCTTCACATCGCGGTGATACACAGGCATATTTTTAAGCTCTGTAAATGAGATGCCCCACAACTTATTGGCCACCTCAAACACCCCGCTGAGCACATTATCGAGCTTAAAATAGGGTTTTATCTGGTCTTCATCGAGAGCATATTTAGCTTTGCGCACTTTTTCGGTATAATACCACCAATCCCACGATTGCAGTTTGAAATTATTTCCTTCACTATCCGACAATTTTTGCATATCGGATAGTTCCTCTTTGGCCCTTTGCACAGCCGGAGTCCAGATGTTGTTCAATAAATTCATCACACGCTCAGGGGTTTGAGCCATTTTATTATCGAGTGTAAATGCGGCAAACGATTTGAAGCCCAGCAATTGCGCCTTTTCGGTACGAAGTTTTACAATTTTGGACAGAATATCCTTGTTGTCGAAAGCATTATCGTTGTCGCCTCTGTTGATGTATCCTTTGTATAGCTTTTCGCGCAATTCACGTTTATCTGCATATTGCAGAAAGGGCAACATACTCGGTTTTTGCACCGAGAAAAGCCATTTTGCGGAAGATTTGCGTTGTTTGGCATCTTCGGCAGCGGCTGTTTTTACCGACTCGGGTAAGCCGGCCAAATCAGCCTCATCGTTTATTTCGAGCACAAAGCTGTTGGTCTCTTTGAGCAAATTGTTGCTGAAATTGAGCGCAAGCACGGCCAATTCTTTATTTATAGCCCGCATACGTTCCTGCTGAGCAGCGTCGAGCAATGCCCCCGCCCTTACAAAATCTTTGTAATAGAGATCCAACACCTTTTTTTGTTCGGTAGTCAGTTTCTCGTTATCGCGGTTGTCATACACCGATTTAATCCTGTCGAACAGTTTTTTATTGAGCGAAATATTGTCGTTATGTTCCGTAATGAGTGGCGTTATTTTCGCCGCAATACTTTGCAATGAATCATTGGTTTCCGATTCAGTCAGATTAAAGAAAACCATGGAGACCTTTTTGAGCGTCTCGCCACTCAGGTCAAGGGCTTCGATGGTATTTCGGAACGTTGGTTTCTGAGGATTATTTACAATAGCCGCAATTTCTGCCGTGTGACCGGCCATCCCTTTTTCGAATGCAGGCATATAATGTCTGTTTTTGATTGCTTCGAAAGGCGGAACACCAAACTGTGTGGTAAAGGGCTGCAAGAGCGGATTATCGCCATTGACTTTCTTTTGGGTAGCACAAGAGCTAATCATAAGCAAAGAAGCTAATAGTGTGGGTAATACAAAATTCTTCATACTGTTTTAATGTTTAAAAATGGATACTGTGTTTTGCCTGATTTTCAACCGAAACAAAACTGAAATTACATCTATCTTAATCCTGACGGGCATCTTCCTTAAACGTAACATAGCAACTGATAGGAAAATGGTCCGACAACTTAATTCGGTCCACTTTACAATTGTAAGCCTCTATGCCTTTGGAATGCAAAATATGGTCTATTCGAAAATAAAATCGATTTTCGTTGTATGTAATACCGGGACCGAAACCGGTATCAACAAACGCATCCTGCAAGTCTCCTTTTATAGTTTGATAAGCATAAGAAATAGCACTGTCGTTGAAGTCGCCACAAACAATGATATCCCGTTTACTTTCATTGATATATTCTCTTACCATTTGGGCCTGACGAGCTCTCTCTTTGTATGCCTGTCCCATTTTTTTGATCACCACTTTATTGAAATCCTCTAAATTTTCGGATGAAAAATCTTTGATTACTTTTTTATAGACATTGAGATCATCCGATGTAAATTTATTCGATTCCAGATGATTATTAACCAAATCAATTTTACGTTTGCCAATTTTAATTGTGTAAGCAGTCGATCCATTATATAAGCTTTCCATTGGGAGTTTGTAAGATGAGACGATTGGATATTTGGAGAAACAAACAAGTCCGGCAAAGCTCCAAACATTGTCTATATGACCGGATATTTTGTAGTACGGATATTTCTTGAAAGCTTTGAGAATCTCTTGTCTTTCGAGAAATCCTTCATTTTTGCTCCAGCCAAACTCCTGTAAGCAGACGATATCAGCATCTTGCTTAAGGATATATTCCACTATTGGGTTGGGATTTTTGCGGGTATGTCTTTGATAATTAAAACTTCTGACATTGTAAGACAAAATTTTAATTGATTTCTCCGGAACATTTTTGGTTTGCGAATGCATCGGAAAATAGACCCGAAACTGATGCCAGCTCAGCAAAAGTCCCAGGAGAGAGAGCACCACATAAATGCGTAGGCGTATTAGCCAATAGACCAGAAAAAAGAGATTTCCCAGAAAAAACAACGGGAAAAGTAGTCCGAGATAAGGAAAAAACCAACCTTTTAAGGGTGAAACCAGATTAGAAAATGCCGATAACACCAAAGCTGCAAAAACCAACAGGTTTCCCAGCAACACCAAGACGTGAAAAAAGCTTTCCAGGCCAAATGGTTTTTCTCTTTTCCATCTACTTGCGGCTAGCATCGAATAAAAATCTTTTTTCGTCTGTTGATAGGCTATCGTAGCCCGATTTCTTTAATTTGTCCAGAATTTGGTCCAACTCATTGCTGTTTTGGCTTCGGCGCGCCCGAAACTGTTCATCTGTTTCGGGACGTTTATGCTTTACCTTCAATTTCGATTTGGATTTAAATGAAAACAATCCCATCAGAAAGTCGATTATTCTGTTTAGTCCCTTTGTCATATCAAATCCTTTACTGATCCCCAAAACAAAGAAATAACCCAATGCCGCCCCGCCCAGATGAGCAATGTGCCCACCGGCATTTGAAGAGGTAATGCTGAGTAAATCAATAAGAATTGACGCCAAAGCAATGTATTTTAGCTTTACGTTGCCTACAAATAAAAGTTGCACCGTGTGGTCTGGAATACGAAAAGCTGTGGCACACACAATAGCAATCACAGCGGCAGAAGCCCCAACCATACTGCTCGCTTGACCTACGAAAAACGGAATCGTATTGTAGGCCAGCAAGTATAAAAAAGCACCGGCCAGACCGCCAAAGAGATAGAGCGCAACCATCTGTTTCTCGGTAAATAACTGCAAAAAGAGTGCACCAAACCAATAGAGCCAGAGCATATTGAAAAGAATATGCATAAAGCCGCTGTGCAAAAACATATAGGATAAAAGAGTCCAGGGTCGGAATATTAATTCCATCGGGTTCGATGACAGAGAGAACAGTTCAGCCAGATTCAATCCGGGTATTTTGAATAAATCGCCAATCACCTGAATCAATCCCAGCACCACAAAAACAACCACATTCACCATCATTAGTCGTTTCAGGGCATTGCCTTTACTAAAATGCTGCTTCAGTTCAATAAAAATATCGCCCATTTTCTCTGTCTTTTTTCTTCCAAAATTTAACTAAAATAAAGCCAAACAAAATACCCCCAAGGTGAGCAAAATGCGCCACATTGTCTCCCGAGAAATTTGCTACACCCATAAAAAGCTCAACCAATCCGTAGAAAACGACAAAGTATTTCGCCTTGATAGGTATAGGTATAAACATCAAATAGAGCGGAGTGTTTGGATACAACATGGCAAAAGCCAGCAAAATGCCAAAAACAGCACCCGAAGCTCCCACTGTCAGGTGCATATTCAAATACATATCATTGAGCAATGTAAAATCAGACGGCTGTAGAAGGGCCAAATCGGTCAACCCCGAAAAATAGCTGCTCAGCAGCGGTTGAAAAGGAATGAGCGATTGAGCAGAGCCATTTTCGGCAGCTATACTAAGCGCTGAAATAATGGACTGGTGCTCTACAAACCAAAAAACCTGCTGCACAACTCCCGCTCCAATGCCTGTTACCATGTAAAATATCAGAAACCGTTTAGGTCCCCAGGTGATTTCGATTGCTCGTCCAAACATGAAGACAGAAAACATATTGAAAAAAATGTGGGCAAAACTACCGGTATCGTGCATAAACATATAGGTCACAAACTGATAAATCTGAAAATCAGGTGCGATGATCAGGTGCAGACCGAGCCATTTTGTCAGATCTACAGGCACTCCAATCAGATTCATAGAGACCTTGGGTAGCGTAACGGCAGCCAGCCAAAGCAGGAGGTTTATGATTATGATATTTTTGGTTACCGGGGGTATGTTTTGCAAAAATCCGTTATTAGAATTCATCATATATACATCGTTTTAGATGCAAATTTACGATTTTTCAGCTAAATAAAGGATGAAAAATTGAGCATTTCCAATTTTCATAAATATATTACCAAAAATTTAGAAATTATTCGGTTTTGTTTGTTGAATATGAAAAAATTAATCCTATATTTGCAGCTTTCAAATACCCCTCAAACTCGTGGGTTTTTTTATACCGTATTCTTTAACTCTAAATTTAATATGCATTTATGAACAAGTCAGAACTTATTGATGCAATGGCATCAAAAGCAGGTATTGCAAAGGGTGATGCAAAAAAAGCCCTTGATGCATTCACTGCAACTATCGCAGAAGAAATGAAAAAGGGAGAAAAAGTGGCTTTAGTCGGCTTTGGCACTTTCTCGGTAGTAGAAAAAAGCGCAAGAACTGGTATCAATCCGGCTACAAAAGCCAAAATTGAAATTGCAGCCAAAAAAGTTACCAAATTCAAACCGGGTGCTGAATTGGAACTATAAGAAATTTCTTTTTTTTTATGACAAATAAGAGGTGTAAACATTTTGATTTACACCTCTTATTTTTTTCACTCATCTATAAAAACACTATCTTTGCAGCTTCTTTATAGTTATAAGCTAAGACTTGATAACTCACGACTAATAAACCATACGATAAAATGAATTTAGAGGCAAAAATAGCTCAATCTGCCGGTCGCGCCATCGCCGCACTTTACGGACAAGAGGTAAATGAGTCGCTCATACAGTTGAGCAAAACCAAAAAAGAGTTTGAGGGACATCTGACGCTTGTCACATTTCCTCTGCTGAAAGTGTCGCGAAAAAATCCTGAAATAACAGCACAGGAAATCGGACAGTATATGCTGGATAATGAGCCTGCCGTAGCCGGATTTAATGTCATTAAGGGATTTCTCAATCTGGTTATTGATTCAAAAATATGGATTGGTCTGTTGCAGGATATTTCGGCTCAGCCTCAATTTGGCTATACCTCAGCCGATGAAAATTCGCCTCTGGTGATGATCGAATACTCATCGCCAAACACCAACAAACCCCTGCACCTGGGCCATGTGCGCAACAATCTGCTCGGATTCAGCCTTTCGGAAATACTGAAAGCCAACGGAAATAAAGTCGTGAAAACCAATATTGTCAACGACCGCGGAATTCACATTTGCAAATCGATGCTGGCCTGGAAAAAATGGGGCAACGGCGAAACACCCGAATCGTCCGGCCTGAAAGGTGATCATTTGGTGGGCAAATATTATGTTGTTTTCGACAAAGAGTACAAAGCCCAAATAAAAGAGCTGATCGAAGGCGGTCAAACCGAAGAGGCAGCCAAAAAGAGCGCACCTCTGATGCTCGAAGCACAGGAAATGCTCCGGTTGTGGGAAACCGGCGATACCGAAGTGGTAGAGATGTGGAAGATGATGAACAGCTGGGTGTATGCCGGCTTTGATGTAACCTACAAGAAACTGGGTGTCGATTTCGACAAAATCTATTACGAGTCAGAGACCTATCTCGAAGGAAAAGAGAAGGTGGTGGAAGGACTCGAAAAGGGTGTATTCTACCAAAAAGAGGACAACTCGGTATGGGCAGACCTCACCGGCGAAGGGCTGGATCACAAGCTTTTGCTACGTGGCGATGGCACATCGGTATATATGACACAAGACATTGGCACCGCCAAACTACGATACAGAGACTACCCGATAAACAAGATGGTGTATGTGGTAGGAAACGAACAAAACTACCATTTTCAGGTGCTCTCTATCCTGCTCGACAAAGTGGGATTTGAGTGGGGCAAAAGCCTGGTGCACTTCTCGTACGGGATGGTAGAACTTCCCGAAGGAAAAATGAAATCGCGCGAGGGAACCGTGGTGGATGCCGATGATCTGGTAGACGAAATGGTGAATACTGCCCGCGAGACCTCGCAGGAACTGGGCAAACTGGATGGTTGCACCTCCGAAGAGGCTGCCAACATTGCCCGTATGGTTGGATTGGGCGCGCTCAAATACTTCATTCTGAAAGTTGACCCGCGCAAAAACATGACCTTTAATCCGAAAGAGTCTATTGACTTCAATGGCAATACGGGTCCGTTTATTCAATACACCCATGCCCGTATCTGCTCTGTGTTGCGCAAAGCCGCAGAACTGGGTATCGATATGGATGCACCTGTATCTGAAAACATTGCATTATCGGAAAAAGAGCAAATGCTGATACAATCGCTGGCCGGCTTTGCTGCCGTGGTAAAAGAGGCGGGCGAACAATACAGCCCGGCAGTGATTGCCAATTACATATACGAACTGGTAAAAGAGTACAATCAGTTTTACCACGAGTTCTACATCATACGCGAAGAGGATGAGGCTGTCAGACATTTCCGACTGGTACTTTCGGCCAATGTGGCCAAAGTAATCCGTCTGGGTATGTCGTTACTGGCCATTGAGGTTCCGGAACGGATGTAGTAAACTGCTAATCCGACAGACATGAAACGAAAAAAGGTGATTGTGGTGGGTGCCACATCTGGAATCGGGATGGGACTGGCGCGTGTTTTCCTCGAAAAGCATTATCTGGTAGGCATCACCGGGCGCAGGCTTCCCCTGCTGCATCAGTTGTGTAACGAATATCCCGACACCTGCTTTGTAAAAGCGATGGATGTGACCAAACCCGAAGAGGCCATACAGCAGCTCGATGAGCTGGTGGCTGAAATGGGTGGTCTTGATATATTGATCCTGAATTCGGGCACCGGACACCGGAATGAACATCTCGATTTTGCACTCGAACTGCCCGCTATACAGACCAATGTATTAGGTTTTACAGCTCTGGCTGACCGTGCATTTCATTATTTTATCAAACAAAAAGAGGGACATCTGGCTGTGGTCAGCTCGGTAGCCGGAATACGTGGTAGCCGGTTTGCTCCTGCTTACGGTGCGTCCAAGGCTTATCAGATAAACTACATGCAGGCTTTGCGGCAAAAGGCGAAGAAATTGAAGTTGCCAATAACGGTTACCGATATTCGTCCCGGTTTTGTGGATACAGCCATGGCTCAGGGCGATAGATTGTTTTGGGTAGCATCTGTGGAAAAGGCGGCTCAGCAGATTTTCGGGGCATTGAAACAAAAGAAAGATATTGTATATATTACCAAAAGATGGCGTTTGGTGGCCACATTCATCCGTTTGCTGCCACGACTTTTGTACGAAAAAGTATAGTGAGTTATGATTTAAACAGAATATTAATCCCATTTAAAAGGCTAAAACGATGAATGAGAAGATGGTAGAATCGCTCGTTGCTTTTCAGGTGAACGAGATTACAGAGAGTATGGTTTACAGAAATCTGGCTAAATTAGAGAAGAAAACGGCCAATAAAGAGGTGCTCAACCGCATTGCCGATGAAGAGCTGGGACATTACAATATTCTGAAAAAATTTACCAACCAAAGTCCGAAAGCGAATAAATTCAAGGTGTGGTGGTACACCAAAATCGCCTCTGTTTTTGGCATTACCTTTGGCATCAAACTGATGGAAAAAGGTGAAGTGCATGCGCAGGAAACCTACGGCAGTTATGCCCAATACCCCGAGCTGGTGCAGATAGGCGCAGACGAGGGTGTGCACGAAAAGGAACTTATCGACCTGATTGATGAAGAACGGCTAAACTATATGGGCTCTGTGGTGCTGGGGCTGAATGACGCGCTGGTAGAGCTTACCGGTGCATTGGCCGGTTTCACGCTCGCCCTCAAGAACCCCGAACTGATTGCGCTCACCGGAAGTATAACCGGGGTGGCTGCCGCGCTCTCTATGGCATCGTCGGAATACCTGTCTACCAAGTCGGAAGGCGGGGATAAAAGCCCTGTAAAAGCCTCTCTTTATACCGGCACAGCTTATCTGATAACCGTGGTCTTGTTGGTATTGCCGTTTTTGCTTCTTACCAATGTTTTGCTTTCATTGAGCATCACTATTGTCACGGCATTATCCATAATAGCCCTGTTTAATTACTATTATGCCATAGCCAAAGATGAGAGCTTCAAACACCGGTTTCTCGAAATGGCGACTCTGAGCACAGCTGTAGCCGCCATTAGTTTCGGAATCGGGTATCTGATGAACCGCGTAATCGGGGTGGATATCTGATGCAAAGGGATAATGTTCTTCTGTCATCGGCCTATCTGCCGCCGCTGCACTATTTTTGTAAGATATTCCACTATAAAAATGTGCTTGTAGAGCAACATTGCAACTACGTGAAGCAAACCTACCGCAACCGGTGCAATATAGCCGCAGGAAACGGTCTGATGCCGCTTTCTATCCCCGTGGAACGCTCGGGCGTAAAGTGTCTGACAAGGGATGTGCGCATTTCCGACCACGACAACTGGCGGAAGCTGCACTGGCAGGCCATTGTTTCGGCATACAACAATACGCCGTTTTTTGAGTATTACCGGGATGATTTTGAGCCGTTTTATACCCGCAGAATAGATTTTCTTTTCGACTTCAATCAGCAACAGTTGCAACTTTTGCTTCAACTGCTCGATATTGAGACAGAGGTTGGCTTTACATCTGTTTACCAAAAAGAGACGGATGAAACGGTGGCAGACTTTCGCGAAAAAATACACCCCAAGATAGATTTTTCATCCGATACAGACTTCACACCTGTGCCCTATTATCAGGTATTTCAGGCTCAGAATGGGTTTATTCCCAATCTGAGCATTATTGATTTGTTGTTTAATTGTGGTCCCGAATCGGTGCTGATTTTACGCGACTCTCACAAGCCTGTTATCTGATTTCTTTCAGTTCTACCGATACCGTTTGCCCGGCAGAGGCATTGCGTGGCAATTCGACAGTTACAACGGTCTGTTTGTTCTCAATCCGGCTAACAGCCTGACTGACATTGTATTTGCCGCTGATTGCGAATGTAAATGATTTCAGTTTCTGCGTCGGATCGGCAAGGGTTATCCGGATGGATCCCTTTTCGCGCTGCTCAATCATCATCAAACCACCGTTTTCAGAAGTTATTTTTGCGGTTTTGGTTTTCAGACTTCCGGCTTTCCAAAATACAATTTGATGAATGGTGCCTGCCCTGTTGCACACAGCCTGCATGTTGGTGTCATTTGCCAATGTCAATACCGTCGGTTTTTTAAGCAAAACATTCAGGTCTGATTTGGATACGCCCGGCACAACGGTGTAGTTGTAGTTGTCTGTCAAGGCTGCATTTTTGCCGTGATTGAGCCACAATTTAAAGACCTTTCCCGAACGCATCTCTTTGGGTGCCGAGTCAGTAATGTCGTTCCAGTCGCCGCTTTGCTCCTTTACCGAAAGCATAACCCCGGTTGGCTTTGGAAAGATATAGCCAATACTGTCGTGCCATACGTAGTTAACATCGGCAATAGTGGCGGTGGTATCAGCTGTTTGACAGTTTCTTCCGTTCGATGCCGCAACCAGTGCTGCACCGTTTTGCAAACTCTGATTGATGCCCGTAACAATCTCTTTGTCTGTTTTGGTTTGAATGCCTGCTCCGAGGCAAACCAGACTGTTTTCGAGGTAAAACCAGGCCTTTCGGGCAACAATATTATTCCTGTTCAGGTGAAAGACAGATATACCTCCGCTTTGGCTTTGCAAGCCGCCTACAAAAGCATTCTTATTTTTATAATTATCTTTTGGCTGAGGTTTGATAACATCCAGCAAAGGGGCAGTTACACCCGGCAGGCGGTTCCAGTCCCAAAATGGGATAATGTTCCGGTACTCATCGCCACGACGCATAAATAGCGTGCTTCCATCTGCAATAAAATGGCCTTTTTTGTTTTCGTTGTTGGTAAATTCGGTGCCGATAACCCGCGGTGAGCAGGCGCGGACACAGATAAAATGATCGCGGCTGCGGAATACGGAATAGTCGGAACGGTAAAAATGTTTTATTTCCGCATGTTCGGGCAGGCTTCCGGGGAAAACGTTTCGTGTAATAAAATCCTGATAAACAGATTTGTATTCGGGATCTGCCTTTTTCAGCTGATCGATGGCCACGCACAAACCCATTGTTTTTCCACGCTGTGCCGACTTAAACAGCTGACGACCACAGGCATTGTGATCCATATATCCTTTCCACGTTGTGAGCATGATGCCGTTAACAGCGTAGTTTCTCAGTATTTCTATCTGTTTTGGGTTGAATGAGATGTCGGTATTTTCGAATAAATTGGCATAATAGGCCATGCTCGATATGTAAGCCAGACCATAATTGCCAAACTGAGGCTGCGGCCCGTGCTGATGAAAACTATAATCGGGCTGAATTCCCTCTTCTGTTGTGATAAAAACCTCCGATGCAATGGAATCGCGGGCTCTGACAGCCAGCTTTTCGTCGTTTTGCAGCAATGCCCTGATGAGCACGTTTCCGGCCTGCCACACCTTGTTTTGGCCGGTCTGTCTGAATCCGGCTTTACCCATCACCTCAATGGCTCCGGTGAGCTGCTCGGGGGTAAGTTCGTTTTCCATATACAGGTAAACAAGACCCAACACCCGGGGCACCCCAATCTGATTAAACCACCAGTTGGTACAGACCGGCTTGAGCCGTGCCCAGGCGTTTATTCCATTGTGAATTTTCGCGGATAACTCCTTCTGTTGATAAAAAGCAGACCCTTTTTTCCGGTAAGCCTTACACATGTAAAGAAGTTTTTCTCCGTGCTGAGCAGCAGACCAGTTGCCTTTTTTGTTGTCTTTGTAGTCGATGTCAGGCCAGGTGCCATCGGGCAGCATGGTGTTTATCATTTTTTCGATCTCCTCCTCTTTTTGGAATGTTTTTCCATACAATTCCCGCAGGGTAAGATCGTTTGTATTTCCTTTGTTTGATATATCGGTTGCCTGTTGATGCAGCTGTTCGGTTTGATAAAATGGATTGAGGTCCATCTCTATCATTCGTTCTTTCAGGGTAGAAATAAGATCAGCGGCAGATAGGCCGAAAGAGCACAAAAGGGCAAATGACAGCAACAGCAAATTCTTGTTTTTCATGGGTGTAAAAGTTGTTTGACGCAAAATTAGGTCAAAAAGGAATAGAAAATGTGAGCTATATTTTCAAAAAGGTAGAAACCCCGTGTCTAAAGGCGCTCAGGCAGGATATAAAGTTATATTTTTTCCAATTTTAATACGACCAGATAGTGGTAATGATCGTCTTCGAAGAGCTTCTCGCAGGTAAAACCATGTTGACGGGCCAGCGTGTTGAGTGTTTTGTAGTCTATGTAAATCCACCCGAAATCGACACCTTTCCATGCACCGAAATCCATGCGGTAATTCATTTCGCCGTAGTAGTTTCCGTTCAGGTTAATCAATGCACTACCATCTTCCTGTTCGTACATATAGAGGATGTCGGACGAATCGAGTATCAGCCTGCCTCCCGCATTGAGTAATGTGCGTGCCTGCTGAAAAAAGGTGACAAAATTATCCAGTTTTTGCACAATGCCCACGCCATTCATCAGGAAAAGCAGTGTATCAAATTTCTCTCCGCTCAGCGAAAAGAAGTCCTGCAAACGGGCATCCTTCACCCCGCGACGCTGCATCACATCTACCGCGCCCTCCGATATATCGATCGCTACCACATTGCACCCCCGGCCCTGCAGGGCCAGCGCATGACTGCCCGCACCGGCACCGGCATCGAGCACCCGCCCCTGACAGCCGTTTAGTGCTATCTTTTCTATTTCAGGCATTTGGTCGAACGAGCGAAAAAAGGTGGCAACATCCCACTTTTCGGTCTCCGCCAAATCGCTGAAAACCGTAAAGCGGGCATTTCGCAGACCATTCTGATAGGCCTGCAACCCTTTGCCATAAGCATCTTTATCCTGTTTCTTCATGCTCTATTTTCGTTCAATTTCGCGCAGATTATCCATCTTCTTTTTCTCCAGAAATCCGTATATTCCTTCGAGGTGTTCTGTCACTTTTTTGTTGCCAAATTCATAGACTTTGGTCACAAGTCCGTCCAGAAAGTCGCGGTCGTGCGATACCACAATCAGTGTACCGTCGAAATCTTTGAGCGCACTTTTCAGGATATCCTTTGTCTTCATATCGAGGTGGTTAGTCGGCTCATCGAGAATAAGCAGATTGACCGGTTCGAGCAACAGTTTGATCATGGCCAGACGCGTACGTTCGCCACCCGACAGCACTTTTACCTTTTTGGTGGATGCCTCACCGCCAAACATAAACGCCCCCAGCAAATCTTTTATCTTGTTTCGGATTTCTCCGACAGCCACATCGTCGATTGTCTGAAAAACGGTCAGATTTTCATCCAGCAAAGAGGCCTGATTTTGAGCAAAATAGCCAATCATCACGTTGTGACCCAGCGTAAGTTTGCCTTCGTAATCAATCTCTTTCATAATCGACTTAACGAGTGTCGATTTCCCTTCTCCGTTTCGACCCACAAAGGCCACTTTTTCGCCTCGTTCGATGGTGAAATTGGCATTTTCGTACACCTGATGATCGCCATATCTTTTGCCCAGGCCATCGGCTACCACCGGATAGCTGCCCGAGCGGGGAGATGGTGGGAAACGCAACCGCAAAGCCGAAGTATCCTCTTCGTCCACCTCTACCAGTTCCAGTTTTTCGAGCATTTTTACCCGCGACTGCACTTGCAGCGTTTTCGAGTAAGTGCCCTTGAAACGTTCAATAAACTCCACGTTTTCGGCAATCATTTTCTGTTGCTCTTCGTATGCTTTTTGTTGTTGAGCGCGACGGTCTTTGCGCAGCTCCAGGTATTTCGAGTAGTTTACTTTGTAATCGTATATGCGCCCCATGGTCACCTCGATGGTGCGTGTGGTGATGTTGTCGACAAACGCCCGGTCGTGCGAAATCACAATAACCGCTTTGGCACTGTTGATCAGAAAATCCTCCAGCCACTGAATCGAGTCGATATCGAGGTGGTTGGTCGGCTCATCCAGCAGAATGACATCCGGTTGTTTGAGCAAAATTTTGGCCAGCTCGATGCGCATGCGCCATCCACCGCTGAAATCGCCTGTGGGACGGGTAAAATCGCTCCGTTCGAAGCCCAGACCGAGCAACGTTTTTTCCACCAGTGCGTCGTTGTTGGCCGTATCCACCGAGTAGAACTTCTCGCTTAGGGTAGAAACACGCTCAATCAGTTCGTAGTAGCTGTCCGAATCGTAGTCTGTGCGTTCCGTCAGTTCCAGGTTACAACGTTCGAGCTCCTTCTCCATCTCCAGAATCTCAGAGAAAGCCTGCGAGGTCTCTTCAAACACAGAGCGGTTGTTTTCTGTCATCAGGTGCTGAGGCAGATAGGCAATTACGGTCTCTTTCGGTGCCGAAATTTTACCCTTCGACGGGTTACGCTCGCCCGCCAGTATTTTGAGTAAAGTCGATTTTCCCGCACCGTTTTTCCCCATCAGGGCAATACGATCTTTTTCATTAATCACAAAGGAAACATCCTGAAACAACGTTGTTCCGCCAAATTCTACCGTCAGGCCATCTACTGAAATCATATCTCTGTTTTAAATTTGGCGCAAAGATATAAAAAGCGCACGTGATATTTGCATCAAAGCAGAAGTGAATGCAAATAACGGCAGATTGTGGTGGGAAGAAACATGAGTTTCCTCCATCAAACATGAATTATTGCTTTTCAATTATTGAAATATAATAATTGGATTTGGATAATTGAAATATAATAATTATATTTGTACTAAAAATAAGAGGTATGAAAAAAATAACAAACCCCTTTTTAACAGGCGGATATGTGTCGTCAGAATACTTTTGCGACAGAGAGAAAGAGTCGGCAGCGCTTGTCAGAAACATCAGCAACGGGAACAATGTAGTCCTTATTTCGCCACGCAGAATGGGGAAAACAGGTTTGATAGAGCATTGTTTCCATTTTCAGGAAATAGCAGAAAACTACCATACTTTTTTCATAGATATATATTCGACCAGTAGTTTGAGAGAGTTCATCTATCTGTTGGGACGGCAGATTTTTGAAGTATTGAAACCAAAGGGAAGAACATTTATCGACAATTTTTTTCAGATAATCAGCTCGCTTCGTCCGGCTTTTAAATTAGACAGCACCACCGGTGAGCCGGTTTTCGATATTGGACTTGGCGAAATAAAAGAGCTAAACTTTTCGTTGGAAGAGATATTTAACTATTTGGAACAGGCCGATATGCCCTGTATTATTGCCATTGATGAATTTCAGCAGATTGCAAATTATCCCGAAAAGAATGTGGAAGCTCTGTTAAGAACCCATATACAACATGCCAAAAACTCGTCATTTATTTTTGCCGGTAGTCAACGACATCTGTTAGAGAATATCTTTTTCAGCTCTTCACGACCATTTTACCAGAGTGTGCAAGCATTGCATTTAGAGGCAATTTCATTTGAATCGTATAAAAATTTTGTCATCGAAAAATTTAATGCAGCCGACAAAAAGATAGATCCTGAATATATCGCCATTGTGTATCAGGCTCTTGAAGGGCACACGTGGTATTTGCAAAATATAATGAACGAGATATTCGGGCTTATGAAACCAGACGAAGAGGTTAATCCGGATATTCTGAAAGAGGCATTTTCGAACAAATTAATCAATTTGCAGCCACTATTTCATACCACGTTAAATCTACTGTCTGAACGACAAAAAGAGATATTAATTGCCATATCGAAAGAAGGTAAGGCCACATCGGTACTATCGGGCGAATTTATAAAGAAACATGCATTGCATTCGAGCAGCTCAGTGCAAACGGCTATTAAACAGCTTCTTGACAAAGAAATAATTACAATAGACAACAAAGCCTATTATGTGTATGACCGGTTTTTCGGACTGTGGTTGAAAACACAATACGGAACGGGCTATCGATTGGTTAACAGTTTAAGTTTAAATGGGATTTAAAACTTTATCACGGACGAACCCTTATCGAGAATAAACCGAACCGGAAGCGTATAATAAGAGGTATGAGGTTCTCCATCTACCATCATAGGTTTAAATTTGGGAAATTGCCGGATAATACGGAAGACTTCCTGTTCTGCCTCTTTTGCTATACTTCGTACACTCGAAATATTCTCAACATCACCATCTTTGTTTACCGAAAAGCGGACAATTTCTGTACCCATAATATTATTCTCAGCCATAATTATAGGGTAACGTAGCCGACTGGCAATAAATTCGTTCATTGCTTTTTCGCCACCCGGAAATTCAGCCGTTGTTAAATATGGAAAAAAGCTGATTTCGTTTCCTTCGCGATCGAAACACTTTCCTTCGACCGATTTTCCCTTTTCGAATTTTTCTATCCGTTTGGGTTTTTGATTGTCCCAAAAAGTAAGACATTTTCCATCCTTCAAACCATCTTTAAAATCGATATCACTCATGAGCTGCCCGCTTGCCGACCAATCTTTGCACACACCATGCATCACTCTATCCGTAGAATGTTGTATCATCGGGTTCGAAAAACGGATTGAGCCCTCTTCATACGCTTTTATCAATAGACTATCGGCATCTTTTTTAAAAACAACATCGAAAGACGCTGTTCGACGAAGCTGTCCCGATCGTGTAAAGTGCTGTATTACAATGGAATATGGATTACCCTGTTGTTTGACAGTTACATTGTAAGAAGTACACAAATCGAATGTCTTTACAATTTTGTATTTATCATCGATATATACGGTATCCTGACCAAAAGTGTGTAACAGGTTAATAAACAACAGTGTAAGCAGAAAAATTCTTTTCATTTTGATGATGGTTAAAAATTGGGATATAAACAGCACGTCATATGATTATCGTGCGAATGTAATCAATTTTGATGAATTGCATTGACTAAATTTGGACTAATTTGGTGAATCGTTCTCTCCCAATGGTCGGGATAACGGTGGATGGGTGCTTGGAATAGATAAAAAACCGTCGCCGGACGGTGGTGATATGATGTGGTTTGGGATGCAACTGGTTGGGTTTTTGTATATTATTATTCTGCAACAAACCCGATTCTTTTACGAGGTTTAGCTATTAAACATTTGTCTGCGTGCAGTTCTGCGAGTGATTGATTAATCAGTTCTATTTGCACACGGGTGTCTTCATTGATATCGTTGTAGTCCGAAAATACCTCTTCGATGTAGGCTTTTAACTCTATAATTTCAGTTTGAAGCTCTGCTACGCTTCCAATCTGTGGGCTATTGATTGATTGGCGAATAGCCACGAAAGCACGCATAATAGCGATATTCACTTGTATTGCGGTTTTTGAGTTAAGCACACTGCTGAGCATTGCTACACCAAGTTCTGTAAATGCAAAAGGCTTTTTCCTTAAACCCATATTTATGGAATTGGAAATCACAAATTGTGATTTCCAATTCTGAAATTCCAAATCAGACAATTGAAATAGAAAATCTGCCGGAAATCGTTCGATATTTCTTTTTACGGCCTGATTTAAAACCCGGGTTTCAACACCATACATTTCCGCTAAATCGCGATCGAGCATCACTTTCTGCCCACGTATCAGATGTATTTTGCTTTGTATTAGTTGTAATTCCATAGTTTTTGTTGAGTTGCTTCTGAATATTTCGTAGTGCAAATGTATAAATAATATTTTGAGGTGCAAGAGGTGAGCGTAACTTGTTTGGTGTTTTTTTGGTGGGATGATGTGAAGGTAGATGGGTGACAACTTCCGCGTGAGAAAATGGGCTTTAACCTATGCAAAACAAACTTTCGGTGGGGTGGTATGTTTTATAG
>CAZHNZ010000016.1:0-44717 GCA_964534355.1 uncultured Parabacteroides sp.
CCCGCCAAGCTTTGTGTTTGGCGGGGTGTTTTACGTTTGGGGTGTCGCGTTTAAGTCCTATGATGTTAGGCGCAGGCAATTATTTGTTTTTTTTATCTAAGTCAAACTTGTCTCCCATCGACATTTTTATATATCTGTCGGTTATATTCGTTCCATCTGGAAGTTCATAGAATTCACCTTCAGAGTCATGAATAGTATATTTGTCTTCTGAATGCTCATGCCACCAGATTAAATTTATAGCCTTAGGAAATATGAAAATTCCTTGTTTCTTTTCAAATACTTTAAATTCACCTTCAATTAGGTACTCTGTAATTATTCTTCTAAAATTTTCTGAGTTTCTCAAAACTCGGTTCTTTTCAATAATATCTCGTGGTGAATTCTCGTTGCCAAAACCATAAGTGGTTTCATTTGTCACACCATATTTTATTGGATTCGAATTCATAGCCCAATACGGGTCATAAAAATTCAGAGTGTCAAGATCTAAACTAATATAATTAATTAATTCTTTCATGTTTTCTTGGTCCTTGAATTTAGAAGAATTTATATATTTTAGAACAAGAGTCTTGTCAAAATAGAGTTTTACTACAGAATTCTCGTAAATAATTTTATACGAACAAGAAGAACATTCTTTCATTTCTATCCTTTTCAAAATTTTACGATTCTTTCCACTTGAATTTCCAAGTAATGCTGTCGATATAACGAAAAGAATAATGACCAATAATTTATTTCTCATTGTTTTTATTTTTTTTTGCTTGCGCCTAACGCAATGCTATGCGAACTTAAATTCCTGTATGCGAACTACTTGTTCGCATACATCCGCCTTATTTGCAAATTTAATTTTATTCAACATGTTGAATATAAATGCATTATCCAATTTATTATTTTTGGCTGTTGTTCGCATACAGGAATTTTTCAATATTGCGTTTATTTCTAATCTTTTTTGAATTTTCACAGCAAAGATATTAAACTATTCTATTTAAAACATATTTTTTTTGACTAAATATTTAAATTGTCCAACGGACTTTTAATTTGGTCAAATCCTTTTGTCGTTATATGTGTATAAATCTCTGTAGTTTTGCTATTTGCATGCCCGAGCAAACTTTGTATGTAGCGTAAGTCAGTGCCGGATTCCAATAAATGTGTCGTAAATCCGCACCAAGAACGATCTGTAAATCCGTCCATCCCTACAGCTTGTATGGAACCAGAAATAAATCATACAGACATAGATCACCCAAATAAATAATAAGTATCTATCAGTTATATTAGGTAGATCTTTTGCTTATCTGCTGTTTTACCCAAATCTTCCTTCGGTCTTCCCTCGGTCTTCCCTCGGGGTTCCCTTAGGGATCCTTCGGGAAACGAAAAAACGAATAAAGTCTGTTATTTTGCGTTTTGATTGCGGATTAAAATTAACCCAAAATACCATTAGATTATTTAAAAGAAAATTTAAATTAACTATTATGAATAAGCTTATTTCTACCATCAAAATGCAAGGCAGGAGGGATACAAACCCGCGAGAGAGTGAGATTTCTCCCTGCGGTCGAAATGACGGTCGGCATAGGTTGAGAGAAGGGAAGAGAGGGCTCACCCAGAAAAAAAGAAGAAATACGGTAGGAACGGGACGTTGAGTTGGAAAACCGCGGAAATTGTTGTATTTTTGAATCGCAAATGATTGTAAACTAAACCATTTAAACAGAGAACACACATGATGAGAAGTACAAACCGAAAGGGATGGATGGGTATTTGTATGGCACTGGCGGCAACGACAGTGATGGCCGGGAACGGTAAAAAAATTGAACGCGCAGTGGTGGATAAAAACCTGAGTGCGTTTGCATTGAGTGAAGTAAAGCTAAAGGATTCGTGGATTTCGAAACGGGAGGATTTGAACCGTGACTATCTGCACCGGTTGGATGCGGATCGGTTGTTGCATAATTTCAGGGTGAACGCGGGGTTGAAATCGGAGGCCAAAGCGCTGGAAGGCTGGGAAAATCCGGGTATCGGGCTGCGCGGCCATTTTACGGGCCATTATTTGTCGGCGTGCGCGTCGGAAATTGCTCAGACGGGCGATACACTGTTGAAGAGAAGAATAGATTATATGGTGGATGTGCTGGCCGATTGTCAGCAGAAGCTGGGCGGTAAGTATCTGAGTGCTTTCCCGCTCAAGGATATTGAGACGCTGGAAAAGGGCGGCTGGGTATGGGCGCCCTACTACACGTATCATAAAATAATGCAGGGTTTGCTGGATGTATATACGCTGACGGGCAATGCGAAGGCTTACGATGTGGTGCTGAAAATGGCTGATTTTGTAGGTGACAGAATGGCGGTGCTGACGCCTGAACAGATAGAGAAGATGTTGTATACGCCACATGCCAATCCGGGCACGGAGGCGGGTGCGATGAATGAGGTGCTGCACAACCTGTATGCGGTGTCGAAAAACGAAAAACACCTGAAACTGGCGGAGGTATTTGACCGGAAATGGTTTAGTCAACCGCTGACAGAGGGAAAGGATATACTGTCGGGATTGCACTCCAACACGCATCTGGTGCTGGTGAATGGTTTTGCGAAGCGGTACGAGAACACGCACGAAAAGGCGTATCGCGACGCGGCGGTGAACTTTTGGGATATGCTGCAGCATCATCACTGCTATGTGAACGGGTCGAGCAGCGGTCCGCGCCCGATAGGTACGACGCCGACGGCGATGAAGGCCGAGCACTGGGGCAAGGCGGACGGACTGAGCGCAACGCTGACGGACGAAATAGCGGAGTCGTGTGTGTCGCACAATACACAGAAACTTTCGGCTACGCTCTTTCGGTGGACAGCCGATCCGGTATACGCAGATGTCTATATGAATACCTATTACAACTCGGTGCTGGCGCTGCAAAACAGAGAAAACGGTGCGGTGACCTACCACCTGCCGCTGAGCTCGCCACGGACTAAGAAATTTCTGAAAGAGAATGATTTCCGCTGCTGCAACGGCACGGGTATTGAGGCATTTACGCAACTGAATGCGAATATCTATTTCAGCAAAGGAGCCGGTTTGTGGGTGAACCTATATGTGCCGTCGGAGCTGAACTGGAAAGAAAAAGGGATAAAGCTGGAACAGATTTGCAACTTCCCCGAAGAGCCCAAAACTACGCTGAGCGTGAGCGCACAGGCTCCCACCCGGTTTGCGATGAACCTGCTGATGCCCTCGTGGGCCAATAGCCGGGCGCGTGTGCTGGTGAATGGCGTGGCGATGCAAACGGTGGTGAAACCACTGAGTTATGTGACGATAGACCGCGTATGGAAAAGCGGCGACAAGGTGGAAATTCAGTTTGCCTTCGAATGCCGCGTTGATGCTATGGCGGATAATAAAAATGTGGTGGCGCTGAGCTACGGGCCTGTGTTGCTGGCCTTCGACGCGTGGGATGAGCTGATACTGAAAGGAACGAAGCAGGATATTCTGGCGGGATTGAGCAAAGATGCCGGCAGACTTTCGTTTTCGCTCCGAAACGGCGGTAAGGTCTATCACCTGAAGCCCTTCTACCTCGTAACTTCTGAGTCGTATGGCGTGTATGCCACCATACGAAATGAATATTAAACATTGAAAATCTCCTTAAAATAACCCCATGATTATGAAAACACAATTATTTGCGCTATTGCTGGCCGTATGCTGGTGGAACACCACGGGCAAAGCCGGCGGACTGCTGGTGGAGGCCGAATCTTTTCGACAAAAAGGCGGCTGGGTAGTGGATCAGCAATTTGTACACCTGATGGGATCGCCCTACCTGCTGGCTCACGGAAGCGGCAAAGCGGTGGCCGATGCTGAAACCCGCGTGGCTATTGCCACCCGCGGACAACACCACGTGTGGGTACGCACCAAAAACTGGGTGCCGGGTAACTGGAATCCGCCCGGAGTATTCAACCTGCTGGTGAATAGTGTGAAGAGTGATACCCTGTTTGGAACTAAAAACGGCTGGGGCTGGCAGTATGGTGGCCGGATAAACGTGCAAAGCGACTCGGTGACGCTTCGGTTGAAAGACCTGACCGGCTTTGAGGGACGTTGCGACGCGATATACCTCACGACAGACGGGGCCGATGTTCCGCCCAACGCTGAGCCCGCCCTGTCGGCGTGGCGAAGCCAACTAACCCGAAACGGCAAACAGCCCGAAGTTTTACCCAAATTCGATGTAGTGGTAATAGGTGGAGGAATCGCCGGAACGGCAGCCGCCATAGCCGCTGCCCGCGGAGGAGCGAAGGTGGCGCTGATACAGGACCGCCCGGTGCTGGGTGGCAATTGCAGCAACGAAATACGGGTACACACCCTGGGCGATGTGGGATATAAAATTGTGAGCGAAATAAACGCGAGCTTCACGAGCGGTACCAATGCGGTGTTTGCACTGACCGATCGCCGGCAGAAGGTGGTAGACAGGGAAACCAACATTACTCAATACTACAATATGCGTGCCTATGGTGTGAACATGTCGGGCAAACGCATAGCCTCGGTAGATGCCAAACACATAGAGAGTGGCGATGAAAAACGCTTTGTGGCCGACCAGTTTATCGACTGTACGGGTGACGGCTGGATCGGATTCTGGGCAGGTGCGCGCTACATGATAGGCCGCGAAGATGCGGCGACTTTCAATGAGAGTCTGGCACCGGCTACTGCCGACAACCTGATGATGGGTAGCACCGTGTGGTGGAACAGTGCGGTGGATACCGTGAGTTCGACCTTCCCGGATGTGCCGTGGGCTATGCCGGTGTCGAAGAAGTTTTCGTCTACCGGAGCCGACTGGTGGTGGGAGTATGGCGTGGGGCTCGATCCGTTTCTGGATGCGGAGCACATACGCGATCACCTCTTCCGTGCTACATACGGCTCTTTCTTTACCGCCAAAAAAAACGCAGCCAATGCAAAACGCTACATCTCGTGGATGGCTTACATCATGGGAAAACGTGAATCGAGAAGAATCGTCGGAGAGCATATCATCACCGAAAGCGATATATTAACGGCCAAACCATTTGTAGATGCCATTGGATTTGAGACCCGCGAAATAGATCTTCACTTTATAAAGGATACCCTATACGACTGGCAAACAGTGGCGAAATTTACTAAAATACCCAAGTGGTACATCCCTTATCGCGCTTTGGTGTCTGCCGACATAGAGAACCTGATGATGGCGGGCCGAAATATTAGTCTGTCGCACGTGGCACTGGGCAGTCCGCGCGTAATGAACACCTGCGGACAGATGGGTGTGGCAACCGGATATGCAGCTGCACTTTGTAAAAAATACAACACAACGCCCAAAGGCATCTACCTCAACTATTTACAAGAGTTGCAGGATTCGGTAGGCGTACCCCGCGAATTTAAACTACCCACCAACGCAATAGTGGTGGACAACAGCGATTCTGCCCAAATAAGTGTGGAGGGCTTTTGGGTGCCGAGTAGCTACGCAAAAAGCTGTTATGGAGCCGACTATTTGCACGACAACAATGCCGAAAAGGGGCTGAAATGGGTGAAGTACACCCCTGTGCTGCCGGTAACCGGGAAATACAAGGTGTATGTGCGCCACACAGCCAGCAGCAATCGCAGTGCAAGTGTTCCTTTTCAATTGAAATGCGAGACTCTCGACACGACAGTCTATGTGAATCAGACCAAAAACGATGGTGTGTGGGTAGAGATTGGCACGTATGAACTACCCAAAGGCATAAACGCCACACTGACAGTGAGTAATGTGGGAACATCCGGATTTGTGATAGCCGATGCTGTTGCCTTTGTGCTGAATGAAACGACAGGAATATCGCCAGGCGAATCGGAAGAGTTGGTGGTGCATGTGGTACAAAATGCGGGAACACCGCTCGTCCGCTTCAATCTCCCCTATCCTACCGATGTGACAACCGAAATTTTTGATTTATCAGGACAAAAACTGGCCACACTGGCAAAAGGCAATTACAGTGCCGGCACTCATGCATTTGCGGTGAGTAAGGGATTATTGCGCAGCGCATCAGTCTATTTTGTGCGGGTAAATGCCGGTGGCGTGGTGAAAAGTTGCAAGTTTATGCAGAAATAAGAGTATCCTGAGAAGCAGGAAATCAGGTATTCGGTAAAACAAAAAAACCGGACAAACAGCGCATGGGTTGTTTGTCCGGTTTTTTATTCGATCCTACTTCAAAGCATGATCGGCAGGCAGGTCAATTCCTTTCCACATTTTTACGCTGGTCCAGTCGGCAGAAGGAGAAGTCCAGAACGGGTCGTTGGCCGGCAAACCCAACGCCACCAGACCCGATGTGCAGAGATAAACGCTACCGGTAGTGATATACCCTTCGGCCAGATCGGGTTGCGAACCATAAAGCCCGATACGAAGCCAGCCCTGTTTGTCGAACAAGCCGGGCGCTACCATCAGCCGGTGAATAACCGCCGACAGAGCCGAACGCACCTGTTGCGGCGTTACTTCGGCCGGCAATTGTTTGCACAGTGCCACCTGCGACAGATGCTGAAATGCACCAAACCGATAAACCAAAGAACGGCCAATTGGCGGAAAAGTACCCTCAGGCGATATCAAACGCTCCTGCACGGCGGCAAAACGCTGAGCACGCTTGAGCACGGTTTCGTATTTTAGGATAGTATCTTGTGCGCTCTCTTTAAGCACATTAGTGATAGTGAGCATCATGGGTTGAATAACGAAGCTATTGTAATAATCCCAATGAAACTCAGGTCCATCGCCATAAGCGCCATCTCCCTTGTACCATTCGGCATGTTTTTTGAGAGCATACTCAATGGTTTTACCGTTGTACTGAGCTCCGGCCTTGTGTAGAAATGTCTCGATCATGGCACTGAACAGCAACCAGTTGCTATCGTAGGGTTTTATCACCCGGGTAGATTGCAACGCCTTTATCACATTGGCTTTGGTGGCATCGTCCAGCGGCATCCAGAGTTGGTTGTAACCGTGCAAAAGACCGTTGGCCAAAAACGCAGCATCTACCAGGGGTTGAGTACTCTTTTTGTTGAAATTGAGGAAGTCGGGCGATGCCGGATTGACGGCATTGGTGATGGCTTTGCGGGTAATTGCAATGTATTTACCGCGTAGTTTGCCTTCGGGTGTGTCATCGGCACCGAGTTCGAGCCAGGGCGCGATACCCACCAATGTGCGGCCAAAAGCTTCGAGATGAGCCACGTTTTTGCGGTTCGGATCTTTGCATTCCACCGGCATATTGACACGAAGTTTCTCATCAGCCAGGTTGGTGAGTACAGGGTCAGAAATCTTTGTCAATACCGACACCCAATAGGCGCGGTTGTCGTATTTCTTTTGTGCGCTAACGGATAGCGTAAGCGCTAAGAGAAGGAGAGAGAGAAATTGTGTTTTCATTGTAAATAGAATTGTAAAGTGAAAAATTGGAGATGCATTTGAGATTGCAATTATTATGCAGCGCAAACATTATGGTCGCACTGCATAAAAAAAAACAAATATTAGAACTTCGCCACAAAACCACCACCGGGCGACATTTTCACCGTGATTGTTTCGCCTTTATTCACCTCTTTTTCTACGCGGTTTATTTCGGCAAATCCTTTCATGGTATCAAAAACCAATGTGGCATTAGTCTTGGCTTTCAGGAAATTGAGATTGATTTTCACTTCACGCTCGTTGGCACCATTCAGGATACCCACCCACCATGTTTTGCCACTTCGGCGGGCAAAAGCCACCACGTCGCCCATTTCGGTGCAGGGCAAAACGCGGGTTTCGTCCCAAACGGTAGGCACTTGCTGGAATAAGTCGAACATCGGACTTTCGAGGTAAAACTTGTATTGGTCGGCAAAATGGGTAATTGGCGACAGATAAACCACCGTCTGTGCAAACTGATGCGCCCAGGTATATCGGGCCGACGCAAGCTCTTTGGGGTCGAGCATGGTGGTTGTGACATCGGCCGCACCAGCCATAAGACGGGTAAAAGGCATACTCACATCGTGATCGAGTGGCTGCACTCTTTTGTATCGGGTCATTTGCCACTCGTTGCCCCGAACTGCTTCGCGTGTAATATCGTTGGGATAGGTGCGGGTAAGTCCGGTTGGTTTCACACTACCGTGAAAGTTGAGCATCAGTTTGAGTTCGGCACAATCCTGCATACTGCCCATATACCATTGCATGATTTCGGATGTAGCTTTGGGTATAAAGTCGATTTTAATACCATCTGCACCCAGAGCTTTTACTTTCTCGAGATAAATACGACGTTCTTTGGCCTGACGCATCTCTTTGGAGTCCACCCAAACAATCGATTTAACACCCACACTTTTGCCATATGCAATTACCTCTGCGAGCAATTGCCATTGATCTTTGCCCTCTTTTCTCCAGTTTCTCCAGCCATCGTCAATCAGGTAATATTCCCATTTCAGTTTAGCTGCTGCGTCGAACCACTGCTTCTGATCTTCGTATTTGGGGGCACCCACACTCCACCATTGCCACAGGCAACGACCGGTTTTCACCCACGAGAAGTCGGAGCCTTTGGCCGGTGCCGGAGATAGATTCATCAACAAATCGGAATTGACGAGATCGGTCATATTGGTTGTAAGGATTGCTGTACGCCAGGGGGAAACTTTCATGCCGCGGTAGGTTCCATTCAGCACTTTTGGTCCGTTACCTTCGAGCGGTTTGATATCCCAACCTTTGGGCGCAAACGGATAAATGACATGCAGTCCATTATCTTTTCGTTCAACTGTCATATCCGAAAAAGTCTGACAATCGGCTTCGGATACCGAAACCCAACAACCATTTGTTTCGATGGTTACGGGAGGCATAATGGTTTTATTCATAGGTAGCTTGTCCCATGTAGTTACATGACTCAATCCCTCGTAGCAGGAGCTGTATTCTGCCCATGCCACCTTGTTGATTGTTCTGGTAAAATTCCAGGAAGTAGACTCCGCATCAATGTGTTTAGCCCCTTCGGGCAGACCATACCGAATGCCAAAACCATCGTTGTACACCCGTACAAACACCTTGAACAACTTCCCTGAAGATTGCAGTGGAATGGCCACTTCATTGGCTTTGTTTACTACGTTGGGATGATTACCGACAGTACTGTACTTTTCATCAATCAGCGTAAATTGCGGACTACCTTTCAGGGAAGCATCGCTGCCCAGGCCAATACTGTCCACCATCAACCCAAGGGCAGAAGCAGAAATAATTTCGACACTGTTTTTTGATACAGAGTAAGAGAGTTGTCCATTTTGGCTGGTAAAAACCTTGATTTTTACAGTTTTATCCGGACTCGATACCGGAATACCACCTGCAGGCAAAGCAGCCTGAATATGAGCACTGTTCAATGTAGATAGTAGCAGTATCGACCCCGCAATGACAGAGGGACGAAACCACAGATTAGATTTGGTAAAATTCATTATTGTGTGATTTAAAGTTTTCAGTTTACAAAGTAAACATATTATTTTTAAATCAGAATGAATAATAGCATTTTACACCGGTAATATTCTTTGAATGCGTGTTCTGTTACGGTAATTGATAGCTATTCAGTTCAGAGACTGATTTATACAACGTCATTTGTAATTCTATTAACTGATCTATACTTTCGTAAGAAACGGACATCTCTGTATAATATTCTGTCAGCGATATTTCACCCTTCTCCAGTGCCTTTCGGGTGAGGTCGGGTCGATTCACCGACGACAGGGCCGTGCGATAGCTGTTGAGCCGGCTTTGCAATGCAGTGGCCTTTTGGTAGAGGCTTTTGAGCTGTATATAGAGCTGATTCTTTTGATCGGCCAACGTAGCCTCTGTGGCTCGGGCATTTGCACGGGCGTATTTCACACCGTTTCTGTTCTCCCACAGCGGAATGGAAAATCCGAGTGTTACTCCCCGAAACTGTTCGCCGGCCACCTTTTCGCTCATGTATCCGACTTCCGGCCGGGGCAAACTGAGGGCTTTGTTGAGCCGGATTTGCTTCTGACTGATTTCAGATTCCTGCTTCAAGCGGTTAAGCATCGGATTGTTGCGTGCTGCTCCGGCATACCATTGTTCAAAATCGGCCGGTAGTGTCAACGGCGAAAATGAACTGTCTGATAGTTCGATGGCTATTCCGCCGTTCATCCGGGTGAGCTCCGATTGCAGGTAGGTACGGTCGCTTTCCAGTTGCCCGGCTTTTTGGCTCAGATTCAACCACGCCAACTGTGCCTTGTTGTACATCGGCAGGCTGACATCTCCGGCATCGAGTTTCCGCTTGTAAGCTTGCGCCATCTGTTGGGCATGCGCAACCCTTACCCGGTATTCCGCTTGCAGCGCATTCAGATAAATCAGATCGATGCACATATTCCGGGCTTGCAACAGCATTGCTTTCTGCTGATGACGATACTCAAGCTCGGCTTGCTCATTTCTGAGTTCCGATATCTGATTTTTATACCGGTATGCGGTGGGGAAATCCATCGTTTGTTTGATGTTGATATCCTGTCGGTTACCCATCGGGGCCGGTGTTCCCCACAGGTAGTTGTAGCCAACAACAGGGTCGGGCAGCGTAATGCCTCTCTTGTTTCCCAGCTTTTGGGCATCGGTGGTTTTGCGCAGGGCCGACAAAGTGATGTTGTTTTTCTCTATCTGAGATACTATTTGATCCACGTTGCTCTGCGCAAACAGAGAGACCGGTATGAGTAGAAGGGTGATTATTTTCATGTTAATATGGGTTGTTGGTTACGAGTTACGGGTTACAAGTAAACGGGTAAACTATGAATTATGAATTACGCATTATGAATTTTGATTTTTGATTTTTGAATTTAAAATACATAATTGGCACAATGTAAATATTCAAAATAGTTGACGTAAGCAAACCACCGAGTATGACTTTGGCCATAGGACTTTGTATTTCGTTTCCGGCCAGGTTGCCATGCAGGGCCAGGGGAATCAGAGCCAGTGCGGCGGTCAGAGCTGTCATCAGTATCGCATTCAGTCGGTCGGACGAACCTTTGGTAACGGTATCGTAGAGCGACAGTCCCTGTTTTTCCAGCTTTTGATAATTAGAAATCAGCAGGATACCGTTTCGGGTAGCTATACCAAACAGAGTGATAAACCCGATAATGGCCGGAATACTGAGTAAACCCGATGTTACCCATATTGCAAATACACCACCGATCAGCGCCAAAGGCAGATTGAGCAGCACAATACCTGCCAGCCTGAAATTCCGGAACTCCTGAAACAACAAAAGAAATATTATCAGAATAGCCGCAACAGAGGTGAGCAGAAGGGTTTGAGACGCTCTTGCTTCGCTTTCAAACTGTCCGCCATGCTCTATTCGGTAGCCTTCGGGCAAAGAGATTCCGGCTTCTGTTTTTTGCTGTATCTCCTGTACCACACTTCGCAGGTCGCGACCGGCTACATTGGCCGAAATGACTATTTTTCGCTGTACATTCTCACGGCTTACAGAGCTTGGACCGGCCACAGAAACGACATCGGCCACCTGATCCAGCGATACTTTGTGCCCATCGTGCGTATCTATCAGAATAGAACGAATACCCTCTATCGTTTCGGTGTACTCTTTGTCTAATCGCAATACCAAATCGAAACTGCGTTCTCCTTCGTATATGTCGGCCAGTTTTTCACCCCCCAGGGTATTGTCTACAAACTCATTGAATTGCTCAATCGTGATGCCGTACTGAGCCAGCCTTGCCCGGTTGGCCCGAATCTGTATCTGAGGCGTCTCCACCTGCTGATCTACATTCACATCTACCAGCCCATCGATGCCCTGAATGGTGCTTTTTACCTGATTACCAATGGCAAACATCCGGTTCAAATCGGTGCCAAATAGTTTTATGGCAATATTGGCACGGGTACCCGACAGCATGTGGTCGATACGATGTCCGAGGGGCTGCCCTACCGTGACAGCGATGCCCGGAATGTGCGACATTGCGGTGCGTACATCGGCCATAAAATCGGCCTGACTTCGCTCTTTCAACTCGAAATTAACATCAATCTCGGCGCTGTTTGTGGTTTGCGAATGCTCGTCCAGCTCTCCCCTGCCGGTACGCCGGGCTGTACCCGACACCCCGGGAATTGCGAGTAATTCCCGCTCCACCAGATTACCCAGACGGTTGCTCTCTTCGAGTGAAGTGCCGGGCTTACAGACCACAGATAGGGTGAGTGCACCTTCGTTGAATTCGGGCAAAAAGCTCCGGCCAAACGTGGTGAAAGCATACAATGCGATCAAAAAGAGCGCCAGCGTCGGGTAGATGATTCGTCCGGGATGATTCAGCATACGGATGAGCGATTGCTCGTAGCCATTCATCAACTTTCGGACAATCCACTTCTCTTTTTCATTTTTGGCTAAATATTTTTCGTCAGAAAGCAGCAGTTTCGACAACAGCGGCGTGAGGGTCATGGCCACCACCAGCGACATAAAAAGCGATACGATAAAGGCAATACCCAGCGGCTGCAACATCCTACCTTCCATGCCCGACAGAAAAAAGAGCGGTAGAAAAGCAACCATTATTATTAATGTGGCATTGAGGATAGATGCCCGTATCTCTTTGGATGCTTCGAACACAACTTCGAAAGCAGATTGCTGTTCGTGCAGAGGTTTCATTCTGTTTTGCCGCAATCGTTTGTAGACATTTTCCACATCGATCACCGCATCATCCACCAGCGACCCGATGGCAATAGCCATTCCCCCCAGACTCATAGTATTGATGGTCATACCCAGCAGCTTCATCACCAAAATGGTGCCCAGCAGCGAAATAGGTATTGCCAACAGCGAAATAATGGTGGTACGAAAACTTCCCAAAAAGAGAAACAGAATCAGCACCACATACAGGCTGCCCTCTATCAGTGCGCGTTGCACGTTGCTCACAGAGGTTTCTATAAAATCGGCCTGACGAAATATTTGGGTATCGAGTTTCACATCTGCGGGAAGGCTCTTTTTCAAAACAGCCAGATTCTCTTCTATCTTTCGGGTGACATCAAGCGTGTTGGCATTGGGTTGTTTGGATACAGAAACAATAATGGCCGGTTTTGCGTTTTCCGACGCATATCCCATTTTGGGGGCAGAGCCTATGATAACTTCGGCTACATCCGATATTCTCACCGGTTTGTTGCCATTCGATTTGATGTATGTGTCGCCCAAAGCGTCGATATCCGATGTGCGGGCCATACCCCGAATCACATATTCATTGCCATACTGACGCACCACGCCTCCGGTTGAATTTCGGCTGATTCCCCGACAGGCATTCGTCAGTTCGCTCATCGAAACCCCGCAATAGTTCATTTTTTGCAAATGCGGTATTACCTGATATTGCTTGTAATCGCCACCAATTATCGTCACCTGCGATACGCCTCCGGTAGCCAGAATCAGCGGCTTTACATTCCACTCAGCCAGCGTGCGCAAATCCATCAGACTTGTACTGTCTGACTGCAAACCGATGAAAAATATCTCACCCATCACACTCGATTGCGGTGCCAGCGTAGGTTGTCCGATGCCCATTGGCATACGCGAGGCTATGCTGATAAGTTTTTCGCTCACAATCTGACGGGCTTTGAAAATGTCTGTTCCCCAATCGAACTCGACCCAGACAAACGAGAAACCCTGCGAAGAAGCCGAACGTACCCGACGCACATCTGTTGCACCATTCACGGCAGTCTCAATGGGAAACGTCACCAGTTTCTCCACCTCCTCGGGGGCCATACCGTGGGTATCGGTCATCACCACAACCGTAGGTGCTGTCAGATCCGGAAACACATCAATGTCCATACCGGGCACCGTCTTTATACCCAATACCACGATGAGTACCGAACCCAGCAAAATCAGGTATTTATTATTTAATGAAAATGATATTATCCTGCTCAACATAGTATTATTAAATTTACAACAACCAATAATCCTCAATCAGCGATTTCAAACCACCTACTATTAATTGTTAATTATTAATTATTAATTAATGCACATGTCCCGAATGCGCATCCAGCGTACCGGTAGCCTGAGCCAGTTTAATCAAAATGGCTCCCTGTGTCACAATTCGGTCTTCGCTATTGAGTCCCTTTACAATTTCGGTACGCACACCATCTGAGGCACCAATCTTAACCTCTCTTTTTTCGAAGAGCTCGGGCGTAACCTGCACATACAAAAAGAATACCCCCTGATCTTCGAGCAAAGCACTGTTTGGCACCGTCATCGCCCGGCTGTTTGTTGTCGTTTTGAGGTAAACATCCACAAAACTTCCGGCAACAAACCGACCGTTATTCTCGACCTGCAAAGTCACCGGTATCTGATAATTGTCTGTATTGGTGCACTTTCCATACGACACCACTTTGCCTTTCAGCTCTGCCAGCGAAAAAGTCTCACCACTTTCGGCTATGCGAATGTTGGCCGAAGTAATCGCTCCCAGCAGCGGCGCGTATTTCTGTTGCACTTCGGCATTGAGCAATACGGTTTTGTTTTTTGCCACGGAAACAATGGGTTGTCCGGCCTCTACGTAGCCACCATTTTTCACAAACAACTGCTTCACAAAACCAGCCATCGGGCTCTTTACTTTTTGTCCACCGGTACTGAATTGTTTGTTAAGATTTTCATATACAGCGCGGGCATTTTCATACTGATTGCGGGCAGATGCCAAATCTTTGGCAGAGACAATGTTATCTTTTATCAGCTCTTTGGCCCGGTTGTAGTCCGATTGCGATTTCGTAAAATTGCTGACGGCCTCAGCATATCTGACCTGCATATTGTTATCCGCCATTTCGCTTCCGGAAAGCTGACAAAGCACCTCGCCCGCCGAAACATCGAGACCCTCTGTCACCGTTTTGCCGGTGAAGCGAATAATTCCACTCATTTTAGCTGAAACCACCACCTCATCGCCGGGGTTGGTTTGCACCAGAGCCGTACTTTTGATGATGGGCCCAAATGGTTCTGAAACAGCCTGTCCGGTCGAAAAATCGACCTTCCACGATTGCTCTTTGGTAAATGTGGCGGTGTTTGTACGGGAAACTTCGTTCTTTTCTGCCGCTGCATCAGCCGCCTCTTCGGTGGCAAATACAGTAACCTGAGGCACCACCAACCGGTAACTTTTTCCTCCCGATTGTATATCATAAACGAGTGTTCCATTGCCCGTTTTCCCGGGTTTCAGGTCGAAACTGTAAATGCCTTTACGGGTGGGTTTAGTAAGGGTCTGTACAACCTCATTGCCCCCCACATTCAGGCGAACAGTGATACGGCCACTCTCTAATGCCCGAAACAGAGGTAGCGAAGAAAAGTGCGACAACACCCGGGCACTTTTGCCAACTATAAATGGCTCTGCTTCGGCAAACAGCTCAAATTCAGTGCTATATACTGTATATTGAAAACCGTGTCCCTCGTGTTCATCGTGAGTTTCGGCTGTATGATTGTGGTTGCACCCGGCCAAAACAATAGCCGAAAGTGCAACAAGAAACAGGTATTTTCTCATTGGATTATTTTGTAATAAAAGTATTGAAATAGAAAAACTAAGCCGCAGTAAAATCGTCAATTCGAATTATATTCATACAAACATAATGGTACGTCAATATAATTCAGATCCGGTTTTCGATCTGTCCGACAGTTCTGCCCGAAAATTTCGGCAAATACTTACTGTCTCAGTTCAAAATTAACATTCATTCGGGAAGAAAAAAACGGGAGGAGCCCGCAAACCAACAATAGCGCTTGCCGGACTAAAATAGTGGAATGTATTGTGTACTAAATATGAAAAAGAGTGAGAAAATGAGAGAAACGATAGAGGCTCATGATGAAACAAACAAAATTGGAAATCAGGAAATTGGGGCAAATCACCACCAGAGACACGGACAAAATATCCGTTTTGATAACCGGAAGGCAGAAATACAAACTGCCGAAGCATGCACTCTACGGCTCCTTTTTCTCCGTCGTGATTGTGATCATCGAGATGATTGGAATGACATTCGCTCTGACAATGAGTATTATCAAAACAAATTCGATTTCCGTGGTGATGATGCAAAACAGCATGCGCCAATATAATTACATTGGCGAGTAAGATAAACAGATATGCTGCTCTTTTCTTCATCATTCTCATGTATCACAAATTAATTTAATGCTTTATTTGTATAACCAAAAACTAAAACAACATTAAAGCTCCCTCTTTCAGGACAGGCACACCCGTCACTAAATCAACTGATAAACAAAAATTTACCTGATCGAGTATGTCGTTTGATTTCAGTCGCTGATAATGCTCCGATCTTTCGAGCACATGCAGCGGATGATGCTTACTTTGCTTCCAGAGAAGCCACGAGGCAATGGCAGAATCTGATTTTATCTCGAAATGCAAATCCAGCAACTGCTCAATCAATGCCCCGGCAAATATAGAATCTTCGAGGTTAAACTTGTTGTTCCAGCCCGAACACAAAATCACCACGTCGCGCTGCTGTTCTACACAAAACTGCACCACAGAGGTCAGATTGACAAAGGCACCAATCACCAGCGCATGAGCCGAAGCTGCCGCCTGAATGGCCTGCGTGCCGTTAGTCGTCGTAAAAACAATCTCTTTACCGGCCACATGATCGGGGGTATAGTCGAATGGCGAATTACCAAAGTCGGCAAAATCGCACCGTTTTACATTCCGCTCAGCCCCTACCAGATAGCCCTTCGATTTATACTCCATAGCCTCATCTACCGATGCGACAGGTATTATCTTGCGGGCACCATTCACCAGCGCCGCGCAAATGGTGGTAGTGGCTCTGAAAATATCGACCACTACTACTACGGCTTCCGCATTGTGGTGAAACGGGTACAAAGCAGGCGAAAAACAGACATCTATTTTCATATCGGGATTTACTTTTTTCTGAATGGTGGTTTAACAACTACTGCGCGGATATCCTTGTTGCGGATACGGATAAACAACTCACTGCCAACGGCGGCATTTTCGGGTTTCACGTAACCCATACCGATGCCCTCTTTGGTCACCGGCGAAATAGTGCCCGATGTAACCGTTCCCGTTTGCACACCCTGAGCGTCCACTATTTCATATCCACTTCGTGGGATACCTCTGTCTATCAGGCGAAAAGCACACATCTTGCGGGTAACACCCTCTTTTTTCTGCTTTTCGAATATTTCGCGGGCCACAAAATCGCGCCCCTCCGTAAATTTGGTAATCCAGCCCAATCCGGCCTCTATCGGCGAGGTCGTATCGTTGATATCATTTCCATACAGCGAATAAGCCATTTCGAGACGCAGGGTGTCCCGCGCACCCAATCCAATGGGTCGGATACCAAACTCTTCGCCGGCATCAAAGATAGCTTTCCACATTTTTGCTGCATATTGCGGGAAGAAATAGAGCTCAAACCCACCGGCACCGGTATAACCTGTATTCGAGATAATCACCTCTTTCACACCGGCCATCTCCCCAACCACACAATGGTAATAGGGCACAGACGACAGATCAATCGCCGTCAGTTTTTGCAAAACAGCCATTGCCTTTGGCCCCTGCACAGCCAGTTGCGCCGTATGCAAAGAGGCATTTTCCAGATCGGCATGTTCTTTGTTTTGAGACAAACACCACATCCAATCCTTCTCCATATTGGATGCATTCACCACAATCATATATTTTTCGGGTTCCATGCGGTAAACAAGTATATCGTCCACAATACCTCCCTGTTCGTTGGGGAAACAAGAATATTGTGCCTGACCAACAGCCAGTAAAGCCGGATCGTTGGACGTTACCCGACGCAGAAAAGACAATGCATTCGGGCCATTCACCCATATTTCGCCCATGTGCGAAACATCAAAAACACCAACACCATTCACCACCGTGTTGTGTTCGTCTATGATACCGGAATATTCTATCGGCATGTTGTATCCTGCAAACTCGTGCATTTTTGCCCCCAAAGCAATATGATAATGGGTAAATGGTGTTGTCTTCATGGCTCAATATATAGGTAAAAGTCTTATTTCAATGCATTTAGCTCAGCTATTTTCACAATCACGGCCATCGCCTTTTCCATCGATGCAATGGGTACAAATTCAAAACGACCGTGAAAATTATGTCCTCCGGCAAATATATTCGGACACGGAAGCCCTTTGTACGAAAGCTGCGACCCATCTGTACCGCCCCGAATAGGCTTCACCAGAGGGGTAACGCCCACCTGCAACATAGCCTCGTTGGCCAAATCGATGATGTGCATCACCGGCTCTATTTTCTCGCGCATGTTGTAATACTGATCTTTAAGTTCGAGCGTGGCGCAGTTGTTAAACTCCGCATTTATTTTGCGGGTGAGATGCTCCACCTCTTTTTTTCTACGCTCAAAACGATCGCGGTCGTGATCGCGGATGATGTAGGTCAGCACCGTTTGCTCCACCGTTCCCTCAAAATTTATCAGGTGGTAGAAACCCTCATAACCCTCTGTGTGTTCGGGCGTTTCCGAACGCGGAAGCATCGCCACAAACTCGTTGGCAATACGAATGGAATTGATCATTTTGTGTCGGGCATAACCGGGGTGTACATTCCGGCCTTTGAAGGTAATTTTGGCCTGTGCCGCATTGAAGTTTTCGTACTCCAACTCGCCAATGGCTCCACCATCCATCGTGTAGGCCCAATCGGCACCAAAACGTTCCACATCAAATTTGTGTGCCCCCTGCCCTATCTCTTCATCAGGCGTAAAGGCTATTCGTATTGTTCCGTGCTTAATTTCAGGATGTTGCAACAAATATTCCATTGCCGAAATGATTTCCGTAATACCGGCTTTATCATCAGCACCGAGCAAGGTTTTGCCGTTGGTCACCACCAGCTCCTGCCCGGTATAGTCATTCAGCTCCGGGAAATCTTTGGCCGAAAGCACCACATCACCCGATTCGCTCAACACAATATCTTCTCCTGTAAAAGTGACAATTTGAGGCGAAACATGACGGCCGGTCATATCGGGACTTGTATCGAGATGAGAAATAAAACCAATAACAGGCACTTTTTTCTCTGTATTAGCGGGCAGAGTTGCCATCAAATAGCCATTATCATCCAGCACAACATCGTGCAAACCGATCTCTTTGAGTTCATTTTCCAGATATTGCGCAAAAAGAAACTGACCGGGCGTACTTGGTGTCATTCCCGTCTTATCGTCGGATCTTGTATCAAAGGATACATATTTCAAAAACCTGTCTATCAATGTCATATCTCTCAGTTTTATGTAAGTAAAAAGAAATTATCACTTTACCTTTCGTAACCAGGCACTCACCTCGCGTGGGTCGTGCCCCATCTTTCGGGCTGTTTCGAAATCGAAAAAGGCCAGTTTACGCTCAAACAACGCCACATATATTTTTCCGCGCAGCATAAATGCATACGAATCGGTTTTATCGGCCTCCAGCAGTTTGTTTGCATCGGTCAGTGCCCGATTGGCTTTGCCCGACATATAAAAAAGCTCTGCGCGGTGCATCAGCAACTCTCTATTCAGAGGCTCAATCTCCAACAGCGAATTGTATATCTTCTCCGATTCGGCAAATTGCCCCCTCAGTTTGTAATACAATGCCATTCCCGATTTGGCACCAAAGTGGAAAGGTTTCAGTGCAAGCACCCTCTCCCAGTCCATTCGGGCACCGGCTGTGTCTTTCAACGACAAACGAAGCAGTGCTCTCGAATTGAGCCCTTCTATGCAACGGGCATCCAGCTCAATGGCTCTGTCGTAATCTCTTCCGGCTGCGCCAATGCTGTCTGTCTGCAACAGAGCTGCTGCCCGGTTGAGCAACAACGTCACCGATTTGGGTGCAAACAAAAGAGCATGGGTGTAACTTTCTATCGCTTCCCGGGGTTTTCCCATCTCTCGCTGAGCCGTACCCATGTTGGATAAGAGTATGGCATTTTGAGAGTTAGCGGGTTCAACCCGAAGTGCCGATTTAAAACAAACAACAGCCTCTGCCCAATCTTTGTTGTCGATGGCTTTCATCGCCTTTTCTACCCAATCGTTGTACGACTGTGCCTGCAAGCCGGATAGAGTAAGAACAAAAAAGGCCCAGATAGTGATTGATCTGTACATTCTATTTTTTTTGATTATTATCGGTTTGTGGGTACAATGCGCACCCCTACACTCTCAATACCGGTCAGATCGTAATCGCGCATACCCTGCACAATTCGGAATTGGTATTCAGACATATCTTTATCTACCTTAAAATTAGCCTTATAAGGTGTAGAAAGCTGATACAACGAGCCCCAGCCACTACCCAGCCATCGACCGGTTTTGTCGGCCAGCGTGATTTGCAGCGTATCGCTGAAAACAGTCCTGTTGTTTTGCATACAACGGACAAATAGCCAGACATTACGGTAAAGGTACAATTTAGTATTGCGGGTTTCAATAAATATATCATACGCACCCGCCTTTTCTATTTTAGGCGAAAAAGCCAATGTATCGTACTGATTCCAACCCTTTTGCGGTATATCGGCAAACTGATTGAATGTATCATTAAAATGACACGAAGAGAAAAAAAGAAGAGTGATAAGTGAAGAAAAAAGGCTCAAACGACGAAACATAACTGAATAATTAAATACCGTTTGCAATCAGAGATAAAAAAGCTGTTGCTCCATTCTATGAACGAAACAACAGCGAAAATATTATTGTTCCGGATTTAGTGGTTTTTTCTTTGGCCTTGGTATGCGGGGTGCATTGTTGTTTGGCCTGTTTTCACCACCCGGTGCATCTGCCTGACGGGGCTCACGTGGTTCACGCGGCTCTCGGGGTTCACGGTTATCCCGCGGCGGCCGGTTGTCTCTTCCCTCCCGCGGATTTCGTTGACGACCACCTCCCTGCGGATTTTGCGGCTGAATGGGTGCACCCGCACTTTGCGGCTGATTGGGGTTTGGTTGTTTCGGACGATTATTATTATTGTTGTTGTTTTTCTTCTTTTTTTCTCTGTCAAAACGGGTAAGACTCTCTTCGCCTACTCCATCGCTAAATTCGCGACGTTGCTCAGGTTTAGCCGTTTCTGCAAGCAAAGTATCGGGTTTAACGCCCCGTTTGTTCAGAGCCAGAATTTCGAAAACGCGGGTAGAGGGCACTGTCACCAGATTGGCCGGATAGTTGCGTTCGGTCGAATAGGTCATCAACTTATTGAAAATATCGGTTTTGAAGTGGTAATACATTCCCTCTTTGGTTTCGATCGCAACTTCGCGGGTAGGCAGTTGTCGCTGCACCTCAACGTAGCTATCCACCTCGTAGTTGAGGCAACATTTCAGCTTGGCACACTGCCCGGCCAGTTTTTGAGGATTGAGCGAAATCTCCTGATAACGGGCTGCACTTGTCGCCACAGATACAAAGCTTGTCATCCAGGTAGAACAACAGAGCGAACGGCCACAGGGTCCGATTCCGCCAATTCGACCTGCCTCCTGACGTGCACCAATCTGCTTCATCTCTATGCGCACTTTGAATGCGTCGGCCAACACTTTAATCAATTGACGGAAGTCAACGCGGTCATCAGCAATGTAATAAAAAATGGCTTTGTTACCATCTCCCTGATACTCCACATCGCCAATCTTCATATTCAGCTTCAAATCTTCGGCAATTTTGCGCGAACGAAGCATTGTATCGTGCTCCAGAGCTTTGGCTTCTTCGAATTTTTCGAGATCCACAGGTCGCGCTTTCCGGTAAACCCGTTTTATCTCGGGATTATCAATCTTCAACCCGAGCTTTTTCATCTGCATCAACACAAGCCTTCCGGTAAGTGTCACTGTGCCAATGTCGTGCCCGGGGGTAGATTCTACGGCGACCACATCGCCCTTTTCTATACTCAGGTCTGTGGTATTTTTGTAATACCCTTTTCGTGTATTTTTGAACTGAACTTCTACAAACTGTGGCTCACCGGCGGCATCATCTATGTCGCAGAGCCAGTCGAATGTGTTTAGTTTGGTATCCATTTTTTGGCTGCACCCCTTTTTGTTCATGCAGCACCCTTTATTATCGTATTTGAAATCCATTCCTATTACTATTTGTATATATAAATTGATGAGACCACAAATATAATCATTTTTAGACTTGCAACCTCCATTCGAAAGAATAAATGCACCCGTAAACCGGCTATCCTTTGAGCAAAACGATAGCGCGCAGGGCCAAATCGAAGAAAACCATCTTCGCATACACATTTTGCTCAATGTGAATGGATGCCTCTTCGAAGGCTTCTATGAAGCCGTAAACATTCTTGTGGTGAATAAACGGGGAAAATTTCTGAGCAAAACCCTGCTCTTTATCGGTCAGATAACTCAACGAAGATATGCGGATATTCAGTATAAAATTCTCCCGAAGAAAATGCTGACAATAGGCCAAAAACTGCTTTTGCTTCTCCCGTCCAATGGTCGATATCTCGTCGGCTATCCCCTTTAAATCGCGCAGGGCTTCGAATTTCAGGGCCGGATTATCGGCTCTTTTCATGTTGGCTACCGTATAGGCCATACGCATATAGCGCACAAAATAGTCGAAAAAGAGCTGATTATCTTCATTCAACCGAATGGCCTCGACAGCTTTCATGTAACTGCCACCCGATATGTGCGAAATCGCCTGTGCATGTTGCAGGTCGAGATTAAATTTAGACTGAAGCACCGACACCATCACCTCCTGCGCTATGGGCCGCACATTCACCCGCTGACTGCGCGACAGGATTGTTTGCAGAATGCGTTCGGTCTGCTCGGCCACCAGTATAAAAAGCGTTTTGGGTGGTGGCTCTTCCAGCAATTTCAATAGTTTGTTGGCGCACTCCTCCCCCATCTTTTCGGGTTGCCAGATGATCATGATTTTGTACTCTGCCTCGTAGGTTTTGAGCGATAGCTTTCGCAAAATCTCGCCACTCTCTTTGGCATAAATCATCCCCTGCGCGTTTTCACTTCCAATAAACGACATCCATTGGTTGAGCGAAAAATAGGGCTCTTCTCTCAGCATCGAACGCCACTCTGTCAGATATTCGTCGCAAACATCTTTGGTTTTTGATTTGTATATGGGAAATACAAAATGCAAATCGGGATGTATCAGCTTGTTGTATTTCGAGCACGAAGGACAAACCCCACAGGAATCCGCTTCGTTTCTGTTTGTGCAATGGATATACCGGGCATAGGCCAGAGCCAGTGGCAATCCGCCCACACCCTCTGCCCCGCAAAAAAGCTGTGCATGGGCTATGTGTTGCCGGAGGACCGACTCGCGCAGGCGCTGTTTCAGCTCCTCTTGTCCGATAATATCTCTGAATTGCATCTGTTTATAGATTTAATAGACCTGTTGAGCAACCTCTTTTACACTCTGTGTAGCCATCAGTGTATAGAAGTGGATACTTGGCACATTTTGGGCAATCAGCTCTTTGGCCTGAAGGGTACACCACTCCATGCCCACACGACGTGCATCGGCATCTGTTTTACATTTTCTTAACTCGCAGGCGAAGGCTTCGGGTATGTCAACGTGGAAAATTTTGGGCAATACCGTAAGCTGATCAAGCAGCGTGAGTGGCTTTAAACCCGGTATAATGGGTACAGTAATCCCCTCGGCACGACAGCGACTGACAAAATCGAAATATTTCTGATTGTCAAAAAACATTTGTGTCACTACATACTGTGCACCACTTTTCACTTTTTCCTTCAACCAGTAAATGTCCGAATCCAGATTGGGTGCTTCATCGTGCTTTTCGGGATATCCGGCCACTCCATACGAGAAAAATCCTTCCGCTGTATCTATTTTAGACCCATCCAAAAATATACCTTCGTTGAATTTATTGACCTGTGCCTGAAGCTCTATCGCATACCGGTTTCCATCTTCGGCAGGCTTAAAGTTTTTATCGCTTTTGGCCTTATCCCCTCTGAGAATCAATAAATCACTGATTCCCAAAAACTTAAGATCAATCAATGCATATTCGGTTTCTGCTTTGGTAAATCCGCTGCAAATCAGGTGAGGCACAGCCGTTATGCCGTATCTATTCTGAATGGCCGCAGCAATTGCCACCGTACCGGGGCGATTGCGTTCCACCACCTGACGATAGAGACCGGTTTCGGTTGTTTTGTAAACCATCTCGCTCCGGTGGGTGGTGATATTGATATATTTGGGGTCAAACTCTCTTAATGCATCTATCGTTTTAAACACCTTATCAATATTACTTCCTTTCAGAGGGGGCAATATTTCAAATGAAAACGCCGTCTTTTTGGCGGAATTAATCATCTCAATTACTTTCATTTCCGTTTTTGTTTTGATTTTGAACCGACAAATTTACAAAAAATCGGACATTTACCTAATGATATGAACAAACTTTATCAAAATGAAAGAAGAGATAAAAAAATTCACTATTTTTGCACTTCATTGTGTCTTGTTAATCAGAAACAAGCTTTTAATCCATAAATGGCGCAATACTATCAAACTATATTAACCTATACATTACGACAAGTTATGAAGAAATTTATCATTTCAGTTTTTCTTTTTGCCTTTACCGCCACCCACATCGATGCTCAAACCCGAAATTCAATTTTTGCAGAATTGGGCGGACAGGGGCTTTTGTTTACGTTCAACTACGATGCCAGATTCCTGAAAAAAGAGAATGGTCCGGGCTATCGCGTGGGTATTGGCTATATGAAAATGGATGAAACATCCACGCTGACAATCCCGGTTAGTTTCAACTATTTACTCGGCAAAAAAAGCAAGTTTCTCGAATTAGGTATAGGCGGCACATTGGCCAATGCAGAGATGTTTGATTCCGGCACAGGTATTCAAATTTTCGGCACCATGTCTTTCTGCTACCGCTATCAGCCTACCGACGGCGGATTCAGCTACAGGATTGGGCTTACACCTGTGTTCGGATTTCAGGGTGGTGGCTTCTTCTTCCCCTACTATGGCGGAGCTTCGGTCGGATACAGTTTCTGATCCGTCTCTTTCAACGCAACCAGTCAAAATACAAACGGACGCATCGTCAACCTGATGATGCGTCCGTTATTTATATCAACTTTTTATATCAACCTATTTTTCGCTCAATCGTTTAGCGATAGCTTTTTCGATTTCGGCTACCGGCGGAATGTTCGATACAAAAGTTATCTCGCCGTCGATGCAAAGTGTCGGTATATTTGATGCGCCAATGGCCACCATAAATTCCAGTCCTTCGCGTGTTTTCACCGATCGCTCGAAGAATTCTACCTTGTCGCCAAACGGGGCACAAGCGCGCTTCACCGCCTCAAGCATGTACTGACAGGGGGCGCAACTCGCCGCATCAAGGGTAACCACATCCACAATCACTTTGGGCGACGATGCATAAACCACCTTATCGATAGGCGTCACATCCATAGCCGTGGCCTCGGTGGCTCGTACCACATCGCGACGATATTCGTCATCAATCAGGGCAGTTATAGCCAGCAGGTTTTCTTTAGGCGTAGCATAGGCCAGGTCGCAACCGGGGGCTAATATGTAACCTTTGTTGCCACCGATATCCATACAGCCTACCGCATTGCGCTCGCAATCTTCGGGCGAACCCATCAGCAAGGCAACGGTCAGCATCAGGTTTCCGCCAAAGCTGATACCATTTTTCAGACAGATATCTTTCACATATTCGAGAGGAATATTTTCATCTATCGAAATGTTGTCGGGACGACAAGCACACATCACCTCTATGTTATGCTGTGCATGTCCGCATACAAAGAAAGAGGAATTCATACCCTGCTCTTTGATATAGGCAAACACCTCTGAGCAATATTTGGTAGCAAACTGCTCAAACTGCTCGGGACCAATCTGCGAAGTCATCGGATCGACCACCGCAATCACATCGCAACCAGCCTCTTTGTAGTAGCGCGTCATGGCTTTGCATACCTCCGTACAGAATTCGAGTACTTTGTGCACATACTCTTCTTCCATAAACATTTTCATAAAAATCTCTGTTCCCAACAGGTGCAGTCCGAGTGTAAACGGTCCGGTAATCAACCCATAGAGAGCCAAATCCGGATTTTCAGCACGCAGGCGACGGGTAGCTTCCATCACCACACCAATGCGCCCTTCGTTAGCTGCCGGCACTTTCAAATCTTCCAGAGCCACGCCCTCTACCAGCGGGTGAGTGTTCACCGAAGGCGGGTTTTCGTCTGCCCACACCAATCCGCAACCCATACATTCGGCTTCGAGTTGAAGGTCGAACACAATAGGGATTCCATCGGGGTTGTACATCTCAATGGCTTTATTGACACCCTTGACAATAAGATCACTCGATTTCAGATACTCTTCGGCAGTAACGCCCAAAAGTGAAGCCGCATGCACACCAACAAACGGTACCCAGGGTACTCTGCTTGTCTCCTGCAGGGCAAAAGCTTGTTTTAATAATTGTTTTCCACGCATAGTTGTTGTTTTTAAGTTACTAGTTACGGGTTACGAGTTACAGGTTACCAGTGACTAGTTACGGTTTATAGGATTTATAGATTGTTGGTTACGAGTTACAAGTTACTAGTTACGGGTTACTAGTTACGGGTTACCAGTATGGGTTACACCTCCGGCCTGTTTACTCGTTTACCTGTTTACTTGTTTACTTGTCTACTAGTTTACTCGTCTACTTGTCTACTTGTAACTCGTAACTTGTAACTCGTAACTCGTTCACTTGTTTACTCGTAACTCGTAACTACCCGCAATAACCATCCTCCTCAAAATCAGCTCAAAATCAAACACTTTCGTTCCAATTGAGATAATTTCGGTAGATGATACAGATTTTTCGACCGGTATTGTCGTATATTTTCCCAAAACAGACTGAATCATCAATGCACGACCACCCTCCAGCAGAATATACCCTTTCAGTCTGAAAACTTCTTCGGTAAGCAGCGAGAGAAAATAGTCGAGATTAGCCTGTTTTATGGCATAAGGGGTGCGATACACTTGTGTGCGAACGCCTTTCAGCGGACTGTTGGGTTGTCCGCTTATGACCAGTTCGTTTTTCCTGACGTCAATTCCGTCGGGCGTAAATGCGCAATAAGAGGTTATTGTATATAACGCTATTGGGTTTATTGCCCGTAGCTCTTTCAAACACGAATCCAATTGATTCATCTCCACCAATTCGGCCTTGTTGATCACGATCTCATCAGCTATCAATATCTGATTTTTCACCGCGGGCATCTGCTTCACTTTATCGAAATTAAGCGCATCCACAATAGTCCACACCTTCGACAGATAAAGCATCTCCTGCAATTCGTCCGTCATCAGCAATTCACTAATGGCTATCGGGTCGGCCAGTCCGGTCGCTTCGAGCAACACCACATCGGGACGGTGTTCCTCTACAAAACTTTTGAGCTGCTGCTGAAAGCCCGAAAAAAGACAGACACAAAAGACAGAGCCTTTGTTTACCTCCAGCATCTCGAACTGCCAACCGCCCGTGCGCAGCTCTTTACCATCTATTCCCGATTCAGCAAACTCATTCTGCACTACGGCTATACGATAAGTATCGGCGTAGTGCTGCAAAAAGGTTTTCAGAAAAGTGGTCTTGCCACTGCCCAAAAAACCGGTTACCAGGTGAAAGGGAATTTTATGCATACAATAGATCAGGTTTTCAATTCAAAATAAATACGTTTACCAGCTATGTTTTTCGTTTATAACAGCTTTGTAAACCGCAAATAGCACAGGCAACGGGCGATGCTTCTACCTCTTTGCCCAATCCGATTACTCCGCTCACAGACTTCACCGGATACATCAGACTCGACTCGTTGAGTGTAACTCCGCAAACCCGGTCGGGCAATAGCGAAAATAGAGACTTCTGCTCCTCTACATGCCATCCGTTGTAGCCCGGACTGTAAACCGGTGTGATACACAGCCCATCCTCAATGGCTTTTAGCCTGATCTGTTCTTCGAAATAACGAACCGTGGCTTCGGCTATTTCAGAGCCTACCGCATCAGCCAGATATTCGTCCAACATCTCATCCGACTGCCGTAGCTGCCGCAAATAATCGTCGTACTCCTGCCCCGCTGTGGCCACAAACACAGCATATTGTGTGGCTTTGGCATAATATCCGGCCAGCTTACTGCCCACCTTCATACTTCTGCCTTCTATATTCAGGTAACGGATATTCTCCACGCCACCCCTACATATACGATAGCCGATACGCGGACGACAAATCGTTCCGGCATAAGCAATTATCTGCTCTATCTTTCCGGCAACCGCATCGTCAGGCATCTGCCCGCCGTACCCCACATTGAGGTAAATATCATCACGCTTCAATGTCAAATCGTCGAGAGAGAGAATCAATTCGTGCATAATGGGCGTTTTCTGCTTGTTTGGGTAAATAACCGGACAGGACAGCCGGGCCCCAACCCGTTTATTTGTCCTGTACCGGTATTTTCCCCCTATAATTTAATTCAATCCCATCAGCTCTTTGGCCGTATGCACCGCGCCATTGGCGTTGCTGCTATACCCTTCGGCACCTATCTGACTCGCAAAGGTTGCACTCACAGGTGCACCACCAATCATCACTTTCACCTGACCTTTCAGTCCGGCAGCCTCGATGGCATTCACCACCTCTTTCATGTAGTTCATCGTGGTGGTCAGCAGCGCAGACATACATACGATGTCAGCGTTGTGCTCCTGTACCGCAGCCACAAACTTGTCGCTCGACACATCCACACCCAGATTGATTACTTCGAAACCACATCCTTCGAGCATCGAAGCTACCAGGTTTTTGCCTATATCGTGCAGGTCGCCCTTCACGGTTCCGATGACCACCTTGCCCAGCGTGGTGGAAGCCTGTCCCACCATCAGCGGTTTCAACAAATCGAGCGAACCTTTCATCGCCCGGGCGGCCATCAGAAGTTGTGGTACAAACGCTTTCCCATCCTGAAAACGTTGTCCGATCTCCTCCATGCCTTTAATCATGTAGTTGTTGATAATTTCCTGAGGTACAATGCCCTCTGCTATTGCCTCTTTTGTAATCGCCACTGCCGGTTCCAGTTTCCCCGCCACAATCGACTCATACAATACATTCAAATCTGCCATAATTTTTCTTGTATTTTTTGTTAGTTATAAGTTGTAAGTTATAAGTAATAAGTTGTAGGTTTTAAGCTGCAAGTAAAACCCACCCCAATTATTAATTATTAATTGTTAATTATTAATAATTAATTAACTATTAGGGTTTCGATACACCCAGTTCATCCTCACCCACTCCAGCTTGTGGCCGGGCAAAGCCTGTTGATAGCCCGACATCAGTTCACCCCATTCGGCCTGACGCTCGTAGTTGCCTATGCGTTGCCATGCCTCGTCGAAATCCACATCGGCCGGCAATTCGCAAATCATAAACAACCGGTTATCTACCTGATAGATGTCCATCACATCGATACCCGCCTTTTCGATACCCTCGCCTATCACTGTCCAGAAGTGCTCGGGTGAGTGATACCAAAGATATTCTTCAATCAGTTTCGGGTCGTTTTTCAAATCCACCGCCAAACAAATGCGCTGATACGGCTTGTCATACACACGCACAGGATCTCCTGTTTTTTTTATGTTTTCCATAGTTTAATTAATTAAGGTAGCAACAAAGATACAAAATAATCGGGTGCTCCAATGATAAACGAACCAATTACAATCACGCCAAGTGAGATAAACATCACCCGCTTCACGCCCGGCGTCACACCGTTCCATTCACCCTTGTACATTCCCCAAAACATCGCTATCACAATGATAAACGCCATCAGGATACCCCATGCCGCAAACGAATATTCGCCCATTTTGCTCTTTCCCATCCCGAAAAAGATAAACTGCAAATACCACAAAAAGCCGGCCAAAAAGGTTAACCCCAGGTTTTTCAGCGTAGTAGCCGCATCGAAGCTTACATAATCTTTCAGCGTATTGTTGCTGATCATCAGATAGAAGCACCACACCAGCGTAGTCAGAAAAGTACCCAACAGCAAAATAAACATCGTCGCGTTTGAGCTATACAGCGGATCTGTACCCATCTGCTCAGCCATCACACTTATCGATGCACCCTCGTTGATACCCAGCGACATAGCCGAACCCATAATACCTGTCATCACCACAGCAATCAACCCCTTGTTAAAGTTAAATTCACTGTTTTCGTCCGTCTCCGTCATCTGGTCTTTTCTGTACCCGGCATATCCGATACCGGCTATACCCAACAGTGCGACCACTATTCCGGCCAACACCATATTTCCGCTTGTGGTTTCCAGCAATTTACCAAAACTACCATCAATCAGCGGTGGCACAAGCGTTCCGATGGCAGCCATCAGCCCCAGCGACAACGCATATCCCAAAGACAAACCCAGATAACGCATAGACAAGCCAAACGTTATACTTCCGATACCATACGCTGCCCCGAGCAGAAATATCTTCATAAAATCGCCAAACGCGACAGCAGACATCAGTACCGTAAAATCTTTTACAAACAAAAAGCAGACAGCCAGCGGCACAACGATGAAAGAAGACAATCCACAGGTCAACCAGTAGTTTTCCCATTTCCAACCCTTTACACCACCAAACGGCACCGCAAAACTGCCCGACGAAAATGCGCCGATAAATATAAATAATAATCCTAATATCGCGCTCATTTCACCTCTTTATTCTTTGCATTAAACTCTTTTACCGCATCAAACATCGCTACAATGTTCTGCGGTGGCACATCGGGCAAAATATTATGCACCGTATTGAACACAAATCCGCCACCCTTCGACAACAGCTCCATACGCTCCAAAACCTGTGCGCGCACCTGCTCCGGCGTACCCACATTCAGTGTGCCCACCGTCTCTATGCCGCCGCCCCAGAAGGAAACACGGTCGCCAAACTCTTTCTTCATATACTCCGGATCCATGTTCGCGCAGTTCGTCTGCACCGGATTGATCACCTCAATACCCGCCTCTATCAAATCGTTGAGCAACAACGAAATAGAACCGCATGAGTGAATAAACGTATGCATCTGACTGTGCTCTTTCACATAATCGCAAAGCATTTTGTGGCGCGGTTTAAACAACTCCTGATACGTATCCGGACCCATAAACGGCCCCGTAGTCATACCCAGGTCGTCGCCAAAACGAATAATATCCACCACATCGCCCAGATAATGACACACCTTTTCCAGCGTAGCCAGGTGGCGTTTCATCAACTCATCCAGCAACCGCTCCACATTCTCGGGCTCACAAATCAGGTCCATCAGGAAGTTATCCATCCGTCGCAGAAAAGTACCCCACTCAAACAGGTTACAGCCACACACGATCATCAATGCCTTATCCGTATTTTCGCGCAACCAAAGCGCCTTTTCGCGCAATTTGGGCCAAAAATCAGGCTCACCCGCATGATCCCACGGACTATGAGCATACCGGGCCCACAAAATGCGCCCCATCTCTTCATCCAGATTATCAAAATTTTCAGGATATCCATCCACATACGGGAAGTAGGTCTGATCAAAAAAAGTAGCCCCCACCGGCATATGCGCCAGCTTCGTCTTTCCGTCCGTGTCGTACGTCACATACGAGCCGTCCGGCTGTAACTCAGGTTTAAACCACACCGGATAATAAGCCGTATCTCCGTTCGCCATCGTTATCGGATACCAATCCTCATCACGGTCGTTAAACATGCGGCCCACATCCACCACATCCACACCAAACTCATCCAGTATCGACATATCGGGCTGCGCCAGTTGCTGCACCACATCATATATGCGCACAGGCAAATCCTTACCCAAATATTTCACTAAATTACTATACGCTATGGCCGAAATGCCCGAACTCGGAGTAGCCCCCATATCCACAGGCACCTGATCAGGCTGCTGATGCATTATCGCAGCCAGAACTCTTTCTCTTGAAGTCATCTGTTATCTCTGATTTAAGGTTTTTAAAACAGGGCAAAATTAATCATAATTACCACTCATCCCTATCATTTTTCCGTCTTTCTAATTCAATTATACGACATTGATATTTTTTCGCGCAAAAAAGTTACCCCCTCATTTCGTCGCATACACAAACAAAAAAAAGACTACCCATTGTACACAGGTAGCCTTTTCCTTTCATTCTAAGCCGGAATTTTAAAACACCGTTACAATCTCCATTGCACATTTACTCAGTGCGCAGTAGGTATCGCCCGTTTTGGTGGCAAACTCAATACCCACACTGTGCAAACACGCCACTTTGGCCGTTTTCAGACCCTCACCGGCAGCCAGAGTTGTCGTCACCACAATCTCATCGATAGCGGCACCCCTCTTTACTTCCAGATAATCCGAATAAGCAATCGCATACTTCTGATTCAGCCCCTTCTCCACCGGCTCGTACTGCTGGTCAGACTGTTGTAGGCAAAATCCGACAACAGCGACAACACATTTACAATCCGGATTGCCCAGGCAGACATTTTTTTGTCACTCACCTGATCGATCACAGGCGCCAGCCCGTTGCGCAACGACGACACCGCCACTCCGCATCCACCAAACTCATTCATGTTCTCGCGGGTACGCTCATACTCCGCCCCGTTTTTTATCCGGTCTCCATCTACTCCCCGCACATAAGCAGCGAAATCTTTACCGGACCCTTTCACTGTGTAGTGCCGGATTCCATCCAGGCTACCACGATACCTAAGCATACTTTTTTGCTCTGCCATAACTTTATGTTTTAAATCAAACCTTCGGCGATTTGACTTTGCAAAGTTATCGCCCATTCATTTGATAACCAAATACTTACAATTTCACATCGAGTGGAAGTAAGAAGCAGTAAGCGGAAATAAGCGGAAGATTCTCTCACGCCTTCCGCTTACTTCCGCTTACTGCTTTTTATCGCTTATCGGATATTTATATTATTTAATACTGTCCATTAATATTTAACACCACCATCTCTGTTCCATTATTTGTTTTTTTATTACCGATTGCTTTACATACTCCAAATCCGCCCAATAATCCGACATCTACAGCTATAAATTATCCAATATTGTTATATCTTTGTACTGTAATAATAACACTTTACGACTATGACAATCACGGTCAGAATTAATACAGATACACCCGACGGAAAAAGGTTAGAACATTTGCTTCAACAATATCCGGCCTCAGTTGAGTTTATTTCACCCGCTGTGTCAGTGGAATACAGCGAAACAGAGGATAATACTATTTCCGCAGCCGAATCAGCGAAACAAGCTTTCAACAGATTGGGTGAAAAGTACAATTGTACATTCGATAATAAATATACCGGATGAAAAAATATGCTGTACGCATTTCACATGCTGCGCAAAATGACATTTATCGTATAGTTGATCATATTTCAACAATCTACAAAGCGCCCCGTACAGCAGAGAAATATTTGATTGAGCTTTACGACACAATTTTTTCGCTCGAAAACTACGCCGAATCCATATCTGTTTCCTCAAAAAAAGACATCCTTAAATATGGTTCAAATGCAAGAAGTATTCTTTTCAAAAAACTAATAATTGTATATACTGTACAGCTTCAGACAGTAGTTGTTCAGGCCGTTATTCCCGGATCCATTATTAAAAATTGAGAAAGCATCGCTCTCCTACATTCGGCACGCGACTCCGAAGTCGCATCCCGAATAAGCTCCCTTTTTACACCACAATCTTATCCACCATCAACCGGATATACTCCCGGTTTTGTTCTTCCTGAAACAAAACGTTGTGTCGGTTAAAATCAGACATCGACAATTCGTCCTTCCAGTTTATCTCCAGATATTTGGTATTGGACAGAATAAATGAATTGAGCACCAGATTTTCTCCGTTCACCTGCGGCTGTACTTTCTCCGACAAATATTTGTGAAACTGAATCTTAGCATCCTTTATCCCTCTCAAATTGCGAATGCCTTTGGGATCGATAAACGACAGGTACTGCTTGCCGTCTTTCTTCAGCCACAGAATAAAATCGGGGTAGAAATTGTTTCCCTCAGCAAAAAAACCAATGCCCTTCCGGCTCTGATTGCGCAACAGAAACACCTCGTCCAGCCCTTTTTTATTCCGGATATGCTCAATCTGCTCTTCAAAGTCTTTCATAAACCGCATCTCGGTTTCGTTCAGGGCAACCGGATAAACCTGCACCTTGTTTTCATAACCTTTACCCACATAAATCAGAGGTTTGTAGAGGTGCATCAAATTGTCGAAAGCCTCCACCTCATTGGCTACCTGTATCGATTTGAAAGCGATGCTGCTGCACTCTGTTTTTAAGCGGATAAACTTGTCGTTTATTTCCTCAATCTCTTCGTTCCGGTTCAGGCGCACATCGTACTGTTGTATCAAATTGTCGTCATCCTCTCTTAGCAAACGGGTTTCGATATGATCGGCATTGAACCTGTTTTTGAAGTAGAGGTAGTAGGTTTCTATGTATTTCTTCAACAAAACTACGGTCAATTCCTGCCAGACAGCCACATTTCCAAACGAGTTGAACGCCATCTTATCCTGCGGAATATAGATTTTGTACCACGCATTGTTCTCCATAATCGTTTTCAGATTTTCAATATCTATCTGAAGATTGGGTATGCTTTTGGCCGATTTAAAGTTTTGTATCTCAAAATAGACCTTTGTCCAGTCCACAAACCGAAGGTGGGTTGCATCGAGGTAGCAGACCTGCTTGTGCGACTCTACCTGATTAGACCTCACACTGCTGAGCGAATCGATTTTCGGATACCAATCGACCTCCACCAGTTTATGATGAAAAACAGTCAGATTGAGCTTCAACGGGACAAACTCTTTTTGCTTGAAGTTTTCCGACTCTTTCACCTGTATTAGCTTCAATTCGCTGGCCAGGAAATCATTTTTCTTTGTTGTTGGCACCGTTATCGTTATCCAGTCTCCGGTATTGGCCGGCAGCCCCTCCTCTTCGAGCAGCTCTTTGAATTTATCCATGTAGTTGGCTTTTACGCCAAAGATCTGAAGTGTTTCGAGCGGACGAAGGTGTTTGCGGATATTTTTCAGGTTAGCCGGCTTCTGATATTCGTCTAAGCCCTGTGAGCGTTTCAGGCTAAATTCGAATCCCTGCAAGCGCACACCGCGCCCGAAGAGCTGAATAATTTGTGAACCTTCGGATTTACCGATATTCATCAGCCCCATAGAGCTGACACGCCACGACGACCACCCTTCCGAGAATTTCTTGGAACCTATCAGCAGATTAATCTCTTGCTTAGGCTCCGGATGATTAATCTGGGCAAAGAGCGAATCAGAAAAATCCTTCTCGGCCCCAAGTATGCTATTGGCCATAGCCAAATCGTGCAGTTTCTTTTCGTCTCCCACATTTATCACACCGAAATAGCGGTCTGTATCGCCCACCCGAAGGCCTAATTCGCCATTCGAGCCTTTCAGATTGTCGAGATAGAGATTGGCGCCAATGGTATGGTTGTGAAACACTTCCACATTTATGCCTTCGAATATCTCATCGGCTGTTAGCCCCATCTCTTCGATAAATGCAAAGCTGCCTTCAAATATAGAATAACCATTGCTGTCGAACAACCCGGCTTTATTTTTAAGTATTAAGTGGATGTATCGGGTGTAGTCTTCTCTGTTTTTGAGAAAATCGGTGATAAAATGTACCACATCCAACACATCGGAAGTCTCCCGGCCACCCTCTTTCCGGACTGCATTTACACTACTCCCCACAAATACCCACAGCGGCTTGAAGAGCCGAAACTGTGTGGCAATCTCCGGTTTCGATTTGAATATCAGCAACTGCTGATAGTAGGATAGCAGATTGGCAGTCAGGTAGATGTTTTTAAAATCGGCATTGTCTTCTTTCAGGTTCAGAATGCGGTAATCCTTGCCATACCCGTCTTCGTAAAAATATTTGTAGGAATAGTCGAACAGAATACTTTTGGCATATTCCTGCGTGAGCTCCTCTTTTTTGCCCTTTGCCGCTGCGCTAATGGCCTGCCCAAAGGTGGCCGAGTACTCAAACGCGAAACCCGACTCACTCAGTTTGTCGCGAAATTTCTTCCACTGATCGCCACTCATACCGCCGTGCCCCTCGTCCACCAGCACCAGGTTTTGCGTTTCGAAACTCTCTACCGCCACGGTTTTGTCTTTGCTTTCGTCCGAAAGTTTCTGTATCTCGATAATTTCCACCTCTTTGCCGGTGAACATGCCCGATTGATTTTTCGAAAACATATTGGCCGGAATGCCCGACTGCTGCAAGTCCTGCAAATGCTGACGCGACAGTGGTTCGTTGGGCGTTATCAGCAATATCTTGCTGTCGTGGCCGTTGCTGTGTTTGTTGGCGTAGTGCAGGTATTGCTTTATGTTGACGTGCATCAGCAGCGTTTTGCCCGAACCGGTCGCGTTCCAGAATGCCAGTTTATTGAGGTCGGTCTCTTTGAATGCTGACACCTGATATACCGTCTCACCACGCTGAAGACGACGCCCCCTGTTTTGCTCTATCTGTTTCTCATTAAACTGCTTCACAAACTGATTGAGCTCGTGTTGCAACTGCTTCTTGTTCCCGAAAAACTTATCGAGGTATATCTCGGTAAAGAGCAGAGACAGGTACTGGAAGTATTTCCACACAATCAGCTCTTCGCGGCCGTCGGATATCTGGTGGGTATAGCGCACTATGTTTTCGTCGTACTGCTGTAGCATGGCTTCGGTCAGATGCTCCGTCAGGTAGAGGTGCGATTTGAGTTGCTCCAGAAACTTCGTATTGCCCTCCTCGGTATAGCCTTCGCTGGTAGAGAGTTTCAGCTCTTTGAAAATCTCCACACCCTTTTTCGACAGAATTTTTGTGCCGATTGCCTCTATGCCGAATAGCGACAAGAGGTATTTGTTGAGAATGATTTTATCGTGAAAATTTGCCATTTGTGTATTGTTTTTTGAATTGCCTCCAGCTTCAGCTGGAGGATAAAAGATTCAATTCCATATTGGCTTTAGCCAAATCATTATTTAATTGTTTGGCTAAAGCCCTGATTCTCCGATTTCTTTAAAGAATGGGCTAAAGCCCAATCCTATTCATATTGAATGAGCTTAAAGCCAATCCAACTACACAGTCGGGGTGCGACTTAGAGTCGCGCCCCGACTACCCTACAACTCACTCTCATTAAACATCCTCTTAAAGAAAGTCTCCTCTATCATCCTGATTTTGAACTGGTCGCCATCGGTGCGGAGGTTTTCGAGGTGGTGGTCGCCATTGATGTATATTTGCTGAAACTCGCGGGTGCGGGCGCTGTCGTAGAAGCGGCGGATGAGTTTCACCACATCGTCGTGCGTGGTGGTTTCCATATCGCGCCAGATCACCAGCGTTTTTATACCGGTGCGGGTAACGCCCTCCACTACCTTGATATCCTTCACCCGCTGCACTTTGCTCACATACAGGCCAATGAGGTAGTTGAATGTCTCCACCAAATCTACGTTGGTCGGTTTCAGTTCGTTGTTTTCGGTTACTTTTAGTTGATAGCTGAAGGGCTTGCGGAACATCTCTAAGTTAAACAGATGCTCCCGACTCTCCATTTCGAGCATATAGTGCAGCAGGTACTCTTCCTGCGCCCGCTCGCTGAAGTCGAGCTGCGCCTGATTAGCCACCTCGCTCAGCAGCAGGTTATTCAGCGTATCTTCGTAGCTCTCCAGCACCTGATATTTCACCATTTGCGATATACCGGCTTTGTCTTGCGGCTTGCCGTTTTTCCAATTGTCGGAATAGATTACCTTTTGTATGCGGGGCTTGGTAACGGTGTTGAAGTAGGTACCCATTTCGACTAAGATGTATTTTCTGTTGCCGTTGTCTTCGCGGTTGAGTTTTATTGTGGCGTGGCCTGTGGTGCCTGAACCGGCGAAGTAATCTAAACAATAATCCAAGTTTTTAAGTCCTGAGATAGTTAAAGTGTCAATTACAGCAAATAAAGATTTTGGATAACTAAATGGATTGTATATTGAAAAATAATTTTTCAATAAACCTGTACCATGTTCTGTAGAGGAATATCTGGACTCAATCCAATTAGTAAGTGCAAGTACTCCCTCGGGTTCATAATACTTATAATAAACTGTATTTGCATTGCTACTTACATTAATTTTAAGTTCGTTGATTTTTTCTCTTGCTGTCTCAACTCCCCATCTCCATCTTCGCTGTACTCCATTCTCATCGATTGGATATAGCTCAATTTCTTCCATCAAAAAGGGTTCTAAAACTTCCCATTCTTTTTGATCAGCTTTCCAAATCATTTCAGGAATTCTCAAACTCTTACTATTTTGATTGTAATAAAATGGGAAATATGCCCTTGGGCTGTCTTTTTTTTCCGAATCAGACCCTCGTTTCCTCAAAAGTTCCCACATATATCTACCATTGTTGTCAATCTCCTTGTATCGCTTACTTTGTTCTTCATTTCTTGACATCTTCAATAATTTGGAAGAATCTGATTTCGAGAAATAATGACCATACTCATGTGAAATAGCTAAACCACTAGGTGTTGGTCTGCCTGACGGGTTATTTCGTATTGCTACAGTACCTAGATAATTGTCTTTTTTAAATATTTCTTTTCCAAGCATAACTAGTTCATTTGTCTGAAAATCATCGATAGTTACACATAATATTCCATCAACGCTCATCAAATTATGTGAAATTAAAAGCCGATCACTTATTAACGAAATCCATGTTGAATTACGATAGGAATTCTTATACATAATTGGACTTGCATCTGTATTATATGGTGGATCGATATATGTTGTTTTGATAGACTCCTGAAATTTCTCCCCCATCAACCCCAACGCCTGAAAATTCTCCGAATTAATCAACAATCCATTCGTTTGCTCGTCCAAATCATCAAACTCAGCCAATAGTCGGTCTTTGAAGGCTTCGTCGAAAAATTTGGTATCCAATACCAGAAACTGCTCGAATGCCAATTGGTTTTCGTTTTGCAGCTCCACATCAAACAGCGTTTTCCATTCGGCCAATTGGGCTTTGTTGGCAAATATTTCGGGATAATAGTCGGCAGGAATCCGGTCGAGCGTCATGCAATAATCGGTGCGAAGCACAAATTTCTTTTTCAGCCACAGCTTTTTCTGGAAGTTCTCTATCTGTGCCAGAAAGTCAATGACTTTGCCGGCTACGGTTTTAATGGCCTTTACCTTGCTGAGTTGCGCCACAAAAAAGTCGGTTTGCCGCACATTGATATCGTCGATATAGAGCACCTCGTTTTTGATGTAGAAGTCCAGCTCGCGACCCAGAAAACCACCTAAGTCTTTGTGTATAAAGTAGTCGAATGAGTTTTTGGACACATAGTCGGTCAGGTGCTTCTCCAGCAGCGTGCGTTTGCTGTTTTTCTCCGTGGGGCTGAGTGCAAACAGGCCCGCAAATTGAGCAGGCACATTTTCGGTCAATACGCTTAGGGCAGTAGTCAGCAGCGCCTCCTGTTTGGTGGCTTTCGGGAAAGGCTCGTACACAAAGTTTATCAACAATTCGCCATTCACCACCTCCACCGGTTTTTCTTCGAAAATAGCAAAGCGGCGTTCGGCATCGCCCTGCGTTTTGTTGTTGTTTTGCTCGGTGCTTACCTCTTTGAGTTGAAAGGTTACCTTGCTGTTGTCGCCCAACAGGAAGCTGTAGTTTTTGAAGTTTTCGGACGATTTAATGTAGTATTGGTCTGCATTTGCCCAGTGCAGTTTCACCTCCTCGCCCTCGTAGGGTATGGCGTACACATCTTTTTTGTAACGGCGCATCGATATAAAATCGCCATCCTTGTAGTAGCGGCGAAAGAAGTTGGCTAAGTGAGAGAATACCTCCTGCTCCAGCACATCCGCACTATCTATCCTCAACAGTTTTTCGTTCAGCAATTTGAATTTCGGACTCTCTTCGGCTATTACACCGGCATCTTCCAGATTCTTTTTCAACGTTTTAAGCTCGCGTTCCAACTCCGCCTTGTCGGCAGTTTGGGTCTCACTCAGCGCTTTCTTTATATCATTGGGCAACTGCTTGTCTATAAACTCGTTTACCTGTTTGCGCTTTTGGTTGATTATGCGGTAGATACCAAAATCGAGGTCGGCCTTGTCGAGCTCAAATATTTCATTCAATACCTTCTTCAGTTGGTCGTAGTGGGTCATATATTTGTATTTTATATTTTTATTTGTTTGGCTAAAGCCCTGATAATCTGCTATTCTATTATTGAATGGCCTAAAGGCCAATCTATTCATGAATTGCCTCCAGCTTTAGCTGGAGGACAAGAATGATTCAATTCCATTTATTGGCTTTAGCCAAATTGTTATTATTTAATTATTTGGCTAAAGCCCTTATACTCTATTATCCTTTTTTGAATGGCCTAAAGGCCAATCCTATTCATTTTGAATGGGCTAAAGCCCAATCTATTCAATATCATATCACCTCAAAACTCACGGTGAATAATTCCTCTTCCTCAATGGTGCGGGTCAATTTGCCTCTTGCCTCAGCAATCATGGCATCCCGTTCCACGTTGATGGCATCTTCCCGGTCGTAAATTTCCTGCCGCAGCCGGTTGTATTTCCTTTTGATTTTCGATATTCTCTCCTGCAAATCGAGCAGCTCCTGCGCCAGAATATTCTCTTTGTGCTGCTCCCGTTCCAGCTCTTTCAGCTTTAGCCGCTCCTCCCTCAGGTCAATCTCCATGGCTTTTATTTTTTCGTCGGCCCAACGCTCAAATTTGGTAAACTCGCGTTGCATAAAGGCGGTATCCACTTTTTCGAGGTGGTCGAGCTTCGATTTTTTGTTGTGTTGGTGGTGTGCGTCAAGCTTTCCGGCATCGGTATAGGAAGAAGCAGATACCTCAGCAGTCAGGCCAAACAGCTCCCGTATCGTTTGCTCACTTAATATCTCATTTTCGGCGGTAAGGGCCGATAGCACAAGGGTGTCGTGTTGCTCTATTTCGGACCAGACAGAGAGATTGCTGATTTTCAGCATACCCCGCTTACCCCTCAACCCATCGAGCTCTTTGTGCCGGAATGGCGAAGAGGCCACATCGAAAATCAGGTGCGCCTGCCCGGTGCTTTCCCGTCGGGCTTTGGCCAACAGCCGCTGCGCCACATCGCTCTGCAGGCGGTAGTGCCGGGCATCGGTGCGTTTTTTGTTCAGGCTATACCGTTCGCCGGTGTTGAGTAGTGTGAATGTAAAATCCTGCTCTTCGAATTGCGCCAGATTGTGCAGATAATAGCGGGTAATCTCCCACAACCACTTTTCGTATTTCTCCAGAAAGGTCTTGGTCTCGGAATACGAAATGCGCAGTTTATTAATCACACTGCCTTCGAAATTTTCGAACAATACGCTTTGTACCGCTTTCAGCTTTTGGTCTATCGACTCCTCAAACTCTTTCTTCAGGGCATCGAAGTAGGCCTCAATCTGCGCTTTGGTGCGGCATTTCTTGTAGATTTCGATAATGCGTTTTTCGAAATCCACTCCATTTTCTATACTGCCCAGCACATGGTCCGACGAGCCAAATACCCCCTGAAAAAGCTTATATTTCTGCTCCAGCAGCTCATACACGCGGTTTTCCACCTCGTTTTCGCTGTTCAGGAAGTTCACCACCACCACATCATACAGTTGCCCGTAGCGGTGGCACCGGCCAATGCGTTGCTCTATCCGTTGCGGGTTCCAGGGCAGGTCGTAGTTCACCACCATGCTGCAAAACTGTAGGTTAATACCTTCGGCAGCAGCTTCGGTGGCTATCATGATCTGATAATCGTCGCTTCGGAATGCATCCACCAGCGCATTGCGTATATCTATGCTTTTGGAATGGGTAAGTTTGCCGTAGTTGTTTTTGTCGTTTACCCAATTTCGGTATATTTGGGCAGACAGAGCATCGTTGTTGCTGCCATTGAAGAGCAACACTTTTCCTTTGTATTTATCGGCAGAGAGCCGCTCCATCAGGTATTGTTGTGTGCGGGTGGACTCGGTAAATATCAGTGCTTTTTCGTTGGCGCCAAGCTCCTGTAACTTATGGAATCCGGCCTCCAGCGCAATCAACAGCTTCTCCCCTTTTTCGTTGTGCTCTATACTGTTGGCCAATTGCAGGTATCCGGTCAGAGTGGCTATTTCGGCCTCTATATTCTCTTTGTCCTGAGCCGTTATTTCTACGAAATCCTCTTCGGCACCGGCAGTGTCGTCCTCCTGATCGGTGTCGTCATCGTAGTTTTCGTACTCCTGCTCAAACCACGATATAATCTCCTCTTCCACCACTTTCGACTGGCTCAGCAGCGTGTTGAGCCTTTTTATGAGTGCTTCGAGGGTTTTGCCAATGGCGAAGGAGGACGAGCCGAGCAGTTTAAACATCACCGACTCCATCAAGTGCCGTTGCGAACGGGGCAGCGCATAGATCGACTCCATGCGTAGGTAATCCAACACACTGTTATAGAGTTGTTTTTCGGGTTCGGTGGGGGTAAATTGCTGTGTGATAGGGATGCGCTCGCGGTAGGGCACAAACTCTTTCACATCCTGCCGCAGGGTGCGGTGCACGATGGGCTGAAGCCTTTCTTTCAGCTCTTTGATATTTCCATCGCCATTCACATAGCTTTTGCGAAACGTTTTGATGTCGCCAAACAGCCCCTGATCGATAAAACTGACCAAACCGTACAACTCATCCAGCCTGTTTTGAAGCGGAGTAGCTGTAAGCAGAATTTTCTTGTAATCTTTTATCGCTGATTTTATTTTGGCGGCAATGCTTTCGCTGTTTTTATGCACATTGCGCAGGTAGTGTGCTTCGTCGAGCACCACCAAATCCCACGATGTAAGCTGAATGAGCTCTGCCTGCTTGCCTGCAAACTGGTAGGAACATATCTTGATGGATTTCCCATCGTCGAACGGGTTCTTATTATCCGCTTTGTAGCCGGCATCGAACGATTTACGCTCCAATACCTCAGCTTTGAGGTAAAACTTGTCGGCCAGCTCATTCGCCCACTGTTTGCGTAGCGACGACGGACAAATAATGAGGATACGCCGTTTATTTTCAGCCCATTGCTGACTCAAAACAATGCCGGCTTCGATGGTTTTGCCCAGCCCCACCTCGTCGGCCAATATCGCTCCTTTGGAATAGGGCGACTTAAAGGCAAACAAAGCTGCCTCCACCTGATGCGGATTGAGCTCTACCTGTGCATCCATCAGCGTCACTCCAAACTTCTCGGACGAGTCGGAATTGGCCCGCTTCGATAGTTCGTATGCGTAATATTTGGCGTGATAAGGGGTGATCGTTTTGTTTGTCATGGGCTGCCGGGCGGCTGCCATTGGTCAGATAAGGTCAAACTTCAGCGCATAAAAAAAGCGTGAGTCTTGTCTTATCCGCCACCAAAGCCCCTGAGAAAGGCTACATGCAAAACGATAAGCCAAAATGACTCACGCCGTTTGGGGCGTGAGCACTTTGCTCATTGAATCTGTTTTGCATGTTCGCTTTGGGAAATTTCTCAGGTTTCTTGGTGGCGCGAACAATAGCAGAATGCTATATTAATATGTTAATAATCAGTTGTTTTTGTTTATTTCCATGCATTGCATACATGGTTAATCACATTTAACCGCTTCGCGGTTTTGCGTACGGTGCAAATACCTGCCGCAATACGCTCACCACAGAACTGCAACGCAGTTCAATACGATTAGTGGCGATTAGCCATGTTTTTGTTTTTGTTGTTTTAAGTTGTTAATAAATCCATGCACTGCGTACATGGTGATTGTATTTAACCGCTTCGCGGTTTATTGTTTTGTGGCTGTTACCGGGTAACCCGTATATTACCACCGGCAAATATACTGAAAATTTGTTTATTTCGGGTACTGTTTATTGTGAAATTTGTGTGATATCTTTTTTCCATTCACCATGCATTGCATACACATTCACCATGCATTTCATACATGGCTAATCATATTCAACCGCTTCGCGGTTTTTCGTACGGTGAAATCTCTGCCGCAATACGCCCCCACAGAACTGCAACGCAGTTCAATACGATTAACCATGTATGCTATGCATGGTGGCGATGCATGGTGTATGCAACGCATGTGACGAAATCAATCCAAATACTCTTCATCAAATTCGACGCCATGCTCATTGAGAAGCCCTATCAATTCCTCTCTGAACTCTTTTGCAGAATGGTGTTTTTCCTGATTCTTTATGTATTCAATCACTCTGTCCTTGTCGGCATACGAATAGGTAAAACTTCCGTATCCAATCTGCCAACCGCCGAAATCAGGAAATAAATTCTCCCTTTTTATAAACGCTGAACTTGCCAGTTTTATATCTTTTACTAATTGTGCCACTCCAAACGATGGGTGTATATGTGTGAATATATGAATATGATCTTCCACACCTCCTATTCGGTATAAATGACAATGCTTTGCGGTAAGTACCCCACAGATATAGCGAAATAATGCGTCCCGATCGCGCTTTATCAACGTTTTATTTCTGTATTTTGTACTAAATACAATTTGATGTAATGATTGATTATATGAACTCATATTTTTCTGTGTTTTATTTCGATTTTTCCATTCACCATGCATTGCATACATGGCTAATCACATTCAACCGCTTCGCGGTTTTTCGTTCGGTGAAATCTCTGTTGCAATACGCACACCGCAGAACTGCAACGCAGTTCAATACGATTAACCATGTATGTAATGCATGGTATAAAACGACGCTTCGCAGTTAGCCATACAGTAACATCTACCCTACCGGATCTCGCACCCCGCAGAACTACAACGCAGTTCAATACGATTAACCATGTATGCAATGCATAGTATAAAACGACGCTTCGCAGTTAGCCATACAGTGCACCTACCCTGCCGGATCTCGCACCCCGCAGAACTGCAACGCAGTTCAATTCGATTAACCATGTATGCAATGCATGGTGTAAAACGTCACATATATGCATACCCTCCCCTACCCCCGGTACTTATTCAGAAAATCATCAATATCCTGCTGAGTAAAAACAATACTACG
>CAZHNZ010000017.1:0-44231 GCA_964534355.1 uncultured Parabacteroides sp.
AATATCCATTGCAAGAATAACACCAGGTAAGCCATTGTAATTATCCGGACCAGCAGGCGTTAGTATATCCTCTGGATACCAAGCTATTGCGTCTACTTCTTTTTCCTGAGGCTGTTGTTGATTGCCAGCGTGTGGGGGTAGCGGTGATTGGTCTTGAAGTTCCTCATGCACACATTCATCTGATTCCGATTCAACAGGAGGGTGATTTGAACTTTTCAAATAAAAAATTGCAATTATCCGCTGAGGAGATGGCCTCAATAGCCTCACAAATCAGATTATCAATATAATAGACCGTATAAAACATAGAGCCGCTAAACAAAACTTTTGAAGGAGAGTTGTTTGGCGGTTTTTTTTATCTTTACATCAGGTGAAATGCGATAAGAATAATCATAAACAGAAACATGTAGATGTTGAGGCTGACAAATGATTTTCGGAAGTTCAGCTGCGTGGAATTGCCCAATGATAATCGGGTGAAAATGCTCACAAACAATACGTTGAAAGCAAATATGGCCATAAAAAAAGGCAATGAAATGTGAGTCAGAAAAACGGGTACGAGTATAGAAGCGAACGAGGTTGCTACTATCCAGGAATAGATCACGAATCGTAGTTTTTCGGGATGGACTGCCTGATTAATAGTAGGAAATCCGGCAGCTTCATACTCTTTACCATATTTAAGCATCAGCAGCCAGAAGTGGGGTATTTGCCAGATAAAGAGAAAAAATGCAATGTAAATAATAGCCGGATCAAACAGATACCCCCCGGCAGCACACCAACCCATCAATACCGGCACAGCACCGGTAAGCGACCCCGGCACCACGGCAAAGGGTGTGATTCTTTTCAAATTGGTGTAGAGCAGGTTGTACCAGATTATGTTGAATATCCCCAGCAATGCCGTAGTAAGGCCGGTGAAATAATACAGGACAGCCGTGCCCATAAAACAAAAAAACAGCGATACCAGCAATGCAAGTTTGGGGGAAATCTCACCCGATGGGATGGGTCTGTTTTTGGTTCGGTTCATTTGGGCATCATAGCGACTCTCCTGATATTCATTCAGCCCGCTTGACCCTCCGGCCAGCGTAAATACACCCAGTATCAACCACAATATGCGCAAATCAAATTGCCCCGTATGCACCACATACCCTGTGATTGCCGTGAAAGTAACAGCCACAGAGACTTTGTATTTCAATAAAGCAGGCAGGGTATGTAGTTTCACTTTTTCAGGGTTTATTTGCTTTCCAGTGATTTCATGTAGTCGATAACTTTTTGAATATCTTTCTCCGAAATCAAATCTTTGTACGATTTCATCACGCCTTGCGGATAGCCGTCAACGACATCGGCATTCGGATTTGTAATGGAAGATTTCAGGTAAGCATCATCTGCTTTTACTGTGCGTTTAGCGCCATCCGTCATCACGGTCCGGCTGCTGTTGTAGAGTCCTTTGAATGTCGGGCCCACCAGTTTTGATCCATCCACAGAGTGGCAGGCAACGCATCCGTTTTTCTCCAAAACTTTCAATCCACTATTTTCGTCAACAGCTTTTTTGACAGGCAGAGCTGCCAGCCATTTCTTAAATTCGGGTTCGGGTACAATACGTACTATTGCCATCATGTATGAGTGACTCAGCCCGCAAAATGCAGAACAATACAAATCGTACTCACCATATTCACCGGGGATAAACCAGGTATAGTTTTTCTTCACCGGTACAACATCTTCTTTTATCCGAAATGCCGGAATAAACAATCCGTGCAAAACATCTTTCGACACCAAATTCAGTTTCACCGGCTTGTTGATGGGTAGCACCAATGTGTCCGACTCTTTATTGCCCGGGTACTCGAAACTCCATTTCCACATCATACCAATTGCCTTTACCGGCATAGCATCTTTGGGCACCTGTCTCATCGGCAGAAAACCCTCCCAGCCAATGTAAAACATATACAATACCAATATTAACGGGATCAATGTCCAGGTGAATTCGAGCCACATATTGTCTTTTACCTGCACTGCTTTTACCCCCTTTTTGCGATTGTATTTGATTACAAAATAAATCATCAGAGACGTAAGTGTAACCAGGAAGAAGATAGAAATGCCAAATATGATAAAAAAGGCTTTATCTACTCCTTGTACAAAATTGGATGCGTTTGAGAACATATCGTTTTTGTTTTTAATTGTATGTAAACTTTTGTATTATCCTTTACTTTTATTGCAATACACAGACTGATGTCAACGATAAGCGTAGTCGATAAATGTGATCAGCACAATCAGTGCAAAAAGCACAAAAACCATACTCACCAAAATCCGAAGCAACAGGCTCTCGTATTTGAGGTGCATAAAGTAGGACAATACAAAAAATGATTTGACGCCCGCTACCAATAGGGCAGCTGTCACTGTGAAAACGCCCAGATTGAACGACGTTAACGTAATAGTGACAAAGGTAAGTGTGAGCAGTAAAATTAATATTCTGCCCAATACCTTATATTCTGTGGTATGTGTACCGTTGTGTGACATCGTCGTTGGGTTTTATTTATGATATTAAATACATTAACGGAAACAGAAAAATCCAGATTAAATCGACAAGGTGCCAGTAGAGTGCACCATTTTCGAGCAACACAAAACGATCGTCATTTATTTTCCCGCTTTTTACCTTAAAAAAACAGACAATCAGCAGAATCATACCAATGATGATGTGCAGGGCATGCAGTCCGGTCATGAAAAAGTAGAGACTGAAATAGAGCAGGTGGCCTCTGTCCAGCAGCGGCATCAAATCGGAACCCGGATATAGCCCGTGGTGAAATTTAGTTCCCCACTCAAAATATTTATTGACCAGAAAGAGTAGTGCCATTAATAAGGTTACAGCCACCAGTTGAGCTGCCAGTTTGTTGTTTTTCTTTTGCACAGCCGTCAGAGCCATGGCGATGGTCATACTACTAAACAAAAGTATAACTGTGTTGACTGCGCCAATCGTAACACTCAATTCCAGGCTTCCTTCGTGAAAACTAGTCGGGTATTGTGCCCTGAAAATCGAATAAACCAGAAATAATCCGCCAAACAAAAGAAGTTCGGTAAATATAAAGAGCCACATGCCCAATTTCGAGGCTTCGTCGTCTCTGTGTTCTGCTGTATGACTTGTTGTTTCGCTCATAGAATATTTCTTTATTATTAAATGTAGTCGTATGGATTCTTCTTAATTACGGGTGCTTCGTCGAAGTTTTCAACCGATGGGGGTGAGGGTAGTTGCCATTCCAGTGTAGAACCCATCCACGGATTTGCGGGTGCCTTTTCTCCTTTTCGTACTCCCTGCACCAGGGTGTAAACCATCAGTATTAATCCGCTCAGCAGAATAAATGCACCGATAGTTGATATAATTTGACCGGTCTGAAATTGGGGCAAATAATCGAAATAGCGTCGTGGCATTCCCTGTATTCCTATCACAAACTGCGGGAAATAGAGTACATTGAATCCGATGAAATTTATCACAGCCGCTATGCTTGCCATTTTGTTGTTGTACATTCTGCCATACATTTTGGGCAACCAGTAGTGAATGGCGGCAAAAAATGCAAATCCCATTCCCCCAAATATAATATAGTGGAAATGCGCCACAATAAATGCGGTATCGTGCACCTGAATGTTGGTAGCAACCGAACCCAGAATCAGCCCGGTAGTGCCCCCGATAATAAACAGGAAGATGAACGCCAGAGCATACAGGAATGGTGGTTTCACATCTATCGAACCCTTGTACATGGTAGAGAGCCAGTTGAAAACCTTTATCGCACTCGGAACCGCTACAATAAATGTAAGCAGCGAGAAGAACCAACGCGCATTTTCGCTCATTCCTGAGGTGTACATGTGGTGTCCCCATACCAGAAATCCTACACCGGCAATGGCCAGACTCGATAGTGCAACCGCTTTGTATCCATACACTCTGCGTTGGCAAAAGGTAGGAATAATTTCGGTGATAACACCCATGGCCGGCAATATCATGATGTAAACGGCCGGGTGTGAGTATATCCAGAAAAGGTGTTGAAACAACAAGGGGTCACCACCGAGAGCCGGATCGAAGAAGCCGATTTTAAACAGACGTTCTGCTATCAGCATCAACAGCGTAATGCCCACAATCGGTGTGGCAAGCAGCTGTATCCAGGCCGTAGCATAGAGCGACCAGGGGAAAAGTGGCATATTGAAAAACTTCATGCCCGGCGCACGCATCCGGTGCACGGTGACAATAAAGTTTAGCCCGGTAAGAATAGATGAAAACCCAAGTACAAATGCCGCCGTTGTGGCCATTATCACATTTGTGCCTGTTGTGGTACTATATGGCGCGTAAAATGTCCATCCGGTGTCGGGTGGTCCATCATGCATAAACTGAGAGGCCACCGCCATTATGCTCCCGATAATAAATATCCACCACGAAAAAAGATTTAGCCGTGGAAACGAAACATCTTTTGCACCAATAAGAATAGGTAAAAAGAAATTTCCAAAAACGGCAGACAAGCCGGGTATCACCACCATAAATATCATGATCACACCGTGCACCGTGAAAACACCGTTGTAGGTTTGTGCTTTCATAATTGTTTCACCCGGTGCAATCAGTTCCAGTCTCATCAGCACACCCAATATGGCGCCAACAAAAAAGAAGGTGATGATTGCATACATATACAGCAATGAAATTCGCTTGTGGTCGGTCGAGAATATCCAGGCGAATATCCCTTTGTATTTTCCCTGATGTTCGAGAAAGCTAACGTATTCTGTGTTGTTGTTACTCATTGTTTTTTATTTTTTCTTTGGTTTAATAAGATAGACTGCCACAAATACTAATAAGAAGAAGACAATCAAAATACCCGCTATTTTAGTTATATCCAGGGCAAAACGCTGATTATCCTGATCGTAACTGTAACAGATCTGCATTATCTTTTGTATGGTCGGGCGTGTCTGTTCTTTGTTGGCCTCAATCACCGCCATTTTGAAATCGATAGGCAGAAAAGAGATGCCATACAGATAACGGCTAATCATCCCCTGCGGACTAACGGCAATGATGGCAGACGGATGCACGAAATCGAGTCCCACCGCCTTGGTCTTGAAGCCTGTCGCGTCTGTGATTTTAAATATCGTCGCACTGTCTGTGGTTAAGAATATCCAACCATCGCCCTGACCTTTCGAATATTTGTCCACAAACCGGGCCTTTTTTATTTTTGCCTTTTCAGGGGTATCTCTGAAATTAAAGCTAATAGTAATCACCTGATAGTCAGTGCCTAATTTCAGGTCCGATTGTTTGATTACTGTGCCTACACCTTCGAGCAGCGGACTGCAAAGCCCCGGGCAGTCAAAATAGACAAATGAGAGAATGGTCGGCTTGTTAATGAGTTGACGCAAGGTGACTTTCTCATTCTTCTCATTCACAAATTGTAAATCAAGGGGTACGGTGTTGCCCAGATGTTCAATTATACCCACTTCGGGCGATTGATCCACCTGCGCCGCTACCCGCACCGAAAATGAGAGGAAACATGCGATGGCTAAAATAAGTATTCGTTTCATATTTTCAGTTATTATAAATCTAAGCTTCTCCTTCTTTCATATAAGCCGCCAATAAAATGGCACCACCCATCAGGGATGTATCTTTCAATAGCTCAATCAGGGCAATGTTTGCGTGGTTTGCATCCGGCGAATATAGTCCGGGTATGTGTATCGACAAAATGAACACCAACAACAACCCGGCCAACCCCAAACAGGATATATAGATAAACTTGTTGAGCATAATACACACACTTGCAGTCATCAGCAATGCGCCCGTTACCAGTACTGTATAAGCTCCACCGGGAATAAACGAAGACATCATTCCCAGAAACAAATCAGTCATCAGAAAATGATTCAACCCAATCAACCCAAAAGGAAGAGCAAACAAGAAACGTCCGAATAAAGATAATTTTTTCATGGCAGTGCGTTTTATTGGTTAATACCTGATTTTTTTATTTTCAACAGATTCAATACAACATATCCTATCACGGCAGCCACGCCCAACACGATCGAGGTGTAGGTGATCAGCAACCACACAGGCACTTTGGCTAACACATTCCAGATAGCCCGTTCTGCATTCAGTGCCGGTTTGTCTGTGGGCACACCTATTTTCATGTTTTTATTGCGTTCCACTTCACCATACACCTCATCATTTATTTTTACCACAATTTGGATATTTCCGTTTTTGTCGCCCGGTATATCTTTGGGCATCGCAAATTCTATTTGTCCGCCTTCGTTTGTGCGGGCTGTTTTCCCGATTTGCAAATTGCCAAAATAGCGTTTAATAAAAGCCGATACCTCTGTGTTTTTCAGGGCAACAACTCCCGCTTTCTCTTTTGCATTGACCGATATCTTAATGCTCGACCGGGCAGCATCAAAGATAGTAGAAACCAGTACCCGTGCACTTCTCGTCGGGTCAGTTTTGGATAATACCTGTACATAGTTCTTGTTGAAACTACGCATATAGGATATTACTTTCCACCGTTCGCCCTCCGACAATACATTTTTAAACGAAGGCATCAGTCCGCGTCCGGTATTCAGAATATAGATAAGTTCGCCGTCGGTAAGTGCCTGTGTTTTACTCATTCCCAAATCGGGTGGAATCGGATTCAAAGATTTCATCACATTGCCCTGTGTGGGGTTGCCGTGGCACGATGTACAGCTTTTCATAAAAATATCTTCGCCCTCTTTGGCCGATGCAGCATCGAATTTTATATAGCTGTTTTTTGCTTTCTGATCTGCCGGTACATTCCAGTTGTTTTGGGCCTGCACAGTGCTACACACAAATATTCCCATCAGGGTAATGTTTCGCAACGAGGTTTTGGACAGTATGCTTATCATAATTTTTTCTGTTGACATGTTTGTGGTATATTCTGAAAATTAAGCTGATAAACAGCTGTTTATTCTTTCTCGTGTTGTTGTTCCAATGTTTCGTGAATTGGAATGATTGGTACAACTTTCGATAATATAGTAATGATAAGCAGTACCATGATGAGCGGGGCAATAGTTATCAGTATCTCAATCAGTGTAGGTGAATAGACTTTGAAGTGAAGTGGCACATTTTGTATGGGCAAAAATGGGTGCTCCATGGTGGGAACAACAATGATGTACCTTTTGAGCCAGGCGCCCATCAGCACAAATAAGGCGATAATCAGCATCGGTTTGGGTCGTCTTATTTGCTTAAACAACAACAGGATAATGGGCAAAACAAGTCCCAGAATCTGAACCGACCAAAACAGTATGGCATGCCCGCCTGTAAAAAGATTTTGCAGATGGATGGCCTCATATTTCTTCATTTTGTACCCCGGAACCATATACTCGTTCAGGTTGAAGTAGAGATAAAGCAGCGATACCAGCACCAGCAACTGACCCATTTTATTGAAAAGCTGATCGGTAATGTACTCTTCCAGTTTGTAGCTTTTCCGGTAGAAGTACATCGCAATGATCACTGCCGCTGTGCCCGAAACAAATGCTCCGGAAATAAAGTACGGACCAAAAATTGTGCTATCCCAGCCCACCCGCAGTGTATTGGCAAACAGCCACGATGTGACGGTGTGAATGGCAAAGGCTACCGGTATAATCAGTATGGCCAGAATGCGGGTCGATTGTTTGATTAACCTCTCTTGCTCGGGCGTGCCGCACCAGTTGAGCGATAGCAGGTTGTATATTTTTTTCTGAATTGGGTGTATGTTCGTTAGTTTATCGTGGCAAATTTTCAGATCAGGAATAAGCGGAATGTAAAGAAACAGCGCGCTGATCAGTACATAGCCCGTCACCACAGTCACATCCCACAGGATAGGCGATTGTATGCGACCGTGCAGAAACACATTCAGCAGTCTGTCCGGGCGACCCATGTCAGATACAATCACCAAACCGGCAACTGCTGCAAATGCCAGAGCGATAATCTCTGCAATTCGCGCCAAAGGCGATGCCCATTTGGCCCCCGACAAGCTCAGTACCGCACTTATCAGCATTCCAATGAGGCTTGTGGCCACAAAAAATACAAAATTGGCGATATACATTCCCCACGAAACATAATCCCCGAGGCCTGTCACTACCAGCCCGTCGCTGAGCTGTTTCACATAGGCCCCAAGGCATATCAGCAACGATGCACTCAGGAAAGCCATCCAAAGCAAAAAGCTTTTATTCAGCCGGATAGACCGTAGCAGGTCGGCTATAATCTTGTCTGTTTTAAGTTGATCTGACATAGAAGTCTGTTCATTAAATAGTGATAACTACGTTTTAACCCTCATGCGTGCCCAGATGCTCTGCCGCCTCTTCCTTGTCTTTTTCCTGAAACGGATAATCTCTGTTTTTCGGTGGCAGATAATAGACCCGCGGTTGCGTGCCCAGCTCCGGCATCAACACATAACCGGCATTGTCGGCCAGTAGTTTGCTGAATCGCACCGTCTCTTTGGTGGTGCCGTTGGTGACTGCATCTTCGTTTTGATCGCCGAAATAATAGACTCCATTGGGGCAGGACGAAACACAGTAGGGTAGTTTGCCGTCGCGCAACTGATCTGCGCTAAACAGGCATTTGCTGATAGTACCCTTTTTTTGCGGCACATTCAGTTCTACATCGTAGGTCAGTTCTTTGTCTTGTTCACTTTGCAGCGGCTCTGCCCAGTTGAATACCCGTGCGCTGTATGGGCAAGCGGCAATACAGAAACGACAGCCGATGCATCTCTCATTGTCTATCAGCACAATGCCATCTTGTCTTTTGAATGTTGCATCTACCGGACAAACGGCCACACAGGGTGGATTGTCGCAGTGCTGACACGGTTTTGCCATATAGTAAGGCTCCGTTTGCGGGGTATCCTGCATTTTAAGTACATTGATGTGGTGTTGCTCCGGCCGCAGGTGGTGTGCATGCTGACAGGCAGCCATACATTTGCGGGCATTTTTGCATTTCGATAGATCCACTACCATCACCCAGCGTCGTCCTTTGATACCTTCTCTGCCCTGTTTTTGCAGATAGGTGAGGTTCTCGGCTTTGGTTTTAGTGACCGGGGTGGCTTCACTTTTTTCAATTTCGAGCAATTCATTTTGTGCCGTTAGTACCCTTATCCGGTCGCCGGTTTTCTTATTGTTGTCGTAATTGATGCCCGCCAATATGGCAGATCCACCAATGATTGTTCCCGCTCCGGCTAAGCCCAGTCCTTGCAGAAATTCTCTTCTGCTCTTTTTCGTGGGTTTATCTTCTTTTTCACTCATTGTACTGTCGGATTATGATTAATAAATGAAACTATGATTCGCAAAGATAAAAATAAATAGATATTTTATGTAGAATTAGTTTAAAAAATATTTATGTTATATAACTATTTTATTAGACATAATCCATTTTTATCCGTTGGTTTTGCTCACTTTCTTTGTCGATAAAAGGCAAAAATAGGATATTCTTTTTAGAGTACAAAAAAATATCGCATATAAAATTGAAATTAGTACAAATTTAGAATAAAACCAATAATCATTCTTGAAAATTTACTTTCTCATGAACTTTTTTGTAGGATAAAAAGGTATTTCGATTATATGGAGGAATACCGAAGATAATTTATCTGTTTTGAAAAAACGATTGACCGGAGTTCTTGAAATGAAAAATATACAATATATATTGCTTATGGGTCAATTTCAGGCTGAAAGCCTCGGAGTTGTGTGTGAATTGAAAAGAATTGAATAAAAAAAGCGCGGCAAGAAAGACCTGCCACGCTTTTGGAATATGTTGTTTTTGTTGTTTTTAGAAAAGTTCTGCTCCGGCCTCTTTTTTCAGGCGATGGTTGCGGATGAGCGATGCGATAACAGCAACGACCATAGATCCGAGGATGACGAAGAATGAGAGGTAATGGTGTTGTTCCATAAATTCGCTGAAGAAAGGGATGTCGGCAATAAGCATCTTGAATCCGATAAAGAGAAGGATGAACGCGACCGCTATTTTGAGGTAATGGAATGAGTTCATAATACCTTTGAGAGCAAAGAATAGAGAGGACAAGCCCATGACGGCAAACATGTTAGACGATATGGCGATGAAATTTTCCTGTTCGATGGTCAGTATGCCTTTGGCGCCTTCGCGGATAATACCGATGATGGCGGGTATAGAATCGACGGCAAATAGTACGTCGGTAGAGGCAATAACGAGCAGCACGAGGAAGAAGTAGCTGACGTGGAATTTGCCGTTTTTGCGGCTGAAAAAGTTCTCTGTGGTGGTGTCGATGGGGAAGAGTTTTGAGGCCCAGCGATAGAGGGTGTTTTTCTCGGGGTGTACCTCTTCTTCGCTTTCTTTCTTGACAATCATTTTGATGGCAGTGAAGACGAGAATTGCGCCGAAGACGTAGAACAACCATTCGAACTGGTTGACGAGCGACATACCGGCAATGATGAATACGATGCGCAGAACGATAGAGATAAGTATGCCGAGTTTGAGTAGTTTGGCCTGATTGTCTTCTTTGATTCCCATGGATGAAAATATGAGGATAAAGACGAAGAGATTATCTACCGAAAGTGATTTTTCCATCAGGAATCCCGAGAGGAATTTGAGAGCCATGATTTGGCCGGTATGTCCGTGTACGGTGTCGTTGTCGGGGTAATAGGCATAAATGAACCCATTGTAGATGAAGGCGATGACAATCCAGAACATGGTCCAGGCAAGCGCGCTTTTTACACTGAGGGTTTTGTGGTTTGTACCTGTGAATTTGAAATCGACAAAAAATGCGATGACAAAGATAATCCAGAAAGAGGCATAAAAGATTTGATGTAAGTCCATGATTTGGTTTTAATGAATTTGGATGCAAAAGTAACACAAATTTTGGATATGTTTGGCAATAAAATGGTGTGACATAGCGAATAAAGTATATCAAAGCAGGCTATAAATAGCAGAAGGAGTGACAGACTGAAAAAAATGTGGGGTTAAATTTGTTATTGTAAAGTAAAAACCGCTATCTTTGCAACAAAATAGAAGAAAAATGGCATTAATTTCATTACATCATGCTCATCATCATCATCTGAGATAATCTCGGTGGGCTGATTTGTTGTGAAATTATATGAAGATATAGCGATACAAAGGCTTACCGGAAAGGGTGAGCCTTTTTTGTTTTAAATCAATAAAAATTAAAATAATAAGGACCATGTTAAGAATTGCAGTACAGGCCAAAGGCCGTTTGTTTGAAGAGACAATGGAACTGATGACCGAAGCGGGCATCAAGCTGTCGAACGCCAAAAGAACGTTGTTGATACCATCGAAAAACTTCCCGATAGAGGTTTTGTTCCTGCGCGACGATGATATTCCTCAATCGGTGGCTTCGGGTGTAGCCGATGTAGGTATCGTGGGCGAAAACGAATTTGTGGAAAAAGAGCAGGACGCAGAGATTATCAAACGTCTGGGTTTCAGTAAGTGCCGCATTTCGCTGGCTATACCCAAAGAGGCAGAATACAAAGGATTAAGCTGGTTTGAAGGTAAGAAAATTGCGACTTCATATCCGGTTATTCTGGATAAGTTTTTGAAAGAGAATGGAATAAAGGCAGACCTGCATGTTATTTCGGGTTCGGTAGAAATTGCACCCGGTATCGGTTTGTCTGACGCGATATTTGATATTGTAAGCTCGGGCAGCACACTGGTGAGCAACCACCTGAAAGAGGTAGAGGTAGTGATGCAATCGGAGGCTGTACTGATTGGTCATTCGGCACTGACAGAGGAGAAAAAAGAGATTTTGGCTGAGTTGTTGTTCCGTTTTGATGCGGTGCAAAAGGCAGAAGGAAAGAAATACATCCTGATGAATGCCCCGAATGAAAATCTGGCTGAAATAATTGGGATGTTACCCGGTATGAAGAGCCCAACGGTAATTCCTTTGGCAGAAGAGGGGTGGAGCTCTGTTCATACAGTGATTGAGGAGAAAAGTTTCTGGCAGATGATTTCGAAACTCAAATCGTTGGGTGCCGAGGGCATACTGGTGGTGCCGATAGAGAAGATGATTCTCTGATTTTTATTAAACCTGAAATTAAAGAGTAAACACAGTGAATGTAATAAAATATCCGCAACCCGGAGAGTGGTTGGAAATAATTAAGCGACCCGCACTGGATACAACTTCGCTGAACGATACGGTAAAACGTGTGCTCGACGATGTCCGTCTGCGGGGAGATGTGGCTGTGCGGGAGTATGAATTGCAATTTGACAAAGTGCAACTGGATGCTCTGGCGGTGACTGCCGAAGAGTTTGCCGAAGCGCAGACACTGGTTTCGGAAACGCTGAAACAGGCTATATTGACAGCCGGGAGGAATATCGAAACTTTTCATGCCGCTCAGCGCTTTGAGGGCGAAAAGATTGAGACTATGCCCGGTGTTACCTGTTGGCAAAAAGCCGTGGCCATTGAGAAAGTCGGACTGTATGTGCCCGGTGGCAGTGCGCCGTTGTTTTCGACAGTGCTGATGCTGGCCACGCCGGCACGCATTGCTGGTTGCCGGGAAATAGTGCTGTGTACGCCGCCCGACAGAAACGGAAAGGTGCATCCTGCAATTCTGTTTGCCGCGCAATCGGCCGGAGTAAGCAAGGTGTTTAAAATTGGCGGTATACAGGCCATTGCAGCTATGAGCTACGGCACCGAAAGCGTGCCCAAAACGTATAAGATATTTGGTCCCGGAAATCAGTATGTGACTGCTGCCAAGCAGCTTGTGAGTCTGAAAGATGTGGCCATTGATATGCCCGCAGGCCCGTCGGAAGTGCAGGTGATTGCCGATAAAACGGCCAATCCGGCGTATGTGGCATCCGATTTTCTGTCTCAGGCAGAGCATGGCGCTGATAGTCAGTCGTTGCTGGTGACCTGCGATGAGGAGATTATCGCACCGGTGCTGGCAGAGATTGAGGCGCAACTGGCGCGGCTTCCACGTCGCGAACTGGCTGAAAAATCATTAGCCAACAGCAAAGTGGTGTTGTTGAAAGATTGGGACGAGGTTATTCGTTTTACGAATGAATATGCCCCCGAACACCTGATTATCGAAACAGAAAACTATCGTGAGCTGGCCGATGAGGTCGTGAATGCAGGTTCTGTATTTATGGGCCATTATACACCCGAAAGCGCAGGCGACTATGCATCGGGTACCAACCACACTTTGCCAACAAACGGATACGCCAAAGCATACAGTGGTGTGAACCTGGATAGTTTTATCAAAAAAATCACATTTCAGGAGATTACCCGCGATGGCATACGCACTCTGGGACCGACCATCGAAGCCATGGCTGAGGCCGAGTTGCTGGAAGCGCATAAGAATGCTGTGACGCTGAGAATGAGCTGAACCGCATTAGATTTTTAACCCAAAGAAAATGAAAATATGGATTTGCAGAAAATAACCCGACCCAATATATGGAACCTGAAACCCTACTCTTCGGCACGCGATGAGTTTAAGGGAGAAGCATCTGTCTATCTGGATGCGAACGAAAATCCTTACAACAATCCTTACAACCGCTATCCCGACCCGATGCAGTGGGTGGTCAAACAACAGATTGAGGAGTTGAAGGGTGTGCGTAAAGAGCAGATATTGCTCGGAAACGGAAGCGATGAGCCGATTGATCTGGTTTTCAGAGCCTTTTGCGAACCGGGTATAGACAATGTGGTGGCCATAGATCCTACGTACGGCATGTATCAGGTATGTGCGGATATTAATAATGTGGAATACCGGAAGGTGAAGCTGACGGCTGATTTTCAGCTCGATGCGGAGGCTCTGTTTGCGCAGGTGGACGATAGGTCGAACGTGATTTTTCTCTGTTCGCCAAACAACCCGACCGGCAATGCATTCGAACTGTCTGAACTCGAGGCAGTTATTACCCGTTTCGGGGGAATTGTTGTTGTGGATGAGGCGTATATTGATTTTTCGGACAAAGGAACATTTTTACAGAAACTTGATCAGTATCCGAATTTGATTGTATTGCAAACATTTTCCAAAGCATGGGGTAGTGCGGCTATCCGGTTGGGTATGGCATTTGCATCGCAGCCAATCATTTCCATATTGAATAAGATAAAATATCCCTACAACATCAATCTGTTAACCCAACAACAGGCGTTGCTGATGCTTGAAAAAGCAGCAGAGGTAAAAGCCTGGGTGGCTGTTTTGCTCAAAGAACGGGCGAATTTAGTGGTACAATTGACGGAATTGAGATGTGTAAAACATATTTACCCCACTGATGCCAATTTTGTGTTGGTAAAGGTGACGGATGCCTGTGGTATCTACAATAGTCTGGTTCTTGACGGTATTATTGTGCGCAACCGACACAACATTACGCTTTGCGAAGATTGCCTGCGTATAACAGTCGGAACACCCGATGAAAACCGGGTGTTGATTGATGCACTACGTAAAATGGCTTAATGCCGATTGCGGAATATTATACACCGTCGTATGTGTGGTCGGTAGTAATTTCGCCGGCAATAGACTGATTCATTTTCTCGATAACAGTTTGTGTATCAAGTCCTATTCCAAATAAAAACATCAACTTGGTGAGAGCGGCTTCGGTGGTAATATCGTAGCCGCTCAACACACCAATTTCGTGCAAACGGTGCCCCGAGCCGTATCTTTTCATCTGTACCCTTCCGATTTGACACTGGGTGACATTGATGACCACCAACCCTTTGTCTATTGCACTTTTTATCATATCTATAAACCACTCTTTGCCCGGTGCATTGCCCGATCCGTAGGTTTCGAGCACCAATCCTTTCAGGGAAGGGATGTTGAGCACCGACTCTACTATTTGTGGCAAAATGCCGGGAAAAAGCTTCAATACCACCACATTACAATCCATTGTGTAGTGTGGTTTGAGTGGCAGTATGCGCCCCGGCGATTTGATGTTCATATTTTCATATTTAATCTGCACACCGGCCCGGGCCAACACAGGATAATTGAACGAACGAAACGCGTTGAAGCGGTCGGCATTGACCTTGGATGTGCGATTGCCCCGCATCAGGTGGCTTTCGAAGAAAATGCAGACTTCCGATACAATTGGTTTAAAGTTTTTGCGTGCCGCAGCAATCTCTATGGCTGTAATCAGATTTTCGCGGCCGTCTGTCCGCAATTTCCCGATGGGTAACTGTGATCCGGTGAGTACTACCGGCTTGCACAAATCTTCGAGCATAAAACTGAGTGCCGATGCGGTAAACGACATGGTATCTGTGCCATGCAAAATGACAAATCCGTCGTAGTCTTCGTAATTATCAGCAATCAATTTTACCATTCTCGACCAATAGAGAGGTTCCATTTCAGATGAGTCAATGGGCGGATTGAATTGAACGGACGAAATACTGTATCCGAATCGTTTCACTTCGGGCACACTCTCTACCAAATTTCTGAAATTGAAGGGTTCGAGAAGACCTGTTTCGTGGTTCTCGATCATACCGATTGTTCCCCCGGTATAAATGATTAATATAGAGGGAATGTGTTGCTCTATGCTCATATCTGTATCTGCTTAATGTTGTGTCTGAAAAACTATCTGTTTGGGTAGCGGCCGTTAATCCATGGTAGCCTGAATGTTCTCACCCCGGTCGTATCTGTTTTAATTTCAGGCGTTGAGTTTTCTGTTTGTTGTTCAACAGCTAGTTCTGTCGATTCGGCAGTTAAACTCAACCGGGTGTAAACGGGGCCATTTTTTTTCTCTGTATTAAATAATGTGCCTGAGTCGATAAACTGAGCGGTGGGCAGAAGTTGCCATCGGGTATTGTAGAACGAAATTCGGCTGTCGCATTTATCGCCGCACACGGTATATATGGTAGCAAAAATGAATGTTGTATCACTTATCGGAAGCATTTTTATGTCCAATCTGCCGGCAGAACTTGTTTTGAGGGCTACAAAGTTGTCTGATAGTTTTTCCAATAGGCTTTTCCCATTCAGCAGGTTGGTTACAGATGCCGTTTTTCCGGCCTGATAGAAATCAACCAAATCTCTGCGCTGATTTTGAGAGAGCATGCCAATAATATCATCGGGTGCAGAGATAAAGTAGGGTGTAATTTTTTGTGCATATGAAAAACTGATTGAGCAAACAAACAGCCATATCAGGTGTAGTCGTTTCATTGTTTATAAAGATTTTATTTTGACCCCAAATATAAGAAAAACATTCCTAACAGAACCAATAAAACGTCGATTGCTTTGCTTTGTATGTTTTTTTCTTTCAAAAACAGGGCCCCACATACAAATGAAACAATCACACCGCTTCTTCTCACCATAGACACAATGGATATCATAGAGTCGTCGTAGCTTAGTGCATAGAAATAGGCAAAGTCGGCCGTGCAAAGAAATACAGAAATAAGCAGTATGCTCCATTTCCAACGAAAAGGGGTTGAGTTTGCCCGTTGTGGATACCACAACCAAAGCAGAATGCCCAACATAATAAGAAACTGATAGAAGGTGTACCATACCTGAACGGTCATGCGGTCGAACTCTTTCAACAGGTATTTGTCATACAAACCACTTATCGAACCGGTCAGGGTGGCTAATACAATAAACCATATCCATTTGTTGCTTTTAAACTCGATACCCTCTTTGCGGCTTGACCGCGAAAGCAGGTAAAAAGAGAATATCGCAATCAGTACACCAATCCATTGAAATAAATTTAGTCTCTCGCTGAAAATAAGCAGTGCACCCAACAATACTAATATGGGCTGCGTTGCTCTGATCGGTCCGGATACGGTAATGGGCAGATGTTTCATGCCAAAATAGGCAAACAGCCACGACGATAACACGATGACAGCCTTCAACACCATAAACAGATGTGTTTGAAAGTCAACCACAGGGACATAGAAAATGGTCTTTTGCATCATTTCGGGATAAGCGAGAGAGAGCAATAGAGCCGGTAGAAAGATGAGGCTGCTAAACAGTGTGTTGAGAAACAATACCGGGATTACGGCGTTTTGGTTTAGCGATATTTTTTTTGCAAAATCATAAATTCCCAACAGGAAAGCCGAGAAAAAGGCAAGATACAACCACATGGTCTTGTTTTATTATTTGAATTTATACTCAATCCTCTTTTCTGAAAATAGTATCCGGATACTCAATTCCAACGAGAAAAAGTGCATGCCCCGGAACGGATACGCCCGCTTTGCCTCTGTCTTTGGCCTCAATGACCTGACGAAAGCCCGCAATATCCATTTTGCCACGCCCAACTTCGAGTAATGTTCCCACAATGGCCCGCACCATATTGCGCAAGAAGCGGTCTGCCTGAATGGTCAGCACCCACATCTCACCCTCTTGTTGCCATTTAGCCTGCATAATCTGGCAATTGTTGGTCTTTACATCGGTGTGCAATTTGCTGAAACTGGTGAAATCGGTGTAATCAAACAGCGTAAGAGCGGCCCTGTTCATGGCCTCAAAATCGAGATGCGAACGCTCTTTGAGGGATAAATGACCGTCGAAAACATCTTTTTTGTCGGTGATATAGTATTTGTAGGTGCGAGAAATAGCATCGAAACGGGCATGAGCATCGTTGGCCACCTCTATAATGTTGTGAATGGCAATGTCGTGAGGCAAAAGCCGGTTCAGTTTATCGGTGAGCAAGCGGGTATAGCTGATACTCTGTTCGCAATCGAAATGCGCCACCATGAGCCGGGCATGTACGCCGGCATCGGTACGTCCGGCACCGGTAATGGCTATCGGGCACCGCAGTATTGTGCTCAACGCTTTTTCTATTTCGGCCTGCACAGAGTTGCCATTGGGCTGAATCTGCCACCCACAATAGTTTTTTCCGTTGTACGACAGATATATAAAGTACCGTTTCATCATCTGATTGTGTAATAAAAAGAGGCTGCCTCAATAGAATTATTGCGACAGCCTCTCGTTTAGTTTCGAATATTTTTATTTTTTTGTGTAAAGCTCATTCAGTTTTTTTACCACATCGTTGGTGATGTTGTAAGCATCTTTGGCATACAACACATTGTCGTTCATGGTGTTGCTGATAATCAGATGGTAGTTTTTAGTTTTGTTGTACTCTTTCAGGAATGCATTGATTGTGTCGCGCAACTGTTCGTTCATTTTTTGTTGTTCAACCATCAGCTCGTTTGACAATCTTTGTTCCAATTGTTGTAGCTCTTGTTGTTTGCCCATCAAACGACGTTGTTCGCTTTCGGCTCTTTCTCTCGACAGGAATGCATTGTTTTGGACCTTCTTTTGAAAATCCGCCATCTCTGCTTCTAAAACCTTTCCTTTCTCATTCAGGTTGGCTCTCGAATTCTCTTGTTTGCGCAAAAGAGTCTCGTTTAAATCTTTGGCAAAATTATAATTTATCAACAAAGAATCCACATTGACATAGGCGATGGGTAACCGGGCATATTTTACAGAATCGCCCACAGCCACAACCTCACCTGCGGTTTCGGGTTGAGTGCTTTTTTGAAAATGAAGGAAAAACAGGACGGCAACCGCAATGGCCAACACGCCGTTGATAATGTAATTGATATTCTTCATAAGTTTTTTTGATATTATGTATTAGTTTTCTTGTGAATCGATTTGTTATGCCTTCTATTTGCCAATTAATCTGATCTATGCCTGATGAATTGTTACAATAGTGTGCAAATATACAATGATTCATTTGTATTGCTCAATACTTTTGCCTCTGTTTCTTCGAAAAGAGAGCTTTGTTTTTTGAATTTAGTTTTTTTTAATAATAATCATACCACCCGATAGCCAATTAAATTTTTACTTTGAACTATTATTAAACAGATGTGCAGATGGAAATTTAAACCATATGCAATAACCTCGTGTTCTACTTTTTTATTAGAATATGAAAAATAATTTAATTCAGGAAATATGACAACAATAAAAGATTTGCAGCCGTCCTCTATCTGGCATTTTTTTCACGATATTACTCAGGTGCCCCGTCCCTCAAAAAAGGAAGAGAAGATTCTTTTGTTTTTAAAAGAGTTTGCCAAAACCCGGAATCTCGATTTTCAAACGGACAAAGCGGGAAACCTGATTATCCGGAAACCGGCTACACCGGGCTACGAAAATCTGCCTGTGGTCATTCTGCAATCGCACGTGGATATGGTGTGTGAAAAAAACAGCGATGTGCAGCACAATTTCGCTACCGACCCTATACAGACTGAGGTGCGCGGAGAATGGCTCTATGCCAAAGGTACCACGCTCGGGGCCGACAACGGAATTGGTGTGGCGGCGCAACTGGCTGTGCTCGATGCCACTGATATCGAACACGGACCGCTGGAATGTCTCTTTACTGTGGACGAAGAGACCGGACTTACCGGTGCTCTGGCGCTCGAACCGGGTTTTCTTTCGGGCCGTACTCTGCTTAATCTCGATTCGGAAGAGGAAGGCGAAGTTTTCATCGGTTGCGCCGGTGGTATCGACTCTACGGTGCATCTGCCTTATTCGCAAATGGCTGTGCCGGAGGGGTTGTTCTTCTTTAAAGTCGCTGTAAAAGGCCTGAAAGGCGGACATTCGGGCGACGATATAGAGAAAGGTCTGGCCAATGCCAATCAGCTGTTGGCCCGTTTCCTGTGGAACATCAACCGGGATTTTGGCATTTATCTGTCGCACATAGATGGCGGAAATCTTCACAATGCCATTCCGCGTGAGGCATATGCCGTTTGCGGCGTCAGTTTCGGACAGAAAGAATCTGTGCGTGTCGCTTTGAATCATTATATTGCCGATCTCGAAGAAGAATTTAAATATACCGAACCCGGCTTGTCGATCTCGCTCGAATCGGAGTCGCAACCTGACTGGCTGATTGACAAAAATGTGTCGGATAAATTAATCGACGCGCTCTATGTTTGTCCGTCAGGGGTTATGGCCATGAGTCGCGCCATACCCGGCCTGGTGGAGACTTCGACCAATCTGGCCTCTGTGAAAATGGCAGAGGGCAACCGCATTAAAGTGGTGACAAGTCAGCGCAGTTCCATCGAGTCGTCGAAATACGATATTGCTCACCGTGTTGAGGCCCTTTTTGCATCCATCGGTGCAACGGTGACGCACGGCGATGGCTATCCGGGCTGGACACCGAATCCCGCTTCACCTGTATTGAAAGTTGCGGTAGAAACACACAAACAGCTGTTTGGATTTGAACCCCGCATCAAGGCCATCCATGCCGGACTGGAGTGTGGATTGTTCCTCAAAAAATATCCCGGTCTCGATATGGTTTCATTCGGACCCACGTTGCGGGGCGTGCATTCGCCCGAAGAGCGCATTCACATTCCTTCTGTTGAGAAATTCTGGATGCATCTTTTAGCCGTGCTGAAAAATATTCAGGCATGATTTTCGTTAACATAGAATAGAAGAGCCTGAAACGGTTGAATTGTTCGCCGTTTCAGGTTTCTCATTTCTTTATTTTTAAATAATTTATTCTGATGAGCTTACGCGCCCAAATCAACAATTTCTGTTTTGTAGCATTGACTTTAATTACCGTTGTCGGTCTCTTTTCGTGCAACGATGATATCGAATATTCCACCAATCCTGCCGATAAACTTACTTTCTCGGTGGATACCCTGCGAATGGATACAATCATTTCCGGTGTGGGATCTTCCACTTTTAGCTTTAAGGTTTTCAACCGGGGAGAAAAGGCAATCAAAATTTCGTCTGTCGAACTTACTTCATCTGTCTATTCGGCAGTAGTGGACGGCCGGCGTATGATCAATAACAGCCTGACCGATGTAGAAATCGGGGCCAAAGATAGTCTGATTGTTTTTGTGGAGGCGAATGTGAAATCGACTCAAAAGAACGATCCGGTGCTGTACGGTGCTGATTTGGTGTTTCGTTTCAACGGAAATGTGCAACAGGTGCGCTTAGAGGCATTTAGCTGGGATGTTACGGTTTTAAGGGGCAAAACAATCGCACAGGATACCCTGTTGTCCGGCACAAAACCGTTTCTTATTTATGATAGTCTGATTGTAGCCAAAGGGGCTCTTCTGACTGTTTCGCCGGGTGTGCAATTGCTGTTTCACGACAAGGCGTTTATGCGGATTGATGGCCGGATTGTTTCGAACGGAACAGTAAATCAACCGGTTGTGTTTCGGGGAGATCGTTTTGATCTGATGTTGCCCGACTTTCCGTACGATCTCTATGCCGGACTGTGGCAGGGGGTGCATATCACCAAAGAGAGCTACAATAATCTTTTGGAACATACAATTATCCGAAACGGAGATTACGCCATACAGCTCGATTCGTCTGATTTGCAAAACGAAAAGCTGAAACTGGTCAATTGCAGACTGACCAATGTGACCGGCACCGTGTTTCATTCCACCCATAGCCGGGCCGTGGCCTACGGATGTGAGTTTTCGAATGGCGGGGCAGATGTGGTGGCACTCTACGGTGGTAATTATTCGTTTGAGCACTGCACATTGCTCAGCAACTATCTGTGGAGTAGCAAAAACAGTCCGTCTGCGTTGCATTTGTGCAACTACAAAACGGCGACCGTTGCCTGGCACTGGTTGCCACTCACCAAGGCTGATTTCCTCAATTGCATCATTTCGGGGCGTAAAAACCTGGAAATAAACGAAGATAAAAAGACAGATTATTCGGGGCAAACGCAGTTTAAATATTATTTTAACCGCTGTCTGATCAAAGCCAAAGGCGAAGATGATGCCAATTTTGTTGAGACACTTTGGGATAAAAAGGCCGGTTTTGTAAATCCGGGAGATAATTACCGCTTCGATTTACGTCTCGATTCTGTATCCGAGGCAATCGATCAGGGGCGTTTAGAGAACGTAGCCAACTCGTTGTACGACATGTACGGACGATCTCGCATGGCAGATGGAAAACCCGATTTGGGCGCATACGAACGTGTAGTCAAAAAGTAATGCTGCCTGAAAATGAGAATCTCACTTTTGTGTTTCCTGATTCTGATTGTTTCTTTTACCGGATTGCAGGCTCAATCCGGCTTCCGTGTGATGTTTTACAATGCCGAAAACTTTTTTGATATAACCGACGACCCCGAAAAGGCCGATGAGGATTTTCTGCCTTCATCTACCCACTTCTGGACGTTTGCCCGATACCGGGAGAAACAACGGCATCTGGCTCAGGTAATTTCTGCTGTAGGCGGGTGGGAGACACCAGCTTTGGTGGGGCTTTGCGAGGTCGAAAATGATTCGGTGATTTATGCCCTGACGCACTTTTCGCCTCTTCGGGAGCTGGGCTATCGTTTTGTTGTGACCAATTCGCCCGACCGCCGGGGGATTGATGTGGCGCTTTTGTATCAGCGGGATAAATTCAGACTCATTCGTTCCGTCTCTCACCGCGTTTCGCTTCCACGGCCCACGCGGGATATTCTGCATGTGTCGGGCCGGGTTATCAGTGGCGACACACTCGATGTTTTTGTCTGTCATTTCCCATCACGTCTGGGCGGAGAGAAGGAGACCGAACAACTGCGTCAGACTGTTGCACTCACTCTTAAATCGAAAACTGACTCAGTATTGCGCGTGCGCAAAAATCCGGCTATCGTGATGATGGGCGACTTCAACGATTATCCCGATTGCGAAAGTCTGAACCTGCATCTCGGGGCAAAATCACCGGCAGATTCTTCGGCTTATTATGCCAATCTGATGTATCCGTTGCTCGGTAAAGAGGGAGTGGGAAGTCATAAGTTTGAAGCAGAGTGGGGGATTCTCGATCAAATTATCGTGAATCGCTCTTTGTTCTCCGACAAGTCGAATGTGCGTGTGAAACAGCCTGTCGGAAACATTTTTAGCGATCAGTTTTTACTCGAAGAGGATACGAAATATGGCGGAAAACGACCGTTCAGAACCTATACCGGATTCAAATACACCGGCGGTTACAGCGATCATTTGCCTGTTTATATCGATTTGATTATCCGCGAATAGATCCATATTCATTGTGGTAAATTATTCCTTCCTGCCAAATTCTCTTTTAGCCATCGCAATCTGTTTCGATTCTTATCAGAAATCCAATCAAAAAAGACTTTTTTTTGTACCTTTGCAAACTGTTTTTTCAAACAGCTTTAATAGAGTAAAATTCAAACATACAACATCATAAAACGAATGGAATTAGCTAGCAAGTACAATCCCGCAGAAGTAGAAGATAAGTGGTACAGTTACTGGATGGAAAATGGGTTGTTTAAATCGACACCCGACCATCGCGAACCCTATTGTATCGTTATACCGCCGCCAAACGTAACCGGCGTGTTGCACATGGGCCACATGTTGAACAATACAATTCAGGATATCCTGGTGCGCAGAGCCCGGATGCTTGGGAAAAACGCCTGCTGGGTGCCCGGTACAGACCATGCCTCTATTGCTACCGAAGCCAAGGTGGTTGGAAAACTGGCCGAAGAGGGTATCAAAAAAACAGACCTGACGCGCGATGAATTTCTTAAACATGCCTGGGAGTGGACTCACAAACACGGTGGTATCATTCTCGAGCAGCTGAAAAAACTCGGTGCTTCGTGTGATTGGGACCGCACCTGCTTTACCATGGATGATCCACGCTCTGAGAGTGTACTCAAAGTTTTTGTCGATTTGTACAAAAAAGGACTGATATACCGCGGTGTACGCATGGTCAACTGGGACCCAAAAGCATTGACTGCCTTGTCTGACGAAGAGGTAATTTTCAAAGAACAACAGGGTAAACTGTTTTACCTGCGTTATAAAATTGAGGGAGAAGAGGGATATGCCGTGGTTGCAACTACACGTCCCGAAACCATCATGGGGGATACCGCTATGTGTATCAATCCGAATGACCCGAAAAATCAGCATCTGAAAGGCAAAAAAGTGATTGTTCCCCTTATCAACCGGGCAATTCCTGTTATCGAAGATGAATATGTGGATGTCGAGTTTGGTACCGGTTGCCTGAAAGTGACACCGGCACACGACGTAAATGACTACATGCTGGGCGAAAAATACAACCTCGAATCGATTGATATTTTTAATGATAACGGAACTCTCAACGAGCATGGCGCACAGTACGCCGGCATGGACCGTTTTGAGGTGCGTACACAAATTGAAAAGGATTTGATAGAAGCCGGTTTGATGGAAAAGGTAGAGCCTTACACCAACAAAGTGGGATTTTCGGAACGTACCAATGTGCCTATCGAACCCAAATTGTCGATGCAGTGGTTCCTCAAAATGGAACAACTGGCCAAACCTGCCCTCGATTCGGTGATGAACGATGATATCAGACTGGTTCCTTCGAAATTTAAAAATACCTACCGCCACTGGATGGAAAACGTCAAGGACTGGTGCATCTCGCGTCAGCTCTGGTGGGGCCATCGTATTCCGGCCTATTTCCTGCCTCAGGGTGGGTATGTTGTGGCCGAATCTGAAGAAGAGGCTCTTCGTCTGGCTATCGAAAAAACAGGTAATGCTGACCTGAAACTGACAGATCTTCGTCAGGATGAGGATTGCCTCGATACCTGGTTCTCTTCGTGGCTCTGGCCAATTTCTGTTTTCGATGGTATAAATAATCCTGAAAACGAAGAGATTAACTATTACTATCCGACCAATGATCTGGTGACCGGTCCCGATATTCTGTTCTTCTGGGTGGCACGTATGATTATTTCGGGTTATGAATACCGCGGTGAAATGCCATTTAAAAACGTTTACCTTACCGGTATTGTGCGCGATAAGCAGGGCCGTAAAATGTCGAAATCTCTCGGCAATTCGCCCGAACCACTCGAACTGATTAAAACTTTCGGGGCTGATGGTGTGCGTATGGGACTGATGCTGGCAGCACCTGCGGGTAATGATATTCTGTTCGACGAAGCCCTTTGCGAACAGGGTCGTAACTTTAACAATAAAATCTGGAACGCATTCCGATTGGTTAAAGGATGGGATGTGGATGCAAATATTGCTCAACCCGAATCGTCGGCTATTGCTATCCGCTGGTTCGATGCGCTGTTGAATAAGACAATTGATGTGGTTAACGACTCGATGGATAAGTACCGCATCTCAGAAGCGCTGATGGAAGTGTACAAACTATTCTGGGATGAGTTCTCGTCGTGGTACCTCGAAATGATCAAGCCCGGATATCAACTGCCAATCGATAAAGCAACCTACGATGCTACGCTCGGATTTTTCGATACCTTGCTCAGATTGTTGCATCCGTTTATGCCTTTTATCACCGAGGAGCTCTGGCAGGCCATCTGCGAGCGTGCTGAGGGTGAAAGTCTGATGACGCAGCTATTGCCGCAGGTTACAACATTCGATCAGTCGGTAATTGCCGGTGTAGAGCAGGCCAAAGAGATTATTATCGGGGTGAGAAATGTGCGTGCTCAGAAAAATATTCCGCAAAAAGAACAGGTTGCACTCGAAATTATCGGCGAACACAATGCTGCTTTCGATGCTGTAATAAATAAGCTGGCTAATTTGTCGCAACTCGACAGACAGACAGAGAAATCGGGTGGTGCAGTTTCATTCCTGGTTGGAACATCAGAATATGCAGTGCCATTGGGTGGTTTGCTCAACGTAGAGGAAGAGCTCAAAAAACTGAACGAAGAGCTCGAATACAACAAAGGTTTCCTCATCTCGGTGATGAAAAAACTGAGTAACGAGAAATTTGTAAACAGTGCACCGCCCAAGGTTGTGGATGTAGAACGAAAAAAACAGACAGATGCTGAGAGTAAGATAAAATCGCTCGAAGAGAGTATTGCTTCTTTAAGTAAATAAAATATCGGAAAACCCCGTCAGAACCGAAACTCTGACGGGGTTTGTTTTGTTTTTACGTTATATTTATTAACTTTGTCCACAAGATAAGAAAAACTCCGGCACATGAAACGCGTTTTGCTTCCTTTGGCTTTATTTCTGATGTTAACGTCGTGTTCTACGATGAATTTCATCAGCATTCAGGTGTTACGCCCTGCTCAATTGCCATTGCCTGCCGATGCTAAACGAGTGGCGATTGTCAACAACGCCGTCTCTCAACCCAATGATTACGGTGTTGTGGTTTACAACTACGGAACCAAACTCAAAGTGAAATCGATAGCTCACGACAGTTTATCTGTCTACTACGCACAGGAATTGCTCAACAGACTCAATTCCACCAAAGGCAGAGAGTTTAAGTGGATAGATTTTAATGCTAAAAAGAGAAAAAACTATACCGAGGATTCGCCACTATCCCGCTACACTTTGCAAACCGTGGTCGATTCCACAAATGCAGACTGCATCATTGCTCTCGATCGCTTGTTAATCAATAGTGTGATGAGGTTAGAATATTACTACTCTTCGTTTCGCCTCACAATGGATAGTCAAATAAAACCAACCGTGCGGATTTACTCTGCCGATAATTTGCTAAAACCACGCGTTGTCAGGCAGCAGGATTCCCTTTATTGGGAAACCATTCAAGCTTCGGCCACCGCTGCGGCAGCGGCGTTTCCCCCGATGTCGCTTTGTTACAAAGATATTATGGCGTACAACGTCAACAAAATAGTCGGGTTGTTCTTTCCATCTTCAGAGAGTGTAAGCCGGTATTATTACTACGGGAACGATATTAATCTCAAAGAAGCCGCCCGATATGCATCGCTCAATCGTTGGGATGATGCCTGTGAGATTTGGAATTATGTCTATTCCGTTGAAAAAAGCCCCAAAAAGAAGGCGTATTGCGCTGCAAATATTGCCCTTTACAACGAATTGAACGACAATTTCGAGAAAGCCATTGAATGGGCGCAGATTGCTGAAAAGCATTTTCAGTCAAAAAACAAGGCCGCTATGAAATACGAGGCCGAACGAACGGCAAATTACATTCGTGAGCTTACCATTCGTAAAGAAGATGCGAAGCAACTCGACAATCAGTTGATCGGTAAATAGCAAAAAAAACATGTGTAAATTCTAAAAACTCAATATTATGAATCCCATCTATGTTACCGCGAAATCAAAGCTCTCAGATCTTATTCTCAGAGCCTTAGATAAATATAAGCAGAAGGAAGACGTCGGTGCGCTTACCGATTTATTTGTACAGCTCAACCCATCTACCTTTGAAGTGGCCGTTTTCGACGATGAAGAGAGGTTGTTGGCCGAGCTATTGCTACCCGAGTTGGCCGATTTGGTGAGTGATAACAATGATAACATCTTTCGACTTGTCGAAACGCTTATTCACGAAATCATGACTGAGCCCGAAGTCATCTCAGTTTTTGCAGAAATGGATACACTCAAACCATTCTCGTTGTTGTTGGTTGATGATCAGTTTGATCATCAGGCCGAAATCTATCTGCTCGATGAGGGTAACATGGTTATAGAAGAGAGCCTTTTCAAAGACATTAATAAAGAACTCGATGACTTCCTCGATAAGCTTATGAAAGTCTGAGCTTTAATTGACATAAACCCGTGCCGTGCGTCACATAAAAAAAGAGGTTTTCTCGCTTGAGAAAACCTCTTTTGGTTTGTTTAATATTAACATTCTGCTGTTCTATGCTGTTCGGATAATCTGACCCAATCGAAGCTTGGTCTTGCTCAACTTATTTATCTTTTTCAGTACACTAACTGTGGTTCCGTACTTTCTTGCTATATCATACAATGTGTCGCCATCTTTTACCTTGTGGTAAGCAATACCCACTACACTTCGCAGTGATTCGCCTGTTTTGTGATTCTTTTCGTTGGTATAAAACACATAACTATCCATGTGAGCAACTTTATTGGAAAAGTCAAATATCTCAGCCGGATTTATGGCTTTTCCCAGGAAGCGGGTTTCGAAGTGCAGGTGTGGCCCGGTTGAGCGTCCTGTATTTCCACCAAGAGCTATAACATCTCCGGCCTTTACATATTGGTCTACCTGCACCAAATGGCGGGATAAGTGACCATAAACAGTTTCCAGTCCGTTGTTGTGGCGAATTACGATTACATTACCGTATCCCCGTTGGCTTGCCACAATACGCACTTTACCATCAAAGGCTGCATGTACAGGGTCGCCTATTTTCAAACCGAGGTCAATACCGTAATGATTTCTGCCGAATCTTTTTCTGTAACCAAATTCAGAGGTTACGTCACCCATCACCGGCATATACCACGATGATACATCTAAAACCACTGAGTCGGGCAATTGCTTTCCTTTGTAAGGATTAACAAAAGAGTTGTTCCAGCTGTTATCATACAAATTCAGAGCCGGATACAAATCTTCCTCCTCGTAGCTGTTGTCTCTCAACGAAGAGATTGAATCCAGTCTTAACTTTTCTTTATTGATTCTTACCTGATCGGCAAGCAATTCATTAGCGCTGCGAACCACAGGTTTAGCCTTGATTGCAACAGTTTTGCGTTTTGAATGTCTCGATCGGGCATCAACCTGTTCTGTTGAGAACAGTATGCCTGTTAGTATAAGAATATAAAGAAATGCCTTGCTCATGAATAATTCTCCTATAATTCGTTTATAAATCTTCTTCTGCGTATATGTAGTCGAAGTTGGTTAGTTTGTAATCAAAAATTTCTTCGGGCTTAAAGAAGCGAATAACTTCTATTGCCGCTGTTTTGGGCGAATCAGATGTATGGACAATGTTTTCCATAACGCTCATTGCGAAATCACCTCTGATTGTACCGGGCACTGCTGCTCTGCCGTTGGTGGCACCTGTCAGCATCCGAATCACGTCCACTGCTCCAACTCCTTCTACGCACACGGCGATAATAGGTGTTGCTGTCATACTTTTTTTAATGGCAGGAAAAAAAGGTTTTTGCAATAAATGGGCGTAATGCTCATTTATTATTTCTTCCGTCAACTGCATCATTTTGATGCCTGCAATACGTAATCCTTTTCTTTCGATGCGTGAAATCAGCTCGCCAATTAGTCCTCTTTGTATAGCACTCGGCTTTACCAGTAATAGTGTTTTTTCCATAATTTCAAACTATTATATTGTTAGACCGTGAGCAAAGATAAAATTTTGAGTTTGATTATCAACCCTTTCCCGATATGTTTTATAGCATGTTTGTGCCCTTTTAAGGGAATGTTTATGAAAATAACATTATTTAACGCTGCTAAAAACGCTGTTTTAACTGATAATACTCCAATCGATATTTTTTTTGAAAAGCTTGGCGATTGTGCTTTTAAGTGTTTGATTATCAGGTTTTAGAAGGCCGGGGTCTTCATCGGCTATTTGCATGGCAATATCGCGTGCGAGTTGCAGTATTTGACCGTCATAAACTAAGCTTGCTATTTTTAAGTTAAAAGGGTCTCCACTTTGCTGTGTTCCCTCCAAATCGCCGGGTCCGCGCAGTTTCAGGTCGGCTTCGGCAATCACAAAGCCATCGTTGCTGTTCACCATTATCTCCATGCGTTTGCGGGTATTTTCGGCCAGTTTATGAGATGTAACCAATACGCAATACGATTGGTCGCCACCGCGCCCCACCCGTCCGCGCAGCTGATGAAGTTGCGATAGTCCGAACCTTTCGGCACTTTCAATGACCATTACAGTGGCGTTAGGTACATTAACTCCTACCTCAATCACAGTGGTGGCCACCATGATATTTGCCTCACCCGATACAAACTGTTGCATAGCACCCTCTTTTTCCTGAGGTTTGAGTTTGCCGTGTACCATGGCTATTTTATATTCGGGAAATACCTCTGAAATGTGTTGAAATCCCTCTTCGAGATTTTTGTAGTCCGATTTTTCGCTCTCCTGTATCAGCGGATAGACAATATACACCTGTCTTCCGGCCTGCAATTGTTTGCGGATAGATGTGTAGAGTGATCCCCTGCGGTTGTCGTATTGGTGTATGGTTTGTATTGGTTTGCGTCCCGGTGGCAGTTCGTCAATCACCGACACATCGAGGTCGCCGTAGAGGGTCATGGCCAGTGTGCGGGGTATTGGTGTGGCTGTCATAACCAGTACGTGGGGCGGTTTGTTGTTTTTTTTCCACAACTTGGCACGTTGAGCAACTCCAAAGCGGTGCTGTTCGTCAATAATAGCCAGCCCCAGATTGTAGAATTGTACGTTGGGTTCCAGCAGAGCATGAGTGCCAATGATAATGTGGACATCTCCTGTCAGCAGTTGAGTGTGTATCTCTGTGCGTCTGCTTTTTTTACTCGATCCGGTGAGTAAAACGATGTTCAGGCCCAGTCCATGGGTCAGCTCTGATATGGTTTCGAAATGTTGCGAAGCCAGTATTTCGGTGGGTGCCATCAGGCAGGTCTGAAATCCATTGTCGATAGCCATCAGCATGCTCATAAGGGCTACCAGCGTTTTGCCGCTACCTACATCACCCTGTATCAACCGGTTCATTTGTCTTTGTGTGCGCACATCTTCGCGTATTTCACGCAGTACGCGCTTTTGGGCGTTTGTCAGTTCGAAGGGTAAATGATTGTGGTAAAATGTATTGAAATAGTGGCCAATGGTAGCGAAATAGAAGCCCTGTGTCTGTCGGTTTCGCTGTTTCGAATTGATCAGAATATTTAGTTGAATAAAAAAAAGCTCCTCAAATTTCAGTCTGTACTCTGCTTTGCGAAGCAGATCCTGTGATTGCGGAAAATGGATGTTGTAAAGCGCTTCGTACAGAGAAATAACCTTGGCCTGTCCGATAATTTGGCTGTTCAGCGTTTCGGGCAGTGGTTCTTTGAATGTGGTAAAAAGATTAAACACCAGTTTATGCATCATGCGCGAATTGAGAAAATGGTTTTTCATCTTCTCGGTGGTGTTGTAGAACGAAAGCAGAGCTCCGGCCTGTTTGTCGGGCGACTCGTCGATAGTGTCGATATCGGGATGCGAAATATTGATTTTGCCGTTGAAAAAAGTGGGTTTGCCAAATACCAGATATTCTGTTCTCAGTAAATATTTCCCGGTGATAAAATTTAGTCCTTTGAACCAAACCAGATCTATGCTGCCGGTTTCATCGGTGAAACGGGCCACCAGTCGCTTGCTCATTCCTTCGCCCTGAGTGGCAAACGAAGTGATGACACCTCTTAATTGCACATAGAGCATATCTGCATCTATTTCGCTTATTTTGTGTAGTTTGCTTCGGTCGATGTATTTGTACGGGTAGTAATAGAGCAGATCCTCGAAAGAGCAAATCTGCAACTCCTGTTTGAGAATTTCGCCCTTCTTTTCGCCTACACCGGGTAGAAACTTGATATTTTGTTCGGATAACTTCATGGGCTTTCGGCTATTGATTTTGCAAGGCATTGGCCACGACAATGTCGAAAGCTGAGGTTATTTTGATGTTTTCGCGGTTTCCTTCTGTCAGAAAAATTGTTTCGCCGCAAGCCTCTACAACCGATGCATCGTCGGTAAAAAGAGGCGAAAAGGGTTGATTGTAGGCTGCTGCAAGGGTGGCCGACTGAAAAACCTGTGGGGTTTGCACCAGTCGATAGAGGCTTCTGTCCACGGTATGGCTGTTGCTACCATCTGTTTGGCGGATGGTTTCGTAAACCTCTGTGGTTGGAATCACCGCTTTGTGGGTGAGGCAAAGCGAGAAACAGCGGTCTATGACATCGGTAGAGACAAAAGGGCGCACACCATCGTGTATGCCAATGAGCGATTGATTACCGTTGTTATCATTCAGCGCCTTTTGCAGTCCGTTTTTTACCGAATGGAAACGTGTTTCGCCACCGTGCACAATGTGATGCTGTATATCGAAATTGTAATCTTTGCAAAGAGAATTCCAATAGTCGGTTTGGTCTGCCGGCAATACCAGAATGATATTGAATAGGGGATCTGTCAGGTGAAACCGCTCGATGGTGTGCATCAGCACAGGTTTGTTGCCAATGACCAGAAATTGTTTCGGGATAACACTGTTCATTCGTATCCCTTTGCCACCGGCTACTATGATTATCTGTTTCTTCATTTTGTTTTGTTCTGACGGGCTTTCGCGCGAGGGTATTTTTCTCTGCTTTGGCCGGATTTAAATGCCGTTCAAAGATATAAAAAAATGGAATGCGACTGCTATGCCGGTCCGTTTTTATTGCGTCCAGCCGGCCGTAATTCTTTTTCCCCATTGCATTATGCGTACCTCTACTGTGTTGTAGAGAAGCAAAGAGGCAAGAATGGTGACGCTGATAATGGTAAAGGTGTAATTGTATTTCCCGCGCCAGCCAATTTCGTAAAAAAGATTGAGGACACCCACTTTGAACAACGGATGCAGCATATAAACCCCATACGAAGCGATGCCCGATTTTTCGAGTGGGATGGTGATGATTTTAGGGATTCTGAGTGTGAATTTGTAAAATCCGATAACCATCATAATGGAAAGAAGACTGAAAATGACTCTGTTCCAACCCGTGACCAGTGTGATTTGATTGCCCTCAGATGGGAAAAAGGTGAAGCAGACGATGCTGATTGTCAGTAGCAGGATAACCTGACTTTGTCGGAATTGAATCTCTTTCAGGTTGTAATATATAGAGATACCGGCTGTATAGAGGAAAAGATTATTGAAGGGGTTGATGTAGGTTCCCCATTGATAGGCTAGTTTGTCTGTGGGGGACAAAAGCGAGAAGGCGAAGTAAGCGGCCATGATGCAGGTGATGCCCAATGAGAGATTGCCGGCCCATTTTCGGTAGTTGTATGCGGCAATAAACAGGGGTGTAAAGGCGTAATAGACCATTTCGTTGCCGATAGACCAGGCGCCGGTGGCTATGGATCCGGTGTCGGGGGTGAATCCGAAGAGTCCGGTTAGGTTGAGGATGATTTGAGAAAGAGGGGCGGTTTGGTCGGAAATGAGAATGGTGGTGATGGTGGCGACCCAGAGCAGGGGCAGGATTCTGAAAAAACGCCGCACGAAAAATGAGGCGATTTGTAGGGGTGATTTCAGTAGCCGGTTGTAAACAATAGCCATGCTGAGGCCAGAAAGTACAAAAAAGACAGATACACCATATACACCGGCTTTGCCCAGAAAGGACGATGCATCGGGGTGAAAGAAAAACCAGCCGGTGAGGTGATAGATCATGATAGCCATGGCGGCCAGTCCGCGAAGCCAGTCGAGCGTCTCGATGCGTTTGGTTTTTGATGTTTGGGTCATATTTTTTGTAAATGTTTTGCGTGAACGTTGCAAATATGATGCAAATAAAAAGCGGTGGGCAACGTGCAAAAGATGGAAAATGTAAATGCCAATAGAGTGCCCGAAGCGCAAGGGATAGAAGCGGATACCCCGCAGCCGGTAGCAAAGGTTTGATAATGAGCTAAAAACCGAACCGGCGAGGAGTATGAGCGTATAGCCCGACCCGTAGTTTTTACGAAGGGGTGCGCCCTGTTTTTGTTTAAAAAAAAAGAGATTGTCTCTTTTTGTCGAGGCAATCTCAATTCTTTATTCTTTTCTGTACCCGGAGGGGGACTTGAACCCCCACAGCCGCGAAGCCAAAGGATTTTAAGTCCTTCGTGTCTACCATTTCACCATCCGGGCAGACCTTGAGCGAAAGACGGGACTCGAACCCGCGACCCTGACCTTGGCAAGGTCATGCTCTACCAACTGAGCTACTTTCGCGTTTGCGGGTGCAAAGATAAGTCAAGATTTTCGATTCTGCAAAAAAAATAGCATCAAAAATTGAAAAAAATATCATTTCATCGCTTTGTGGATGGCGGTTGAGCGTTAAATTGCTATTATTCAGAGCTTAACGGCGATTGATGAAATTTAAGCCATTTAGTTGTAAATGAAGATTTCGTTGTCGCTTTGACGGGAAGTGTATTTGCGCAGCGAAAAATTCTTTTGCAGGGCAGGGCCACTAGTGGGATTGCCAAAGCCGGAATAGATTTCGAATACCGAACCGCAGACGGGGCATTTGGCGAAAAGAGTGTTTTCGACAACTACTCTGACGTCGGATTTTACTTCGACGGGGCAGGCGAGGTCGTAGGCAAAGAATTTGTCTGTGCCCCCCTCAGTGCCATGATACACCAAAATGCCGCCGTATCCGACCCGCTCGCTCACTGTGCGGGGGGCGGTGAAGCTTTTGCTGCTTGTGACCGGAACCAGTGTAATGTCTGTGGTGCTGAGGTTGATGTTGAGCAGCACCGGCATTTGTGGAATTTGGCTGAAATACTCGGTGTCGCAGGCGAATGAAAGGGCCATGAGCAGGGCTATGGCGGCTATTCGTTTGAGGCTGTTAATCGGTTTCATGACCAGCTTTATCTGTTATTTGTTACTTAATATCTCATCAATACGGTTTAGTTCGTGGCTGTCGAAGTTGAGGTTTTCGAGGCATTTGAGGTTGTCGTTGAGCTGTTTGACCGAGCTTGCGCCAATGATAACGCTGCTTACGGCCGGGTCGCGCATAGTCCAGGCCAGTGCCATTTCGGCCAGTGTTTGTCCTCTTTCGGTGGCCAGATTGTTGAGTTGGGCCACTTTATCTATCACTTCGGCTGTAACCTGTTCGGCTTTCAGAAAGCCATCTGCACGGGCAGCTCTCGAGCCTTCGGGTATGCCGTGCAGATATTTGTTGGTGAGCAATCCCTGAGCCAGAGGCGAAAAAGCGATAAATCCGACACCATTTTCGGCGGCATTGGGGATTACACTCTCTTCGACCGCGCGGGTAAACATGCTGTATCTGTCCTGATGCATCAGGCATTGTATGTTTTGCTCTTTGAGGTAGTTGTAGGCAAAGGTGGCTTCGTTGAGCGGGTATTTTGAGATGCCGACATAGAGGGCTTTTCCCTGTCTGACTATATCGACGAGGGTTTGCAGTGTCTCTTCGATAGGGGTGGTGGCATCGTATCGGTGCGAATAGAAAACATCGACGTAATCGAGTTGCATCCGTTTCAGGCTTTGGTTGAGGCTGCTGATGAGATTTTTGCGTGAGCTGCCATCGCCGTATGGGCCGGGCCACATCAGGTGACCGGCTTTGGTGGTGATAATCATCTCGTCGCGGTGATGTTGGAAATCTTTTTTCAGGATTTTTCCAAAGTTCTCTTCTGCGCTGCCGGGCAGTGGGCCGTAGTTGTTGGCCAGGTCGAAGTGGGTAATACCGTTGTCGAAGGCATGACGAATCATGGCTACGCCGTTGTCGAACACATCGACACTACCGAAGTTGTGCCACAAACCCATGGATAATACCGGCAACTGAATGCCCGAATGGCCGCATTTGCGGTAAATCATCTCTTTTTGATAACGATTAGCGTCTGCCTGATAAAACATGGTGTGTAAGTTTTGGTGGATTAACCGATTAATTCTTTTTCTGCCTTTTCTGCCTTTTCAAATCCAAATCCTGAGAGGACGTCCTGCATAAGGGTCGCAATCTGTTCGTTGCACAGGTTGCCGATGCTTCCCTCGTGGGTGTGATTCACTTCTTTGTGTGGTTCAAATTCGCCGGCCTCAATCGCCAGTCCCACCTGTTTGTAGGCATCGCGGAAAGGAACACCGGCTGTGGTGAGTCGGTTGACCTCTTCTACGCTGAAAATGAGGTCGTAGCGCGAGTCGTCCATTATTTTGTCGTTTACCTTCATGCCGGCAATCATGCGGTTGACCAGCGTGAGGCAATCTTTCAGTTCGTCGAAAGCAGGCAGAAACACCTCTTTTATTATTTGCAAATCGCGGAAATATCCCGAAGGCAGATTGTTGGCAATCATCATGATTTGCTGCGGAAGTGCCTGTATTTTGTTGCATTTGGCACGGGTAAGCTCAAATACATCCGGATTTTTCTTGTGAGGCATGATGCTCGATCCGGTGGTATATTCGTCGGGCAGTTTGATGAAACTGAAATTCTGACTGTTGAACATACAGGCGTCGAATGCCAGTTTAGATAGCGTGCCTGCTATTCCGGCCAAAGCGTAAGCCACGGTGCGTTCCATTTTTCCGCGTCCCATTTGAGCATACACTACATTGTAGTTCATCGAGTCGAAGCCCAGCAAATCAGTCGTCATTTGGCGGTTGAGCGGAAACGAAGAGCCATATCCGGCAGCCGAGCCCAGCGGGTTGCGGTTGCAGATGCGGTAAGCAGCCTGCATCATTTGCAGGTCGTCCACCAGACTTTCGGCGTAAGCACCAAACCAAAGACCGAATGAGGATGGCATGGCCACCTGCAGGTGGGTGTATCCGGGCATTAATATAGCTTTGTACTTTTCGCTCTGAGCATTGAGCGTCAGGAACAGATCGTCCGTCAATCCAACAATCTCACGTATCTGCGTGCGGGTAAATAGCTTCAGGTCGAGCAGTACCTGGTCGTTGCGCGACCGGCCACTGTGTATTTTCTTGCCAATATCACCCAGTTTGCGGATAAGCATCAGTTCTACCTGCGAATGCACATCCTCTACACCCTCTTCTATAATAAAGTCGCCGGCTTCGGCAATGGCATAAATGCTTTTCAGTTCGGCCAGCAACAGATCGAGCTCTTCCTTTTCGAGCAAACCGATGCTTTGAAGCATGGTGATGTGGGCCATTGAACCGATGACATCGTGTTGAGCCAGATAAAGATCCATTTCGCGGTCTTTGCCTACGGTAAAACGTTCGATGTCGCTATCTACTTTTGTGCTTTTTTCCCAAAGTTTTTGTGCCATAATCAGTGTTGTGGTAAGAGTTTGAAAATCAATACGGAAAACCGGCTATCAATTCGGCCAGTTTATCTACTGCTTCCTGCAAAGGTTTTGAAACCATCCCTTTGATAAATGGGTTGAGTTCTGCTTCAAGTGTCAGTTTTACCTTTGTTTGTTCGTCCACCTCTTTTATCTGTATCCAGACGAAGAAGTCGATAGGTGATTGTTCCGACTTAAACTTGATTGTTTTATTCTCTTCTTTGTCAATAATGCGCAGTCCGATTTTACCAACCGGATCTACGGTAAACCGGAAAGAGTCGGCATCGAACTCGATGTCCTTCATCTTGTCCTGCGGTATTTTATCTTTTACTTTTTCGAGATTGGATAAATCGGTCAGTTTTTGGTAAACAATATCGGTTTTGTGGGGAATCGTTTTTATTTGACTTTCGAATTTTGACATGGGGTTGTAGGTTTATTATTAAACATAAAAACGCTACAAGCAAGAATAAACCCGGTTTTTGGATTTTCCTTGCATTTAGCGTCTTTATTATGCGTTATGATTATGAAATTGTCGGAGTCAATTTCCGTCTGTTATTTAGTAGGATCCCAGGTTGATGGGTCTTTACGCCACAATTTCAGTGTTTCGAGATCTTCTTCCTGTATGTAGTTGGTTTTTACGGCCTCGTCCAATACAGAATTGTAGTTGCAAAGGGTCATCAAAGGCACTTTGGCTGCTTTGAATTTATCTTCTGCTACTTTGAATCCGTAAGTGAAAATAGCCACCATACCAATTACTTCACATCCGTCTTTGCGTACAGCTTCCACTGCTTTGAGGCTACTGCCACCGGTTGAGATAAGGTCTTCGATAACGACCACTTTTTGTCCGGGTTTCAGGTCGCCCTCGATCAGGTTTTCCAAACCATGATCTTTCGGTGCAGAGCGAATATATACAAAAGGTAAGCCCAACTCTTCGGCTACCATAGCACCCTGCGCAATAGCACCGGTTGCCACACCTGCAATAGCATCTACTTCACCAAAATTTTCGAGAATGATTCGCGATATTTCCAGTTTGATCAGATTACGAAGTGTAGGATAGGATAGCGTTTTGCGGTTGTCGCAGTATATGGGTGATTTCCAACCGGATGCCCAGGTAAAGGGGTTTGAGGGTTGTAACTTGACGGCTTTGATTTTCAATAATCTCTCAGCAACGAGACTTTCTAGCTTTTTCATCTTGATGTATGTTTATGTTTCGCCTAATCAGCTGATTATCTATATACGTCTAATAGATTTCAGAGAATAATAGACAGGATGTTATCAGTTTATTTCTATTCTATATATAGAATACGATGCAAAGTTAACGAATCAGATTGAAAATTTCGGTCTGTTGTATCATTTTTTTATAGAATAAATCGAATAATTCAATTAATTATGATTTTTGGCAGGAATTGTAAAAAACTGAATGCTCTTTTTTGCTAATCATTAACAAAAAAGAGCATTCAACTTATAGAATAAAACAATTTGTTCTATTATTGTTTTGGCGCATGTTTCAGAATTTTGGCATCGAGGTAGAAGAAAATCTCTTCGGCAATGTTGCTGCAATGGTCGCCGATGCGTTCCATTTTGCGGAAAACGCTGATGAATTGCAGACACTCGTAGGCCCGATCGGGATTTTGCTCAATGTATGCGGCGATGATTTTGGCTGCTTCCTGATTGATGTTGTCCACCTGATTGTCTTCGCTGAAAATAGCGGCAGCAATGGATGAGTTTTCGCTTTCGAGTGCGTCCAGGCCTTGTGTCAGCATAGTTTTTACGGCTTCAATCATTTCGCGAAGATTGGTTTTTTGTATCAGTTCGCCATCCATTGTCAGGGTAGGGTAGTGGATAAGCAGGCGCGAAATACCGTATGCAAAGTCGGCAATTCGTTCGAGGTTTGAGTTGATTTTAAGTATGGCCAACACAAAACGCAAATCGACAGCCACCGGCTGATGCAAAGCGATGATGTTTTCGCAAAAACTGTCAATTTTCAACTCATAAGCATCCACTCTTTTTTCGCGCATAGAAACCTGCATGGCCAAATCTTTGTCGAAAGAGAGAATGGCTTCGCCCGATTTACTCACTTGCGAGATAACCAGCCGCCACATGTCGAGTATGTCCTGACGAAGTGTATTTAATTCTTGTTCTAAGTGTCTCATAAAGAGGTTTTTTTGAATATTTTTTGTATTGAATATTGTTCTCGCATAGGTTTTTTCATCCAAAACGACCCGTGATGTAATTTTGGGTAGAAAGCTGTTTCGGATTTGTAAAGATACGGGTTGTTTCATCAAACTCAATCAGTTCGCCCAAATAAAAGTAAGCCGTTTTGTCGCTCACACGCGATGCCTGTTGCATGTTGTGCGTCACAATAATAATGGTGTAATCTTTTTTCAGTTCGTAAATCAGCTCTTCAATTTTTGCCGTAGAGATGGGATCGAGAGCCGAAGCCGGTTCGTCCATCAACACTACTTTGGGCGAAATGGCCAGCGCACGGGCTATGCAAAGACGCTGTTGTTGTCCGCCCGACAGTGCAAAAGCCGACTTTTTCAGTTTATCTTTCACCTCATCCCACAGCGCCGCTGCTTTCAGAGATTCTACCACGCGCTGCTCAATGAAGTTGCTGTCTTTGATGCCATTAACACGCAAACCGTAAGCAATGTTTTCAAAAATCGTTTTAGGAAATGGATTTGGCTTTTGGAAAACCATTCCCACCTTTTTGCGCAACTCATCTACACGAACATGGGGCGAATAGATATCTTCCCCCTCTACCAACACAGAGCCGGTCATGCGGGTGCCATCAATCAAATCGTTCATCCGGTTGAGTAGTCGCAGGAAAGTCGATTTTCCGCATCCCGAAGGACCAATAAAAGCAACCACCTTGTTTTGCTCTACTTCCAGATTGATATTTTTGAGAGCATGAAAATCGCTGTAGTAGAAATCTACATTTTTAGCATCGATTGTAAGCATATCTGATTATGAATTTTAAATTGCTGATTAGTTCATTTTTACTTTTTTGCTGAAATAGGTGCGTAGCGCATTGGCCAGCAGATTGACAATCAAAACAATGGCAATCAATACCAGGGCAGTACCATAGGCTATTCCACGCGAGGCTTCTACGTCTGTTCCACTTGTAGAGATGACATAGAGGTGGTAGGGCAGAGCCATTACCTGATCGAATATGGATGTAGGTAATTGGGGTAAAAAGTAAGCCGCCACAGTGAACAGAATGGGTGCTGTTTCGCCCGATACACGCCCGATTGACAGAATCAATCCGGTGATTACATTGGGAAATGCCATTGGCATGATCACTTTACGGATAGTTTGAAGCTTCGTTGCGCCCAGAGCCAGACTGCCTTCGCGGTACGAAAAGTCGATGGATTTGAGTGCCTCTTCGGTGGTGCGTATCACCAGCGGAAGCGAAAGCAATCCGAGAGTGAGCGAACCTGCTAATATGGAATCGCCAAAACCCATGGTGTTGACAAACAAAGACATACCAAACAGACCAAAAACTACCGACGGTACACCACTCAGGTTATTGGTCATGATGCGGATAAAAGTAGCAATTTTGCTGCCTGCTGCATATTCATTCATATAAATGCCCGACATGATGCCGATGGGGAAGCTGAAAAGGCTACTGCCCAGCACCAGCAAAAGAGTTCCCACAATGGCAGGCATAATTCCACCTTCTGTCATTCCCTCTTTGGGCGCCGTGGTCAGAAATTCCCAGTTGATGACGCCAATGCCTTTGACAACAATAAATCCGAGTATCAGAAGTAAGAAACCAACCACAGCATAGCTCATGGTGCGAAACAACAGAAAGGCCGCGAATTGTGCTCTTTGTTTGCTTTTGTTACAGTTTCCTGATTTTTCAATGGGTGTCATAATAGTCCGTTGTTGAATGAAATGTATAGATTAATATCTTTTTTTATTGATAAACTCAACACTGATACTGATGATCATTGTGATGAGAAACAGAATGGCGCCGAGTGCAAAAAGTGCTTCGTAGTGTGCACTCCCGTTGGGTGCCTCGCCCAGTTCTGCGGCAATGGTGGCAGGGATGGTACGAACAGGTTCCAGCAGAGTATGTGGTATTACTGCCGCATTACCGGTCACCATAAGCACAGCCATTGTTTCGCCTATCGCGCGGCCAATACCCAGCACCGCGGCAGAGGTAATCCCCGATTTTGCATAGGGAATAATCACTTTATAAATGGTTTGCCATTGTGTGGCACCAAGTGCCAGACTAGCTTCTTTCATTGCCCGTGGGGTGGTGCGCATTGCATCTTCGGCCACGGTGATAATGGTAGGCAATGCCATGATGGCCAATACGATACTTCCGGCCAGGGCGGTTTCACCCACAGCCAGACCGAAACTCTCTTGCAAAAACGGAACAATCACAACCAGACCAAAGAATCCGTAAACAACCGAAGGAATACCGGCCAGAAGTTCAATCATTGGTTTCAGTATGTTGCGTACCCGCATCGAGGCGATTTCAGCCAGATATACAGCTACTGCCAGTCCGAAAGGCAACGATAGTGCGATGGCAAACAAACTGACCCAGATGGTGCCGAGTATAAGTGGCAATAGCCCGAACTGAGCCGACGGGGTGGCGGTGGGATACCACTCTTTGCCCCCGAAGAAATCGCCGGGGCGCATCGTTTCGTGATCCAGAAGCACGCCGTTGAAGTTTTTAGCAATGTATTGTTTGGGTAAAAACAGCACGATACCGGGTGTTTTTGCGGTCAGTTCACTCGATTTGGCGGGGATGTTCTCAAACTCTGCCCCCAATTCCTCTTCCGAGTAGTAATTGGTCAGGTCGCTCAACCGAACCACTTCGATAGGCATATTCTTTCCGCCTATTTCGGACCAGTTGGTAATTTCGGCATCAAAAATCTGCTTAATCTCGTACGAAGTGAGTTTTTTTACCGGATTTGATTTGTTTAATGCAATGACGTATCCTTCTTCAATTACCGGACTTTTAAACAGACCAAAGGCCTCTGTGAACAGAAATAATACAATCAACAAAATGGTAATGCTTGTCACACTTCCACTTAGTAGCAAAACGCCTTCCGCCAGTTTTTCGAAAAATCTTTTCATCGTGTTGTCTGTTTGTAGTAGCTTAAATATTATAGTTCAATGCTATATCTCATAAAACAATGCAAAGAAACAATTGTTATATTAAGTATGCGTGAAAGAAATGTTACAAACCTGTTACAAAAATTTCCGTTGTTCCAATTTACTTTTTTTTATGGAATCAGCCCATTTTTATCCCTTATATATAATGTATAGCAATTCTGTTTTGGTCATAAAATTTCTCTTTTTATACGATGTAATAAGAATGTAATACAATTGGCAAAGTTGTGTAATATCGATATCGTTACTTTGCATCAGAAAACTAAAACTAAATTTTGTATGAAACTGAAAACATCATTCGTATTGCTTTCCGGTATGTTCCTTTCGACCGTGGCATTTGCTCAGGAAGAAAATCCGGTAGAACAACTCAATCAACGTGTTTCTTTGCTCGAAGATGCGGCAACATCCGGTAAAAAACTTAAAATCAGTGGCTATGTTCAGGCACAATGGCAAACAAGTCAAATTGATTCTGCCGGAAAAGCTTCTCAGGATATGAAAGTAGGTATGGCGAAGTCGCCCACTGAAACTTTGGATATGAATCGTTTTGGTATACGTAGAGGTCGAATCAAAGTTGCGTATGAAGATTTTGGATGTCAGGGTGTTTTGCAATTTGACTTGTCAGAAAAAGGGTTATCACTGAAAGATGCTTATCTCAATGTTTTAGATCCATGGGTTGGATATGCAGCTGTAAAAGGTGGTGTTTTTGACAGACCGTTTGGGTATGAAATTTCATATTCATCTTCTCGTCGTGAGTCACCTGAAAGAAGCCGTGTTTTTCAAACACTTTTCCCGGACGAGCGCGATTTAGGTGCAATGTTGGTCATTCAGGCACCAAAAACATCCCCTCTCAATGTGCTTAAATTAGAGGCCGGTTTATTTGCAGGAAATGGAATTTATCAGGATAATGACAGTAAAAAAGATTTTATCGGCCATTTATCATTTAATAAAGCCATTGGAAATGTGAAAATTGGATTAGGTGTTTCAGGGTATAACGGTTTTGTTTCGCAGTCGACTGCAAATGTTTATACTATGGAAAATGGGTTATTCAAATTAGATAATACTTCGACTAATAAAAATAGTTTTGCTAAGCGTCAATATTTTGGTGTTGATGGACAGGTCAGTGTTAGTTCATTTTTTGGTTTAACAAATATTAGAGCAGAGTATATTACAGGTACACAACCCGGAACAAGTGGTTCTTCTTCAAGCCCAAAATCAGGAAACCTACCCGGATACACTTCTGCTAATACAGCCACTACTGATCCTGCTACTGATATCTATGGTGCCGGAACTTATATTCGTGATTTTCAAGGTGGATATATTCATTTGATTCAGGATATTGCAGATACAAAACATAGTATTGAAGTAAAATATGATTGGTACGATCCTAATACTGCTGTTTCAAAGACAGATATTGGTTCAGGTACAGCTGTTACAGGTGTTTCGGTAAAAACTAATAAAACGGATATGGCTTATTCCACTTTTGGTATTGGTTATTTATATCGTATGAATAACAATGTCAGAATCATGGCTTATTATGATTTCGTAACTAATGAGAAAACAAAAGTAACAAATTACAAGGCTGATCTGAAAGACAATGTATTCACCCTGCGTGTTCAATACAAATTCTAAGCAATAAAAATATTTAACGAATAAATAAAAAGAAACAATATGAAAAAGTTAGCATTATCAGTTTTGATGGTTTGCACAATTGCAGTGTCTACACAAGCTCAGAAATTAAAAGGTAGCGATACCGTGTTGCCATTGGCACAAAAAGAGGCCGAGTCGTTTATGAAGAAAACCAGAGGCTCTGTTACTGTTGTTGGTGGTGGTAGTGGTGTAGGTATTGCTGCATTACTCGATGGAACAACCGAGATTGCCATGTCATCACGTAAAATGAAATTCGATGAGAAGATTAAATGTCAGGAAGCCGGCAAAGCTGTGACCGAAAAAATTATTGCTTACGATGCGTTGGCAGTGGTGGTAAATCCGGGCAATCCTGTTTCGCAGTTGAACCGTGCTCAGCTCGAAGGCATCTTCACCGGTAAAATCAAGAATTGGAAAGAAGTAGGTGGTCAGGATCTCAAAATTATCGCTTACTCGCGTGAATCAAGTTCGGGTACTTACGAATTTTTCAAAGAGCACATTATGAAAAATAAGAATTACGCCAGCAACATACTGAGCTTACCTGCCACAGGGGCTATCATGCAGTCTGTTGGTCAGACAAAAGGGGCTATTGGTTATGTTGGATTGGCTTACCTCAACAAAGATGTGAAAGCATTGCATGTATCATTTGATGGCAAGAATTTTGTTGAGCCGTCAGAAGAAAATGCTTTGAATAAATCATATCCGATTATTCGCCCCCTGTATTTCTACATCGACAAGAAAGCCGAAGCCAAATCAAAACCATTCGTTGATTTCATCCTGTCAGCCGAAGGTCAGAAGATTGTTGCTCAGGTGGGTTATGTGCCTGTGAAATAATTGATTAAATGAAATAATGTAAGTTCGCATTCCATATAAAGCGGCATTCCGAATCGGTTTGCCGCTTTTTTGCATCTATATGCTGGCAATTCACCGGATGACTCCAAGTCACCCGGTGAATACATAAACAAACACCCCATTTATACTTCTCTCATAGCAACCGGTACAGTTCTACGTTGTTTTATTTGCCATTTTTGTCAGAGCATTAAATAAATTTTGTTTTCAGTTGAAAGTTTAGTGCTTTTAACCCATCTTGCAGTCAACCCATCGCTGAAAGTTAAAAAACATATAATAACAG